>CAMWYM010000090.1 GCA_947178475.1 uncultured Clostridium sp. | reverse complement strand
ATTTATGAAAATATTTCCGTACTAGTACAATAAATATGACAGGAAAAGAGGTTGACAGTATGGCATATCAGGTAAAGTTGCCCCAAACCAATGAAAACGGATATTATGAAATTCGGCTGGAAAGTATCGGTGGTCTGGGGGCAAATCTATGCGGTAAGATGTTAGGCGAGCTGGGTGCGGTTTATATGAATTTGAATGCCGCTAGCTTCTCCAGCTACGGTTCCGAGAAAAGAGGGTCACCGGTGAAAGCATTTATCCGGTACAGCGACAGGGATAACGAAATCGGTATCAATTCTCCAGTGGAGACACCACATATACTGGGATTATTTCATGAGGCGATGATTGGTAAAAGTGCGGTGACAGCCGGCGTGACTGAGGATACGGGAATTGTGGTAAATACGGATGCAACTCCGGAGCAGATTAGAGAGAAGCTTCGCTTGTATGCCGGAACCATTTATTGTATTGATGCCCTAAAGATTGCCATGGAGGAAAAAACCAGAATTAATATGGTCATGTTAGGTGCCATTGCTAGGGTATCGGGATTTATTCCACTGGAGGCAGTACTTGATATTGCAAGGGAATCCATTGGCAGGAAATATCCGGCAATGTTAGAGGCAAATCTGGTGGGAATCAGGCGCGGATATGAGCAGCTCACAAAGAAGCATTTTGCAGCTGAACATACCAGTGGGGAAAAAGGATATGAACCGGTTCCCTATCAGGAGCTGCAGAATGAGTGGGGATATGAGAATGCTCCGATTGGCGGAGTTAATCCCTGTTTTGGCTCTACGGTTTCCAATGACCTTTCACCGTCGAGAGAGGGATACATTCCTTTGTTTATCAAGGAGAGATGTATTAACTGCGGGCTTTGTGATACCACCTGTCCGGATATGGTATTCCAGTTTGCAAGAGGAGAGTACAAGGGGAAGGAAGCAATGGTGAATATGGGGCTTGATTATCATCACTGCAAGGGTTGTCTCAGATGTGTGGAGGTCTGTCCCACTAATGCACTGGTGATGGGTGTGGAGCGCGAGCACCCGGAGCCGGAATATGCCATGAAAAATCAGGAGCTGAAGCCAGAGCATTTACAGTATGAAAAGGTAGGCGCTAATTCCTATGTTACCAGTGAATCCTATTTAACAGAAAAAAGAGTGGATGGAGGGCTGATGTAGTGGAAAAAGAGAACAGACAGGAAGAACAAAAGCTTTTATTTGAGAGCGGAAATGAGCTTGCAGCATATGCGGCAAAGCAGATTAATTATCATGTAATGGGTTACTATCCAATCACACCATCCACCCAGATTGCTGAATTTCTTGACCAGATGAAGGCCGATGGAGAGCATGATATAGCTCTGATTGCTGCAGAGGGAGAGCACAGTGCTGCAGGAATCTGTTATGGAGCTGCTACAGGGGGGGGCAGGGTGTTTAACGCTACAAGTGCCAATGGGCTTTTATATGCCTTAGAGCAGCTTCCGGTGCAGTCGGGAACCCGTTTTCCAATGGTAATGAATGTGGCATGCCGTACGGTATCCGGTCCGCTTTGTATCAAGGGGGACCACAGTGATATCATGTATACGTTAAATACCGGCTGGCTGATTTTGTTTGCCAATACCCCTCAGGAGGTGTATGATTTCAATCTTTGCGGTCTTAAGCTTGCTGAGACGGTAAAACTTCCGGTTATTGTAGCCTTTGACGGGTTTTTTACCAGTCATCAAAAGCGTAACAGTATGGTTTTTGCAGATGATGAGGCTGTGCGCCGCTTTGTCGGTGATTACAGGGCGCAATACTCTGCTCTTGATTTGGAACACCCGGTAAGTATTGGTTCTTATATGAATGAGCCGGATGTTTTAAACAATAAGTATCAGCTTCATTTAGCTATGCAGCAGGCGTTGACTGAGGCTGCTGATATTTTCCGGGAGTACTGGGAGTTGACCGGAAGGCATTATGAGCTGGTACAGGGATATCAGACTGAGGATGCAGAGGTTTTGCTATATATACTGGGTTCTGCCTACCACACTGCAAGGGTGGCGGTAGATGCATTGCGCAAGGAGGGAAAAAAGGTTGGTGTATTTACTACCAATATATTGCGCCCTTATCCAGCGGATGCACTTTATGAAATGTGTAAGCACGCAACGACAATCATAGTGGCAGACCGGCAGGACAGCTATGGTGCTGGAGGAGGAAACCTTTCCTTGGAGCTTAAGGCAATGCTGCAGGAAAGGCAGGCACAGATACGGATAATCAGCCGCATTTATGGTCTTGGAGGTAAGGACTTCTATGAGCAGGATGCAAGAAGGCTTCTGCTTTCAGGCTATGATGAGCAGCTGAAAGCCTTTGATTATCTCGGTGTTTATCCGGGAAATGCCGAATTTCAGATGCCGGAATATTTTGCACCGATTACAGAGGAGAGGGCATCACCGGGATGTACGGTTGCACAGAGTGAGGTCAAGGACAGTGATATAGATACAGAAGGAGACAATGTGAAAAATACGGATGACAGCATACAGCAGGCAATACCCATTTGTGGCAGGGTGACCGTAAACGGTGGACGTATCAATGAGGTAACGGCTATGCCAAAACGTCTGGCGCCGGGGCATGGAGCTTGCCCGGGCTGCGGAATACCGGTAAACGTAAATCTGCTGCTAAAGGGTATTGAAGGCAATGTTGTGCTCTTGTTCCATACCGGCTGCGGTATGGTGGTAACTACCTCATATCCGAAGACAGCGTTTAAAATACCTTATGTCCACAATCTGTTTCAAAATGGTGCGGCAACTTTGTCAGGACTGGTGGAGATGTTTCACCAGCGTCAGAAAAGAGGGGAATATCCTGAGGGGGAAATCACCTTTGTGATGATCAGCGGTGACGGCGGTATGGATATCGGTATGGGCTCTGCACTTGGAACAGCAATTCGCAATGAGCGGCTGATTATTTTTGAATATGACAACGGCGGATATATGAATACCGGATATCAGTTGTCTTATTCCACACCTAAGGGGGCAAAAAGTGCAACCTCCCATGTCGGGGAAAATCAGTATGGAAAGAAATTTTTTCACAAGGATTCTCCGATGATGATGGCGGCAACAAATCTGCCCTATGTGGCAACGGTGGCGGAGTCAAACCCGTCAGACTTTATTAAGAAGGCCGCAAAGGCAAAGTATTATGCGAATAAATGCGGAACTGCCTATATTAAGGCATTGTCAGCCTGTCCGTTAAACTGGAATGACAAGCCTAATACAGAGAGGAGTGTCATTGCGGCGGCAGTGGACAGCTGTTATTTTCCTCTGTTTGAGATAGAGGGTGGAATTACTGAGTTAAGCTATAATCCGGAAAAGTTAAACAAAAAAGTACCGGTGCTTGACTGGCTTACGATGATGGGAAGAACAAAGCACTTAGGAAAGGAGCAGTATAGGGATATTGTAGAGGAAATCCAGTCAGAGGTGGACAGAAGATGGGAACGGCTTAAAGCAAGAGCAGAGAGTCCGATACTGTAGTAAATTAGGTGATTGCGAAACTCTGTTTTGGAAATAAAGAGTTTCGCAAATATCTATATAGTATGTAGGAAAGGAGTTAGCGATGCAGTATATATGCGATGTGTGTGGATGGATATATGATGAGGAGAAGGGAAGCCCAGAGTGTGGGATTGAACCGGGAACGAAATGGGAGGATATTCCGGAGGATTTCCTGTGTCCCCTTTGCATGGTGGGGAAGGAACAGTTTAGCGAGGCATGAGGGGAAGCGGCAGGAACTTACGAAATGGGACTCTTAAGGGACACTTCACATAAGGAAGTGTCCCTTATGGCATTTTAGAGAATTTGTAAAGACGGTTGGATATGATGAATTTGTAGAAATAACTGAATACACTGGAGGAATCCACAATGAAATCATTATTTGAACAATTTGGTGGTACATACCGAAAAGAAAGCGATCATGCAATTCCTAATCTTGAAATGCCATACACAGGAAATTTTGAAATCGGTATTTATGGACAGCAACATTTGTATTATCTACAACATTACCGTAGAATAACTTATATAAACCTACTTACAAGCGGAAAACTTAATGAGTACCTTGTTGAAATCGACAGTCAAGCACAAGAGCGTGTCTTTCGGATTGTAGAGCAGATGAAACAAGCCCAAGGCATTACCGAGCAATTAAAAGAGAATAATCCTATAAAATGGACACAATTCATGAATTGTATTAAACAGCAGGCAGAAGAAATCATTTTTGCAGGGCTAATTTACGATTAATTACAATGGCGGCATTGGTATAAGGCTAATGCCGTTTTTGAGATTTGCCATTTTTTGAAAAATGTAAGTGTGATACCTCGTCTTTATGAATTTATAATACTTTATAGAATATCAAATTCAAAGTTTCAATCTTGCTTGATATGAATTCAATCTCATTGATTGACTTGATTTATTGATTCTTAAGGTATATAATATATTTAAATAAATTTGAAGAAGGGAATTGATTTTATGAGCGATTTACAAATAAAATTATCATTAGGGAAAATGGATATGTTGCTTCAAGGTGATGGTGAGCTTGTATATAAGGTTTTTTGCGATATTAGGGATAATGGATTAGGACTCTTAAGCGAAACTCATTTTGATGAAAACGAAGTAAATGTTTCAAATACTGAGGAAGATTTAGAAATCGCACCAGAAAAAATAGACGTTAAAGGACAAGCACCTGTCATTTCACAAGTTTCGCATAAAAGTAAAAAAAGAAGTGCAACAAATAATTTTCAATTATTGAAAGACCTTGATTTGAGTGGAAATAGTTCAAATATGAGCCTTAAAAATTTTATGGAAGAGAAAAATCCGGTTACTAATGTTCAAAAAACTGCGGCATTTGTATATTATCTTCAAACGATATTGGCAATTGACGGAATAACTATTGACCATATTTTTACCTGTTATAAGTCTATGAATTATCGTATTCCAAATAATTTGCAGCAAAATTTAACGGATACTTCTAGTTCAAAGTATGGTTATATAAATCGAAAAGATGGAAAATACTCAATGACCATTATAGGAACTAATTTTATTGAACACGATTTACCTAAAGGAGAATAGATAAGAATTGAGCACCTCATTAGATAATTTTATTAAGAATATTTCTAATTTTATCAACTTATCACCAAGTGACATGATACCGTATTTTGTATATTATCTTTGTGATGAAAGCCAGCAACCAGTTACGCCCAAAATGGTATACAATTGTTATGAGAATTTATCTTTAATTCCGTATTCAAATGTTTCAGCATATTTGAGTAGAAATTCTAGTGGAAAAAACGCCATTTTTATAAAAGGAAAATCTGGATATTTGTTGACAAGACAAAAGAAGGAAGCAATAGCAAATGCAATTCGGGATGATATTCCTAATGCTCCAAGTAATGACTTGATAGATTTGTCTATAGTGGAGGGTGCTCCTTTTTATATTAAAAAAATGACAGAACAAATGTGTTGTTGTTATGATACAAAGTTGTACGATGCATGTCTTGTAATGATGCGAAAGTTATTTGAAACGCTAATAATTGAATGTTTTGAAAGACATAGTAGTGCTAATGAGATTAAAGATATGAACGGAAACTTTTATTATTTAAGTGATTTAATTCCTATATTTATATCATGTAATCACTGGTCAGTTAGCCGTAATTTAGAGAAACATATAAAACTAGTCAAAAAATATGGAGATTTAAGTGCTCACAATCGCCGTTTTTTTGCTAAAAAGAAAGAAATAGATGGTTTCAGATTTGAAATGCGACAAAGTTTACAAGAAATAATTTTAATAATTGATTATGAAAACTGGGACAGAAGCAATCCAACATCTCAGCAATAATGTTTTAAAGTAAACTCATGTAGCTAATGGTCTTACCAAGCACTGAATCTGGTTATCCAAATTCGCTTGTTAGGGGTTTTCCCCTAAGACCCTATTAAAATGTAAAGAGCCGATGAACTTGTGAGGTAACTCACAGCTCATCGGCTCTTTATAAATTTGTGGGGAGGACTATGCGTTTTTATTGCAGCTATCAAGCAAACGATTTGTTCCTGTTATTTCAGCGTCTACTAAATCAATCATCCGTTTTACATTTGCGGAATGAATAGCAGAAACCTCGTTTTCCCACAAAGGATTGATTTGTTTTTCAATCCCTTCACGGTATTTCTGTAAAGCCTTAAGGCGTTTTTGCAAAAGTTCTCGCTGTTCACAAGGCGAAAAAGTATTTAGAAAGAAAGCAGCAATAGAAAAGATGTTTGTATCATAATTGAATTTCAAGATGGATGTCCTTAGTGTAGCTATAAATTCGTCTTTCCCCTTGTCAGAAAGACTATAAACAGTACGGTCTGGCATATTCCCGACTTTTTCGGTTGTGCCTATTATATACTCCTTTTTTTCGAGAGTTTTCAGCGTAGAATATACGGTTGAATCAGCGATGTTAAACCACCATTTTACATTCATGTAGTTTAAGTGTTTTATTATCTCATATGCGTTAAGTGGTTTTTCATAAATAAGACCTAAAAGCATAGTGGCAGGCTTTGATAACATCCGGTTTCCTCCTTGACATTTCTTCGTATTTGTAGTACTTTATATATAAAGTAGTTTTAATAAACACTACTATCATACCACAATCAACTTGAAAATGGAATACTTGAAAAGGAGGTTTTTATGCCACAGCTTAATAAAGGAGGTAAATTTGTATTTGGGCTTTCTGTTATACGCCCAGATTTAACAATTCATATTCCACCACAAGCATTGTTGGAGTATGATGCAACACGAGATGGGAAAGTTATTATCTTTACAGGAAGCAAAATAACAGGAGGTTTTTGCATTACTACATATTCGTTGCTGTCAAACTCAAAGTTAAAGCATATTTTAGAGGATTGTCCTGTATTAAGGGATTGTTTGCTTTCAGAGGGTGAGTTTATGCAATATAAAGGGCGTAAATATGCTTGGCTTGATATTGATAAAAATGGTGTGATTAAATTGCCACATAGCACTTTGGCGGTCTTAGAACTACAATCTGGAATGGAGTTGCTATCTATTCGTAGCAGTGATATTGCCTTTACTATGGGTGCAAAAGGACCGCTGTTGGAAAAAGCTCATAACTTTCAAGGAAGCATAGAGAAATATTAGGAGAATAACGAAATGAGGAACATAGCAGACAATCGGGTGGTTAATACAATTTTGTTATTCACAATCATGGGCGAATTTATTGTTCCGTGGATACTGGAACAATTTTATTCTGAATACAACGGTAAGATAATGGTTATGAGTGCTTTAGGTAGTCCGCAAAGTCCTGTCCGACTGATTTATAATTTATGGCTTGTCTGGCTTGGCGGTTTCTTAACATATATAGCAGGTACATACTTTATGTCATCAAGAGCAAAATTTCCTGTTTTGGCGACTTTCATGCTTCTTTCGATTGGGATTTTTGCTGTTGGGGCAGGGCTTATTTCTGGATTTTTCAGTGTAAACGAAAGCAAAGAAATGGTTACTACCGCTTCAAAGATACATGGTGCAGGTGCTGCAATCGGTTTTATGGCTCTATTATTTTTTCCGCTTTTAAATGGAATTGTATCATTTAAGCAAAAAGACATAATTGAGGGTATTATCAGTATAAGCTCATTTGTTTTAGCTCTTATTTTCTTCGCCTGCTTTGTTATGGGAGATAAAGAACAATTTCAAAATACTATTTTGAAGTATGAAGGATTATGGGAACGCTTTACATTATTTTGCTTGTATGTTCCTTTTATTTATAAGGCTATGGGCAACTTATTCTTTTAGAGCGATAGCGAGGTATTGGAATGGTAAAAATGAAATGGATATTCTGTCCCGTTTGTGGCAATAAAACTCGTAATCAAATCAGAGAAGATACTGTTCTTTTGAATTTTCCTCTATACTGTCCGAAGTGTAAACAGGAAACATTGATTGAAACAAAAAAATTCCAAGTAACGGTCATCGAAGTTTTTGACAAAAAGCAGGAGAATAAAGCAGAATGAATAAGATAAAAACAATTTTTATAGCATCAACATTAGAAGTACTATTAGTGCTTTGTGTCGGCTGTGCAAATTTGCTTCTTAAACCGATATACTATTTTTGCTTCTATAATGTCCTGTATGGTATATTGCTTAGCTTTTTAATCCCTCTTTTCTTATTACGGAAAGAGGAAAATGTATTTGACTTCCTTGGAATTAAGACACTTGGAAAAAAGCAAATTTTCATATTAGTAGTATTTGTTGTTTTTTCTGTTGGAGGACAGATTATTCCAAAAGCAGTTAATGGCGAGATTATTCCGTGGAATTTGCTCCCCTTGGGGATTGTGCCATTGATTATGACAACCTTTTTTGAAGAGTTTTTATTCCGTGGATTTTTCCAAAATAAGTTCGAGAAAGAATTTGGCTCCATAACCGCAATTCTGGTTTCTGGATTGATGTTTTCGCTTTATCATGTGGGATATCCGAGATTTCGTATCTTTGAGGATATTCTTTTGCTGTTCGCCGTTGGAATTGGGTTTGCTACTGCTTATAAACTTTCTGGAAACAACTTGATTGTTGCATATTTTGTGAATCTCCCTAATGCCTTTGTGACCTATATGTTGAAATTTGAACAATTTCCCAAAATGACAATTTCTTCAACAATAGCAAGCATCATTTCATTGTGCATAATTGTTGTAGTATTTATTGCGAATGTGAGAGCGAATCGAAAAGAAAGGTGAAAACAACGCTTATGGATGAACAATTATATCGTGAACTTGGTCAACTGACAAAAGATAAAACTATTTGGAAACAAAATATCCCCTATGTAGCTTCTTTACTTAAAAATCAATCTCCTAAAATAACGGCTAAAGCAATGTGGTTGCTTGGAGAGATGGGATTGATATATCCGCAGGAAATCGCACCATATACAAAAGAAATTGCTTCTTTTATCGTTTCGGAAAATGATTTATTAAGAGAGCGTACAGCTAATGCTTTAGGACGAATTGGCAGAGCAGATTACAAACTTGTTGCCCCTTATTTTAAGGAACTATTTATCTTGGCAGGAGATAAAAGCTCTAATGTACGGTTGAGTTTTATATGGGCTTCTGAAAACATTGCAACAAATACACCAACGGTGTATGAAGATTGTTTGCCAATATTTGCAGAGCTTCTTAACGATGAAAACGAAAGAGTCCGAATAGAAGCACCAGAGATGTTTCGGGTGTTAGGAAAACGAACGCCTGAGCTTGTGCGACCATATTTAGAAAAATTAGAATATATAGCAACGCACGATGATGTTAGTGTAGTTCGTATTCACGCCAAAGGGGCAATTAGAGCTATATTATCTAAAACCATCAAAGAGCCAGACGCTAAGCCGCAGAATAAACAAGTGAGGTAACTCATAGCTCATTGGCTCTTTCATTTCTGGCTATTCGGCTTAATTACAGTTTTAATGCTTCCACTTTCCTGCTCGAAGTGCAAGCAGGAAATATTGATTGGAGTAAAAACAGTCGTGGAAAATCCAGACAAGTAAACTATTGTATGAAATGGAGAAAACAGTATGGACTACAAGGAAACACATATCAGATTTTTATATGACGATTTAGTTAAAGAATATGGAAATGAACAGGGTAAACAGTTTTATGCCTTAATGTGCAAAAAATTTGCTAATCTATGTGAGAAAGAGATGAAATCTGAAAATCATGAAATAAATGAGCATGTTTTTGAAAGGCTGTTACCAACGATAAGTATGTATTTAACCCTTATAGAAAATGATTTTACGCAAGAAGAAGCACTTATGATAGCTCATAAGGAAATACAGCATCATGCACGCAATATGGCAGAAGAAAATGCCAAGCTTAAAAAAATGCCCTTTACATACGGCTTATTTAAGATGTTTGCAAAATCACATATGAAGAAAAAGTATCCAATAGAAGGCTTTACTGTAGAATGGAAAAGAAATGATAGTAATGAAATCCATTTTGATATAGCTCGTTGCCTTTACAGAGATATGTGTGAAAAATATTGTTGTCCCGAACTATGTACAGTTTTTTGTCAGAGTGATATAACTGCCTTTTCTGGATATGAACCTAAAATTAGATTTGAACGAGCAGGACACTCGGAGAAGGTGCTAACTGCTGCGATTTTCATTTTATCCACGGAAATCACTAAACACATAATCAAGTACAATCATCAAAGAGCCAGACGCTAAGACGCAGAGCCGATAAACTTGTGAGCAATCGCAGTTTGTCGGCTCTTTCTTTTATATATTCATAGGTAGGACAAGCCCACCGAATAAAAAAACGATGTTTCGGTGAGCTGTTTTGTCATGCTCTGAACACTCTCCGACTTCGTTTTGAAGTTTGGAGGGATTTTTATTGCCTGCAGGCAGCGGCTTCTATGTACATATACCATATCGAGGATGGGCGGATAACCTGTTAAAAAAATCCTCGTCAACGCATGGGGGCTTTGTACCTCAAAAGTAGAAGCTAAATTTCTACACAATAGAAATAAACTCTCCTTAAACCGTAAAGGTATGACAGCCTTTGCGGTTTTTCTTTTGTCGCTTTTTGTAAGAATACGCCATAAGGCGGTTTCTGGCGTGGGCTGCCGCTCTCCGCCCTCTACATCTGGATTTTAACGATTTTTCAAAATTCAGATTGGAGGAAATCATAATGGCATATAACCATGGACGGGAAGAACGCAAATGGCGTATCTGGAAAGAAGCTGAGGAAACGATTTTACGGAAATGCGGTGTTGACGAGGATACCATTGAGGAAATCCGTATCTATGACAGGGCGGATTTTAATGCAACCAGACGGTTTTACCGCTATCTGAACGATGTCGGGGAATACCTTGAGGGAATGGCAGACACTGAACGACAGGCAGAGGTACATTCGGTTACAGATTTATTGGACGAGATTGAAAACGAAAATTTGTATCGAGTATTACTTACGGTGGACAAGCGTACCCTGCAAATTGTCCTGCTGAAAATGCAGGGCTATTCCACAAAGGAGATAGCACCGCTTGTCGGTCTGACAACGGGTGCTATCTATGCAAGGTTAGACCACCTGCGGAAAAAGCTGAAAGCCTTTAAGCGTTAGAGGGCAATTTTCAGCTTTTTCAAGGACTATAGAGTGAGGGATATTTTCTCTCACTCTATTCTTCATGGGAGGATTATTGTATATGGACAGCTATATAGATGAAACAACAAAGGAACAATTTATCGAAGACACCACTATCCGAGAGGCAATCAATAACATTTACGATATGCTTGCAGATATGCCGAAGGAGAAGCGACTTGCTTTCTTCGAGCAAATTTCAAAACCAAAAGATTTAGATTTTGTAAAGGAAATGGATGGTATTTATTATGTCGTCTGTGCCCACTTCGATAGGGAACAAAGGGAAGATATGATAACCAAGGTCAATCGGATATTAGCATAGAAGTGTAAAAATATTTTAAATTCACGCTTTAAAGCGTTGAAGTAAGACGGCAGATATGGTAGAATAACATCACTACAAACATCATATCCGACTGTCGGAAAGGAGTTTATTTTGAACAGACAGTCAGAAAAAATTACTGCCCTCTATTGTAGGCTTAGCCGTGATGATATGCTTCAGGGGGAGAGCAACAGCATTACCAACCAAAAATCCATCGTCAGAAAATACGCAACGGAAAACGGATTTCCCAATACCCAATTTTTCGTGGATGACGGATATTCTGGTGTCAGTTTCACAAGACCGTCTTTTATGGAACTGATGGAGCTTGCCGGAGCAGGGAAAATTGGAACGATTATTGTCAAAGACCATTCAAGGCTTGGCAGAAACCGCCTTGTTGTCGGCCAGCTATTGGAAGAAGATTTTGTCCGTCTGGGCATCCGCTATATTGCCATTATGGACAATATCGACACAAAAGACGGATTGAGCGATTTTCTCCCAGTGCAGGACTGGTTCAATGAGATGCACGCCAAGAATACCTCAAAAAAAGTGCGGGCGGTATTCCAAAATAAAGGCATGTCGGGGAAGCCGCTTACAACGGTTATCCCTTATGGTTATAAGAAGAACGAAGCCGAGCCTGCCCATTGGTTGATTGACGAAGAAGCCGCCGAAGTTGTACGCAAAATATCCCACTTATGCGTTGAGGGATACGGACCGACACAGATAGCAAATATTCTTTTTTCGGAGGGTATAAAAACGCCAACAGAGCATTGGCAAGCAAAAGGCAGAAAGACCTCTGCCCTTCCTGCTGTTCCACATAAATGGGCGGCAAGGACGGTTGCGGATATTTTGGAACGGCTTGAATACTGCGGTCATACAGTCAATTTCC
>CAMWYM010000089.1 GCA_947178475.1 uncultured Clostridium sp. | reverse complement strand
ATGTCCGGCAGCGAGGAAAAAATGGTTTCAGGAGCCGCGGTGTTTTTGAACACAGAAATGAAAGTATTGGTGAATGACAAGGATGTTTCCCTGACCAAAAATGAATTGCGGCTGCTTCTTACACTGATGGAGCATCCCAGGCAGATTCTTTCAAAAAATCAATTACTGGAGAGGCTGTTTGACATTAACGGAGAGTTCGTAGAGGAGAATACAATTGCAGTCAACATCCGTAGATTGAGGGAAAAAATTGAGGATAATCCATCAGAGCCGGTGTATATCCGGAATGTACGGGGAATAGGATATCTTTGGGATATGGATGTCCTGCTTTCGTAGATAGGAATTTGGAAGGAAAAGCGTGATGGAAATAAGAGAAAAGTGGGAAATTAAAGGTTATCTTTTGATATATATGCTGGTTTTGTTTGTCGTACTGACGATTTCTTACCTTGTGCAGATTAGAAGCGAACAGAGGCATGAGGAAGAAAATGTTGATATGGTATACCAAATGTTAGGAGAACTGCGGCAGGGGATATCTTATGAACAGGTTGCCGCGGATATGCTGAAAGGGACAGACAATCCGGACGCAGTGAGACAGGGTCTGAGTGTTTTAGAGGAATACGGGTATGATGGAGATTATGTATCCGTATTTACCGGACGGACAAAGGAATATGCCAGAAAGCTGGCAGTGTTTTATCTGGCGCTGTATTTGCTGCTTTTTTTATTATACTACAGTATTTTACAACTGATGAAGAAAAGCAGGGAGAGAGAATTTCAGCAAATAGGAGAGATTTTAGAGCGGTTTTACAATGGTCAATATGAATATTTAACCGAAGCCTTCGGAGAGGGAACCAAAAACCGCATTTATATGCAGCTGAATTCGCTGGGACAAAAAATTATATTAAATGAGCAGCGCATAGAGCTGGAAAAAGAGGATACGAAGGCAATGATAACGGATTTATCTCATCAGCTGAAGACTCCGGTTGCATCGATCAAAATGTGTTTCCAGCTGTTAGAGGATGAGAACCTGAAGACAGAAGAGAAGAAGGAGTTTTTAGAACGCTTAGGTGAACAGGTTGTTTCGCTGGAGGGATTGTTAGGAGCATTGGTCAATATTTCCCGCATGGAAGCAGGGATGATTGAGATTCATAAGGAACGGAATAATATTTTTGATACAGTGGTACAGGCCGTGAATCAGGTATATATGAAGGCCGAGGAAAAGGGGATAGAAATTGCGATTGAGAGTGAGGAAGAAGATAATCAGAAGCTTTTCTTGCCGCATGATGTAAAATGGACAAGGGAGGCAATTGTGAATGTATTAGACAATGCAGTTAAATACAGTCCGGCAAATTCCCAAATTCGGATTAAGCTGATAAAGCAGCTTTATTTCCTGCAGATTGAAATTAGGGATGAGGGGATTGGAATAAAAAAAGATGAGGTCAATCGTATTTTTCAGAGATTTTACAGAGGGAAGCATGAGGTGGTCAGACAGGCAGAGGGGTCCGGTGTTGGACTTTATCTCACAAGAAAAATATTAGAGGAACAGGGCGGAAATATTGTGGTGGTGATTTCGAGAGGAAAAAAGGAGCCGAAGGGAAGCACTTTTTCTATTATGCTGCCGCTGCAATGATATCCAGTAATGACAGGAGGACAATACAATGAAAATTAAGCTTGTAGCATCAGATATGGATGGAACTTTATTAGACAGTAATAAGCAGCTGCCACCGGATTTTATGGAATGGGTGAGAAATCATCCTGACATTAAGACAGTGATTGCCAGTGGAAGGCAATATTACACTCTGGTTAAGGATTTTGTATCCATTAAGGATGAACTGATTTATGTGGCGGAAAATGGCGGCTTTGTTTTTGAAAAGGACAAAATAATATATAGCAATGAAATGGCAAAAGAAGACATCCGTATATGTCTTGCATTGATTGAGAATATGGAAGGATTAACGCCGATTGTCTGTGGGGCCGAATCTGCCTATATGAAGCAGGCAGAGGAAAACATTTACCGGGAAGCAGCCATGTATTATGCCCGGCTACGAGTGGTGGATAATCTCTATGAAGCTGCTTTGCAGGACACAGTTGTGAAGATTGCTATTTTCGTAGATGAGAGGAAGGCAGAGCCTGCCATGCAGTATTTTGCCGGTTTGAAGGAGCATTTGGCGGCAGTACTTTCAGGAGACAGCTGGATAGACCTTTCTAACAGGACGGTAAACAAGGGAATTGCGGTGGAGGCTATTCAAAAGAAATACAAAATTGACAAAGCAGAATCCATGGCGTTTGGCGATTATCTGAATGATGTCGGATTGATTAAAAGCTGCGGAGAAAGCTATTGTATGGAAAACGGACATCCGGATTTGAAGGTATTGGCAAAGTATGTTACCGCTTCTAATGACAATAACGGAGTGATGAAGGTGCTGAAGAAATTATAGTCTGGTATGGGTTCAGAAAGAGAAAAAGCATAAAAAACTATAGAAGTCTTACGAAACCGTAAGACTTTTTTCTCTTTTTGAAAGTAAAATGAAAGAATCAAAGTTTATGATAAAAACATAATATTTGAAAGAAGGAAAATAAGGATGAATACAATTTTGAGAACAGAAAACTTATGCAAATTTTATGGGGAAGGGGAAAACGAGGTAAGAGCCATTGACAATACCAGCATAGAGATTCAGAAGGGGGAATTTGTTGCGGTTATAGGAAAATCGGGCTCCGGAAAGAGTACTCTGCTTCATATGCTGGGAGGGCTGGATGTTCCTACCAGTGGCGAGGTGTTTATTGGTGATGAGAATATTTTTCAGCTGAAAGAGGAGGAGCTTGCGGTATTCCGCAGAAGAAAGATTGGATTTGTTTTTCAGGCATTTAATCTGGTATCCTCTCTGAATGTATGGGAAAATATCGTGCTGCCAATCGGACTGGATGGGAAGGCTGTAGATTACGCATTTGTAAAGGATATCCTGAATACACTGCAGCTGGAACAAAAAAAGGAAAACCTGCCTAATACGTTATCCGGCGGACAGCAGCAGAGGGTGGCGATTGCCAGAGCCATAGCCTCTAAGCCGGACATCATTCTGGCAGACGAACCTACAGGAAATCTGGATTCCAAAACTGGGAACGAGGTGATCAGTCTTCTTAAAATGTCTGCAAAGAAATACGGGCAGACACTGGTGATGATTACCCATGATGAAGAGATTGCGCAGATGGCAGACAGAATCATTGTCATTGAAGACGGTAAGGTGGTGGCGTAAATGAAGACGACAACAAAGATTGCAGTGGCGAATTTGAAGGAGAATAAAAGCAGAACCCTGTTGATTAGTATTTCCATTATGCTGACCACGATGCTGCTGACAATGATCGCACTTTTTGCTTATGGAGTAATCAAAGAAAACAAATTAAATTCAGGTATTCTTTATGGAGAGCATTTTGGCGGGTTTGTAAGAGCCGGTAAGGAAATTTATGAAAAAGTCAGGCTTCATGGAGAATTTTATGATGTGGGAAGGAACGGAAGTCTGGCCGTGGTTTCTTTTGGAGAAGCAGATGGGGTTCTGTCTTATGCAGATGATACAGCACGCCGGCTTGGACATGTTGAACCTGCAGAAGGGAAATTTCCTGTAAAGGAAAATGAAATAGCAGGACAGAAAGGATTTTTCAGGGCAGCAGGGCTCGAAGATCCAAAGCTTGGTGATAAGGTAAGCTTACGTTACCGGATAGGAGACAGGGAATTTACCCAGAGCGAGTTTGTCATCAGCGGCTTTTGGGAAGAAGGGGAGAGGAATGAGATTGCTAAGCTGTATGGTGCCTACATTTCGGAAGCTTTTTATGAAAAGTCAATACCCGAGGAGGAACGGAATTATAATGTGATTTTTAAGGTAAAGAATGATGAGGGTTTAAATGAAGATGAAATGAAGGAAAAGATAAAAAGACTTGCAGCAGACCTGGGAGTGGATGAAAATTTAGTGGTAACGAATAACAGTTATTTGATATGGGTTCTGGACCCGGGCTGGGAGACAATCGGTATCAGCAGTGCAATTGCAGCTTTAGTGGTGCTGTTTTCGGTATTAGTCATTTACAATATATTTTATGTTGGACTGATCCAGAAGATTCAGGAGTACGGTAAGCTTCGAGCGATTGGTACGACAAAAAAACAGATTAAAAATATTCTGTTAAAGGAGGGCATGATTTTAACAGGGATTGGGGCAGCAGCAGGCTCACTGTTTGGATTGCTGTTTACCAGCTTTGGGTTTTCCTGGTTTCAAGAGAAGATATATGAGGAAATGTCCGTAGCCAATGCAAAGCAGGTTTCTGTATTTTCTCTTCCTCTTATGCTGTTTGCTGTGCTTATTTCCTTTATTACCGTATATCTGTCCCTGATAAAGCCGATGCGGATTGCGGCGGGAATTACTCCGGTGGAGGCACTTCGCTATCAGGAGGATAGTGTAAAGGGGAAGGGGACTCGGAATGGTTATTCATCCATTAATGTAATGCGCCTTACTATGTCCAATCTGGCAAGAAATAAGAAACGTACGCTGACGACAATTTTTACTATGGGACTTTCATGTATCCTGTTTGTAGTGATCGCAAACGTAGCCGGTAACATGGATGCAGAATATGATGCCAGATGTAATATAGAAAAAGGAGATTTTTATCTTACACTGAATTATGAATTAAATGATAAGGCATATCCGGAAAATAGCATGCACCATGTCCAGCAGCTGAATCTGTTTGGGGAGGAGCAGCTTGAGCGTATCCGTCAGATAGATGGGGTGACGAAGGTAGAAACAAGGAATAGAATACGGGTTTTAAAAGAAAAGGTAACCGGGAGTGAAGAAGAGCAGGATTTATATGATCAGATAACTGTGCTGTCAAAAGAAGATTATCAGAAGCTGGAAACGGAGCAGGGTCTTCTGGATTATGACGGACAAATGAAAAATAATGAGATTGCATGTGGATTCAGTACATGGATGGAGATGGCGGGATATGCAGTTGGGGATGAGATAAAGCTTACATTATTTGACGGGGATAAAGAGATTCCGATGACTTTTACTATTGTCGGTTGTGCAAAGATGCCGGTCTCTTTCATTATGACAGAGGAGCAGTTGGAGGCCATGCATTTTACAGAAAATCTGACCGATGATGTCTGGGTGAGCTGTGAAAAAGATAAGCTGGATTCTGTACAGAGTGCATTGGAACAGTTTACGGCAGAGGATGAGCATTATGCGATGGGGACCTATCAGGATTCCTACCGGATGTCTGAGCTGTCGATTGGTCTGACGAAGGGAACGGGCTATTCCCTGCTTGGGATTATTGGGATTATTGGTTTTATGAATATGGCAAATACATTGATTACCAGTATTATTACAAGAAGAAGAGAACTGGGAATTTTACAGGCAATCGGGATGACGAAGAAACAGTTAGGTCATATGTTGCAGATGGAAGGGCTGGTGTTTACGGTGGGAACCTTAGTGGTGGCACTGTCCTTTGGAAATGTATTGGGATATCTGGTATGGGCAAAATGTAAGGCAGACCTTGTGATTGGAATACACATTTATCATGTTCCGGTATTGGAATTGCTGTGCATGGTTGGAATCTTGCTGGTGATGCAGATGGTATTGTCTGCTCTTATGAGTGGGTACCTGCAAAAGGATACACTGATTGAGAGAATTAGGCATCAGGAGTAGAAAGATAATCCTTTGATACAGGATGGAAGAAAAATCCAGTGTGGTTGTTTTGATTGTAATTTTTGGATAGCTATGTTATTCTAAAGGCAGGCAGTTTTGTAACAAAAAGCAGGTATACAAGGAGAAAGGAGTATCTAAATGAAAAATTTATTAAAAAGCTGCATTACTGTTTTTGTAATGGCGATGGCATTTATGGTTACCGGAATTACTTCCGAAGCGGCAGTCAGCAATCTGACACAGACACGGGACACGACCTCCTCTGTAAGGGTGGAGTGGAAGGCAGTGGCTGGCGCCAAGTATTATGGCTGGCAGATCGCTACAGATTCTGCATTTAAAAATATTGTTAAGAGTAATTATGTTGCAGAGAATACATATGCTCTTGCAACTGGATTAAATGCCGGATCTACATACTATGTAAGAGTTGGACATGGTACTACCAGTAAGAATTGTTACGCAAACTATAGCAAGGCGTTAGAGGTGGTAACCACACCGGAGGCTTTGCCAGGTGTAGCGTTTGTCGGTGCAAATGATAACAGTGCAACGATATCGTATCAGACGCCGGGAGCGAATGTGTATTACATTTATGAGGGTTATTCCAATGCTTTGATTGCAACAACCCCTGCTACAAGCTATACAATTACGATGAACAATACGCAGAGCAACTATTATAAGGTGGCTGCTGGAAGACGATCTGCATCAGGCTACAGTGCCAATACATCACCTAAGTCGGTAACAGTGAATTTGTTGACCTCCAAAATTGCAACAAAGAATTTTGGACTCGACAATGTACTTAGTCTTTCAAATAAGATCAGTGTTGTTGCGCTCTATTCGGGAAGCGGGTTTGAGGTTGAATTGACGAATGCCGGTGGGGCTGCTTATAAACAGACAATGGAAGGGGCTAAGGCCTACTCTTCTACCGGTTCTTCAACAAGTTATTTTCTCTATAAGGAAAACCGATATTTAAAATATCGTGTAAGAGCATTTGTAGATACCGATAACGGGAGAATATATGGTTCATGGAGTGACTATAGGGCGTTTTGTGAAATGAACGGGAAATATACCAGAGGTAACAGAAAAATCAATCTGAAATGGACTAAGGTAAAGGGAAACGGCAAGATTAAGATATCTGTTTCGACGAAAAAGTCCTCTGGTTACAAGACCTTTAAGACGCTGAAAGGAAGTGCCACAAAGGTTACGATTAATAAATGCGGAAAGACGTTATTTAAGAGAGGCAAAAGCTATTATATAAGAGCTGTACCATTAGTAAAGATTAACGGTAAATATGTTGCCAGTGATTTCTATCTTCAGCAGCAGATTAAGATAAGATAAAAGAGGATACGGATAAAAGGTGTTCATCGGCTGAGTTACAGCTTTTGGACACCTTTTTTGTATATGGGTATTCGTGGTGTACAAAATTCAAATTTCAAGTTATACTGTATGCAATACAGGAGGTAAAAAGGGAAGAGGATATGTCAAAGGAACTTATGCCCAAAAAGCTTCATAAATATATATGGATATTCGGTATTTGTATCAGTCTGTTTGTGTTCTTTTTCTGGCAGAACAATGCACTGGTTACTTCCCTGTATATATTTGAATCGGATAGAATAGGGGAAGCTGTGGACGGTTATCGCATTGTGCAGATTTCTGATCTGCATAACAAGCGCTTTGGCAGGGAACAGAACCGATTGTTAGAGAATATAAAGTTATGTGAGCCGGATATGATCGTGGTAACCGGAGACCTGGTGGACAGCAATCATACCAATCTTGGGGCGGCAATGGAATTTATTCATGGTGCAGTTTCCATTGCTCCGGTTTATTATGTGACGGGTAATCATGAGAAGTGGCTGGATGAGGGGACGGAAGCAGAACTCCTCAAACAGCTAAAGGAGGAAGGTGTGACCTGTCTGGATGACGAAAAAGAAGAAATAAAAACAGGGCAGGACAGCTTTCTTCTGCTTGGTCTGGATGATGCCCATTTAATGGATGATACGTTAGGTCTATTGGTATCGGATAAGGCGGGCTTGCCTTCCGCAGAAGATACATTTACGGTTTTACTGGCACATGAGCCGCAGAATCTTTTGCAGTATAGTAATGCAGGGATGGATTTGGTGCTTTCCGGGCATGCCCACGGGGGACAGGTAAGGCTGCCGTTTGTCGGTGGGATTGTGGCACCTGATCAGGGATTTTTCCCGGAATATACGGCAGGCTTATATGAGAAAAATGGCACCTCCATGATTGTGAGCAGAGGTCTGGGTAACAGCATTATTCCGGTCCGCATTTTTAACAGACCGGAAATTGTCTGTGTGGAATTGAGGAAGAAATAAGGACATAGTGATGTTACGAAATTAATTTGCGTAGACCTTTTTTGAGCCGGACAGAAACAGGACATGCTTCACCATTTCTCATATGTACGGTTAGATTATCAAAGTCCACTTCTGCAATATTGTCCTTATTAATGATGTAGGAGCGGTGGCATCGGTAGAAGCGATAATCAAGCTGCTGTTCGATATCTTTTAGCTGTCCATTAAATTCAATTACTCTTTTTTGTGCATGAAGCAGTATTTTATGGATATTGGTTGATGTTTCAAAAAATAGAATTTCACTGTAATCCACCGTGATACATTTATCGCCTTGATAAATAATAAAGGTTTTATTAATGTTGTTATTTATTGAAGTGTATTTTTCCTGTACGTTTAAAAGACATTCGTGTATCTTTGATTTAATATGTTCATTTGTATCCTTAATGATAAAATCCAAAGCTTCCACCTTGTATTGAAAGGTAAGAAAACTCATTTCCGAGTGGGAAGTAATAAAAATAATAAAGCATCGTGGTTGCTCCTTGCGAATACGTTGTGCAAGAGCCAATCCATTCATATCTGATTTTAAATCAATATCAAGGAAAAATAGTCCGATATGCTCGGCTGTCGATATTTCTTTGAGAATCATATGTGGATCGGAGGTGGATTTTGCAATTTTCATATCCAGTGCTTCAATCATAATGGTATCTTTGATATATTGTGTAAATAAGTTTAACTGTTTCGGATTGTCTTCACAAATATATACATCTATCATAATATTACTGCTCCTTTTGTTTTGATCAATTCATTGTTTCATGTAGCACATTGTGTGCACATCATAGGACATCTCTATCTTCGACAGTTTTCCTTCTTGCGATTTATTATACATGATAATGAAGTATAGTGAAATAGAAAAGAATAAAAAGATACCTGGTAAGGAATAAGTGATTTTGCATAAACGAAAATTACGAAAAAAGCTACGTTTATTACCGGAACGAAAGAAATGGTAGAAGGGTGGTATAATGTTTTAAAGGGAGGTGCGTAGCTTGAATCTGATTGTAAATAAAGTATTACAGTATATGAAACCGGAAGAATGGTCGGAAGTGGAAATGATGAAAATGAAGTTGGGTCTTCAGGTCTTGATACATGATTTTGTGATGATTGGATTTATTCTTGTGCTGGCTGGATATTTAGAAATATTTACAGAGGCTGTTATACTTTTCACAGGTTATGGACTGTTAAAGGTAACCGCTGGAGGAATCCATTTTAAGAAAAGTCTGTTATGCCTTTTAAGTACAAGCACTTTTATTGTGATGGGAACTTTTGTCGCAGAGCATATAGAGCTTGCTTTTTATCAGATATTGTGTATGTATCTGGTTTGTATGGCTGTGCTGTGGATTGTGGCACCACAGGGAACGCAGAACAATCCTATATCTCAGGAAAAATATGATAGGCTGAAAAGGGATACAATGATAATATCATATACATATTTATTGATTACAATATATGAATACATGACAGAGGTTAAAATATCTTATTTTTTATTAGTAGCAATAGTGTTTGAAACTATTTCATTACTGCCAGGCAGGCTTCTTTGTCGTGAAAGGAAGAATATCTGACTATGCTTCACCAGAGTTCTTTAGAATACGTAGGCGCTGGGTAAAATATAGGTCAGTTGTTTCGGTATCCCAGAGAACATAATTATATTTTGAAATAATTTCATCGGCATTATATAGCCCGATACCCCGGTTGCCGCCTTTTGTGGATATTGTCGGCTGCCTTAGGGCAGCGTAGGGAAGACCGCTGTCAAGAAAGCTGTTGGAAATGATAAAAATATACTCATTTTTTAAATTAATAATGGCAAATTGGATGGAGGGCTTTTCTGTCTCTAATGAAGCCTCAATAGCATTATCTAGAAAAATTCCCAAAATCCGTGATAAATCTACCGTATCCATTGGTATGTCAGCAATCTCTTCAGTGACTTCAATGCTGATGGTTATGTTAAGCTCCATGGCATATAATAATTTTGCAGAAATAATGCTTTTTATTCCCGTGATTTTAATATTCATTAACTGATTCAAATTAGATGTATTTGTTGAAAGTTTCTTGTTTAACGGGATAATCTCTTTGTCAAAATAGGTTCTCAATCCATTCATATCTCCTGTTTCAATATACTCGGACAAAGTGAGCATTATATTGTGGTAATCGTGCTTAAAGGAGCGCAGAGATGAATACATATTTTCTATTTGATTGGTGTAAGCCTGTAATTGGTTATATGCATCCTGCCGCATATTCATTTCTATTTTAACAGTATGTGCCTTAATGACATTGACAATCAATACTGTGCTGATAATGAAATAGCATCCAAATAAAATGCAGTTGAAGGTAACAGTCTTCCTGCTATATCCAATATGTTCACCAATTATGATGTTAAATAGAAATATAAGCAGGCACATAGTCAGATTAGTAACGATCAGCATAAGGAGCCTTTTTGAAATGTTCATATATATTCTCTTGCCTAGATGACGGAGCGATTTAGATATTATTGGGCAGATTACAGCTAAAATTAAAATGTAGAGCAGTATATATAATGAGTAATATAAATAGGAATCCTGTATAGATGAGATGGGAAATACAAAGGTATCCCAAAGCAGGGAGAAAATGTTTTCTATAAGCACGCAGAATAAATATGTTGCAATAAATATACATATGTTTAGCAAACGGTTTTTGTTAATCAAGGAAATATAGATGCATGAGCTGACAATTAATAAAATAACACCAATGTTTCCAAGCTGACGGCCTATGAGCATAATATTAACAAAAAGCAGAAAAAAGAACAGCACTTTCTCCTTTAGCTTAAGCTTAAAAGGCAGGAAGCAGCATATTGGAAGTAGATAAGAGAATGTACTCAGTATATAAATGAACAATGGGAAAACTATTGACATAAATTATAACCCCTCTCTTCATTTGCTTTAAATTGCAACTATTATATTATGAAAAGGTAAAAAAATCAACGTTAATTCTGAATGAGCGTTGATTGGCAAATAGAAAGGTTACGATATTTATTCTTATTATATCTTTTACTCTGTTTATGATAAAAGTGCGTGTTTGCATGATATGATATTTATAGAAATATAAAAGGAGGAAAGACATATGCAACATGAAATACGAAGGGTAATTGGTAACATGGTGATAAAACTGGGAGAACACTCAGTGGGAAAATCTATAATACCGGGAATGTTCGATCCGGAAATACCACAAAAATTAAGGCAGGAAATGGAGAAAAATACCGGTATGGCAGATACATGTAGAGAAATCAAGTAAGGAGGTGCCAATGATATGGAGGATAATCCGCCAATTTTAAAAGGCTTTCTATCAATCTGAACTTTTGAGCGAGTCACCTGATAGAAAGCCGTAAACACATCTTTATTATATAACAATAAAGATGAAAACACAAGTAAAAGCATGTTTTCCCTAGAATAGAATGATTTGAATGTTAAGAAAGTGAGGTATATACATATGAAAAATAAATTATTAATTATGATGTTGATTAGCGCATTAGCCATTTCAGGAATCGGAGGTATGACTTTGACTGCCAGAGCAGCGAATACAGCAGATCGGGCGTTTTCATTTGATAATCGCAATTCTTCCGGATATAGTACATGGAGAGATAAGAATAATGCTACAAAGGTTTATGTATATCCGACGGCTGGGCCGAAGATTTATTATACGGTTTATGGACGCAAGGATACAGTTTCCTCCGGAAATAAGCGGTCAAATAAAGTGGCAATCCCACTGGGAGTACAGGGAAGTATTACAAATCAAGTAAATGAAAATAGCGGAATACAGGCTTGCCTGAAATATGACAGAATCACAACCGCTTACGTGGCAACAAGCGGAGTCTGGAGCCCTGATTCAACAAAGAACTATACCGTTTATAATTAATGTGTTGGGAAAGGAGAAATATGCAGCTCCCTATTTATGGGAGTCTGCATATTGGTGGATGATGATGAATAAAAAAATGATTTTACTGTTGTTTGTGCTATGTATCACCGGAGTCGGTATGTTTGTGATAGTCCGCAATATAGAAAACAATAAGGAAAAGCCCTATGAAAGGGAAACAGGGCAGACTACAGAAAAGGACCTTGTACAGGAAAGTGAAACAGGAGCTGAAACTGAAATCGAAACAGAAAATCCTTCTTCCAATGTCATTCGGCAGGGACTCCTTGAATATGAATTGATATCCTATGAAATTGTTGAAGATACAGAGATAGAACAGCAGCAGGCTTATAAAAAGGAATTTTTTAGAGAGGAAGAACTGGCGACAGCGGATTACACAGAGGAGTTTGTGGATTATGATGCGATAAAGGATGGATCTTATACACATCTCCGAGCCCAAGAGACAGCTGAGCATGGCGTATGCCGTCTTATGAGTGAAAAAAGAAAGAGG
>CAMWYM010000088.1 GCA_947178475.1 uncultured Clostridium sp. | reverse complement strand
CCACTTGAATGGAGCGATGAAAGTATTGATATTATAACGGTATGTTGTGCATTTCATCATTTTGACAATCCGCAAGGATTTGTAAATGAATGTAAAAGAGTTTTAAAGAAAAACGGTACAGTGTATATAGCTGACCCAAACTTTGGAGCATTACTTAGGTTTTTTGCAAATAAATTTTGGTTTCCCATTTCAAAAAGTGGAGATGTGAGGATATACAGCCCAAAAGAGTTAGCAGCAATTTTTTATAATTCTGGATTTAAAGCAGTACAGATTTATAGAAAGGATAAGGGATTGTTTCTTAAAGCTAAAAAGTAATAACAAATTCTCATTTGTCGGGGAGTAACATATAAAGAAAAATCAGAGCTTATCGAACCGAGTAAGCTACAGAGAATTTATTGGATTGAGTGAGTAGAACGGATGCCCATCTATCATTGACGGAAAGGATTAAGATTATGATTACGGATTCATTTGACAACAAAACTGAGCCTATATTTACACTAAAAGATTTTTATGGAGAGAGAAAAATGATGCTCGATACCTGCATCATCATTTTTTCAAAAGAAATCTACGAGACAGTTTTGACCACTTATTCTTGCACGAAAATCACTGAAATCAATGCACCGAATGGGGCGGTTCCAATTTATAAATTCAGTCATGAAGGAAAAGAAATTGCATTTTATTTGTCTGCAATCGGTGCTACAGGAACATCCGAGTATTGTATCGAGGCAAATTGGCTGACTGGTGCTGAGAAGTTTATCATGTTTGGATCAGCAGGAAGCCTCAATAAAGAAAAAACTCAAGGAAAATTTGTTGTTCCGACTGAAGCCTATAGAGACGAAGGAATTTCTTATCATTATGCGCCGCCAAGTGACTATATCGAGATTAAAAATCACGAAAAGCTAGCTTCTATTTTTGATGAGTTACATCTTCCCTATGTCAAAGGAAGGGTATGGTCTACAGATGCATTTTTGCGTGAAACAGCAGGTCAGGTTGCTAAGCGGCAGAAAGAAGGTTGTATTGCGGTGGAAATGGAATTGGCAGGTGTACAGTCCATTTGTGATTTCTACGGCTTTGATTTATATGATTTTCTTGTAACTGGGGATGTTTTATCGGAAGATAAGTACGAGATGGAGAAACTCAACGATGCCAATCATAATTTGAATAAATTCTACATCGCTTTAGAGATTGCGAAACGAATTTAATCTGTTAGACCATGTAAATGCTTTTGAGTAGGAAAGTTCGAAAAGAATTTAAATGCCTTTTCTGGCTTATTATATGAAATACGATAACTTTGGAGGCATCTGGCACAAACCCGATGCCTCCAGCTGTCATTGTTTTTTGTAGAAAGTACCTTTACAAAAACAATTCTTTCGTTTTTTGCATCCTCTTCGTAATTGGCACATGGAATGGACACCTTCCCTCGCAGCCACCGCAGCCGATACAATCTGCTGCATTTGCCCCAAGCTGCTGATAGTGTGCCCGGATTGTTCCCGGGACTTCCTCCTGCATTGTGGCAAGATCATACAATTTATTTACCATAGCAATGTCGATTCCAGACGGGCAAGGTGTGCAATGGCCGCAATATGTACATTGTCCTGTTGAAAATGCATGCTGAGGAGCTGATGCCAGAACACTGGCGTAGTCTTTTTCTTCTTCAGATGCAGTTTCGTATGCGGTTGCTGCATATACATGTTGTGGATTATCAAATCCTGCCATAATAGCAGATACCGCTGGTCTGGTTAGTGCGTAGTGAATACATTGTACAGGTGTCAGTGCGACTCCAAAGGGAGAGGTCTGTGCATTAAAGAGACGCCCTCCGGCATATCCCTTCATAACGGTAATTCCTATATTATTTTGTTCGCAGAGCTTATAGAGCTCCTCTCTTTCCGGTGCGATTCCGCCAAGATTTTCATCATACTGTGCTGAAAAATATACTTCCAAATCTGACACTGGTGGCAGCATATCAAAAGCCGGATTGATACTGAACAGGATCATCTCTATTTCCCCCTGGCAGGCAGCCATCTTTGCAGTTACCGGATTATGGGTGCTCATTCCAATATGGCGAATTTTCCCCTCTTTCTTTAACTGACGCATGTATTCCATAAATTCTCCGTTTACTACACGTTCAAATTCTTCTGCATCATCCACGAAATGAATCATTCCCAAATCTACATAGTCTGTCTGTAGTCGTGTGAGTAGGTCCTCAAAAGCCGGTTTTGCCTTTGCTACTTCTTTTGAGCGGACATATTGACCGTCTTCCCAAATAGAGCCTACATGTCCCTGTATAATCCATTTATCACGCCTGCCTTTTAATGCCAGTCCTATGTTAGACCGTACATTTGGTTCGGACATCCAGCAGTCTAAGATGTTGATGCCTTCTTTTTCGCAGGTATCAATAACCTCTTTGACTTCTTCTGTATTATGACGTTCCAGCCATTCTGCACCGAGTCCGATCTCGCTGACTGTTAAGCCGGTTTTTCCAAGTGTTCTATATTTCATCATCATCGCCCCTTTCACAGTTATTATAAAGGTTATTATAGCTCCTGTCGATATTTTTTGAAATTTGAAGGACAGTGTCCTATACACTGGCAACAAAGTTGATTGTTTTTTGTCAAGCGTACAGGTTCCATAAAAATACATCGGGCTTGACAAGCCGGATTTTTGCTGTTAGACTATGCAACAGTTATCGGAGGACTTATAATCGTAAGTATAAGACCGGATAAGATAGCGGACATACAGTTTGTCGGAGGGTTCCTTTTGCGTATGAAAGTGCCGGATAAGAAGACTGTTCCTGTTCGTTTTCTTATCCGGTTTTTTGTTTGTCAGGAGGAAAAAACGATGAATTTATTGAATGGAAAAATCAAATCAATCTATTTCAGGTATTTGTCTGCCGCTTTTGGAAGCGCTATGATCACTTCGGTGTATTCGCTTGTGGATATGGCAATGGTCGGACAGTATCAGGGTCCGGACGGAACTGCAGCATTGGCGGTTGTCGCCCCTGTATGGAATGTTGTTTACAGCTTGGGGCTGCTGATGGGTATTGGCGGATCTGTCATTTTTAGCACGGTTAGAGGGCAGAAAACTGGAAATGAGAACGAATATTTTACAGTTTCCGTCATTGGCTCTGTCATGTTTGCCATCATGTCGTGGCTGGCAATTCTATTTTTTGAAGAACCGATTCTGCTGTTTTTTGGTGCGGACAGCAGTCTGCTTTTGTTGGCTGAGTCTTATTTAACGCCTATTAAAGCGGTTATCCCGTTATTCCTGTTTAATCAAATGCTGGCCGCATTTCTGCGCAATGACGAACATCCCGGACTTGCGACTGCCGGTGTTCTGGCGGGCGGACTGTTCAATGTAATCGGTGACTATGTTTTTGTATTTACTTTTGATATGGGAATTTTTGGTGCAGGTCTTGCAACCGCCTCTGGAGCCGTTGTTTCTTTTCTTGTCATGCTGTCTCATTTCCGCTCTGAAAAAAATACGCTGGTTCTCCGAAAACCGGTCAGAACTATGGACAAATTGAGGGTAATATCGGTTACCGGCTTCTCTACATTTTTTGTTGATATTGCAATGGGAATTTTGACAGTGCTTTTCAACCGTCAGATTATGAAATATTTAGGCAGCAATGCACTTGCGGTTTATGGTCCGATCATAAATGTGAGTACCATTGTTCAATGTTGTGCCTATAGCGTGGGGCAGGCTGCGCAGCCGATCATTTCTATCAATTTTGGAGCGAAAAAATGGCAACGTATTAAAGAGACCCTGCGTTACGCTCTTTATACCGTTGGCGCGTTCAGCATATTTTGGACTGCACTCAGCCTGATTTCTCCCAATCTGTATATTTATATTTTTATGAAGCCGACAGAAGCTATACTGGAGATTTCCCCGAGGATTATCCGTTTCTACAGCATTTCCTTTCTTTTACTGCCCCTGAATATCTTCTCCACTTATTATTTTCAGGTGCTGATGAAGCCCAAAGCTGCTTTTTATGTATCTGTGTTCAGGGGGTGTATCATCAGCGGAATTTTGATTATGCTGCTTCCGATTATGGCAGGTGCGGATTCCATATGGTTTGCCATGCCGGTGACAGAACTGTTAGTTGCCATTTATGTAGTATTTATGATGAACAAATATACAAGAGAATTATCACAAGAAGAATAGGAAACTGTACCTTATAAGGTGAAAACTGCATCTTACAGGAGAATTGCTTGTATTTAAGGCAAAAACGTATATAGTAAAAGCAGGCAATTGCGAAAGGCCTTATTTCCAAAACCCAGTTGTGCAATATAGACAATATCATAAGCAAGGTGCCTGCGTTGATTTGTCTATATTGTACAACGGATGTTAGTGAAAACAAAGTTTCGCAATCACCTAAGGATAGTAAAAGCAGGAAGGGAGCAAAACTGCGATGAAGGTTGTGCTACAGCAGATATCAGAGGGAAATGAAGAAATCAGGATCCGGTACAGGCAGATGACAGAGCAGATTGAAGAGATTGTGCATTATATCGAGGGACAGGGCGACAAACTGATTGGGCTGAAGGATGGGCAGCAGTTTATGCTAAGGCCTTACGATGTGCTCTATCTGGAAAGTGTGGAAGGAACTGCTTACCTTTATACCGAAAAGGAGGTCTACCGCTCAAGCCTTACACTGATGGCGGCAGAAAGGGCTTATGGAGATGAAGGGTATTTTCGGTGCAGTAAATCTATGGTGCTCAATATATACCGGATTCGAAAATTACAGAGTATGCCGGGAAACAGGATTGATGTGACGATGGATAACGGAGAGCATGTTGTGATCTCAAGACGATATGCCAAAGAATTAAGGAGTATATTAAAGGGGGAAATGAGATGAACTGGTTAAAAAGATATTTGTATTCCGAGATTGGGATTGAATTTAAAGCGTGTCTTTATTTTGCCATCATTCTGTTTTTCTATTTTTTGTATTGTATTATCGGAGGCAGTTTTTATGCCAGCATTATTGTCATGATAGAGATGGTGCTTACGACCTATATGATGGGATATATACAGGTATATCTCCTGGGCAATTTTGATGAGGCAGAGCGTGTTGGCATAAAAGAAGGGACTTTTTCTGTTGGCTGTTCCGCTCTTTATACTGCCATCAGCTTTCTCGGAAAATGGTATGACCGGGATATCAGGGTAAGTATTTACTTCTTTTTGTATATGATGCTGTGCTATGTATGTGTATTTCTCTGTTACAAGATAAAGAGAGATGCAGATACGGCAAAATTGAATAAGGAGCTGAATGATTTTAAAAGCCGGAAGAAAATATCTCACCATGAAGGGCAGGTATGAGGTATCGCAAGGAAAGAAGGAGGAAATATGGAAGAAAACGCAATATCAATTTGTAATTTAACGAAACATTATGGGAAACAAAGGGGAGTGGTCAACCTCTCACTGCAGGTAAAGCAGGGAGACATCTTTGGATTTTTAGGACCCAATGGTGCCGGCAAATCCACTACAATCCGAAGCCTTCTTGGACTGATCAAGTTTCAGAAGGGCAGTGCAGCTATTTTGGGAATGGATGTGAAGACACAGTCAAAAGAGATTTTAAGAGAAATCGGTTATATGCCGTCGGAGGCAATGTTTTATCCTTCCATGAAGGTGAAGGATGTTATCCGGTTTGCCGCCGATATGAGGAAAACAGACTGCAGCGGGGAGGCAGAAATGCTATGTGAACGTCTGATGATTGACCAGAATAAAAAGATAGAAGAACTTTCCTTAGGCAATCGGAAAAAGGTAAGTATTGTCTGTGCAATGCAGCACAAACCGAGGCTTTTTATTTTTGACGAGCCTACCAGCGGACTGGATCCCCTTATGCAGGCTGAATTTTTTAAGCTGATTTTAGAATATAACAGGCAGGGGACGACCTGTTTTCTTTCCTCTCATGTATTGTCGGAAGTCAAAAAGTACTGTCATCATGCGGCAATCATACGGGAAGGAGAACTAATCTGCACAGATACGGTAGAAAATCTGACAAGGACCAATGCAAAAAGGATTCACATGATAAAGGATGGGGTGGAAGAAAACTTTGTTTACAAGGGAAGCTTAAATGAACTGTTTGCCAGTTTTGCAGGACATGATATAGAGGACATCGTAATTGAGGAGCCGGAGCTGGATGAAATTTTTATCCATTATTATCAGGGAGAGTGAAATTAGGAGGATATTATGGTATTATATATGCATGAAATGAAAATGAATTTGAAAAGTCTCGTTATATGGACGATATGTGTAGGGGGATTATGCTTTGGCTGTATTCTGCTCTATACCAGTCTTGAGGACTCCATACAGGAAATTGCAGGTGTGTATTCTAACATGGGTTCCATGTCAGTTGCACTGGGAATGGACAAAATGAGCTTAGCAACCCTGACAGGATATTATGCAACGGAGATTGCGATGATGCACGGATTAGGGGGAGCCATGTTTGCGGCTATTCTTGGAACAGGAATGTTATCCAAGGAGGAGGCAGGTCATACTACAGAATTTTTAAATGTTCTGTCGGTGGGAAGAAGCAGGATTTTCAGCCAGAAATACATGGCAGTGGTCAGCAATATTTTTATCTTTAATCTGCTTTGTTTTATCCTGTATATCTTGGGTTTTCTCTTGATGAAAGAGGAAATCAGCGGAAAAGAGATGGTATTATACCATTTTGCACAGCTTGTGATGCAGATAGAGCTTGCAACGGTTTGTTTTATGATTTCTGCCTTTGCGAAAAAGAATCTGATGGGAGCGGGACTTGGGCTTGTCATTTTGATGTTTGCAGCAGATATGATGTGCCGCATTATACCGGCAATTGAGGATGTTAAATATATTACACCATTTTACTACTCCAATGCGGCAGATATTTTTACAGATGGAAGTATAGACAATGTGATGCTTGGGATTGGCTTGGGAATTATTGTTATTACATTTATGACGGCATCAATCCGATATGGGAAAAAGGATTTTTTATAAAGAGAAATAAAAAATCTGATTATTGGCTATACTGACAGATACAAGAAGGCAGGTGTAGTCATGTATCGGATTGAAGAGGAAAAAGACAAAGAAAAATATATACTGTTGATACCGGCAATGCTGGATGCACATTTTCCTTTATTAAAGTATGCTTTTTATTCCAGAAAGTACCGTCCAGTCATAATGGAAGAGACAGAAGGAATTACAGGTCTGGGCTTAAAGTATGCACATAATGATTTGTGTTATCCGGGAATCCTGATTGTAGGGCAGATATTAAAAACCTTGCAGAGTGGAAAATACGATGTAAACCGGACGGTTATATTAGAGCCACAGGCGGGAGATGCCTGCAGGGGTTCAAATTATATTCCAATGATTCGGAAAGCGTTAGATGATGCAGGCTTTGAAATGGTGCCTGTGATTTCATTGAATGTTACCGGTCTGGAACGAAAGCATAGTCTTCCTATTACACAGGATTTGTTGCTTCGGTCTGTGGCTGCGGCTTATTATGGGGATCTTTTAATGATTCTTTCCAATCAGGTAGAGCCCTATGAAAAAAATGAGGGGGATACGAAGAAGCTTTCGGATAAATGGATTAGAATATTGTCGGAAGAGTTAAAAGAAGGAAAACAGCTTTCTGCGGGAAAAATCAGGAATCATTTTGATGAGATTGTACGGGATTTTAAACAGGTTCCCAGGACTGATAAAGCAATATTAAAGATTGGGGTTGTAGGGGAACTCTACATCAAATACTGCCATCTGGGAAACTGGAATCTGGAGCGGTATTTAAAGGAGCAGAATTGTGAATATTACATCAATGGCATTACATGGTATGCCTTGTACTATATGGATACCCATTTACTCTCCGAAGGGGGAGAGCCGAAAAAAGGAGCAATGGTTGAAGTATATAAAAAGCTTTTTCAGCATTTTTTAAATCTGCAAAGAGATATGGTAAATGCACTTCAAAAGCAGGGGTTCTATTGTATGGATGCCTATGATGTCTTTAAAGAAAGAGCAGCGGGATATGTGACTTATCAATGTTCTATTGGGGACGGCTGGCTGATAGGGGCAGAATTTGCCAATCATGCTTTAAATGGCTATAACCGTATTATCTGTGGACAGCCCTTTGGCTGTCTGCCGAGTCATGTTTGTGGAAGAGGCTTATATCCGGCTATTCGCAGAAAGCTTCCGGATACCCAGTATATCAGTGTAGATTATGATTCCAGTGGAACGGATACACTGGTAAAGAGCAGAATAAGAATGCTGTTATCTTTTTAATTAAGAGTAGCTCCATAGGTAAAGTGTTTGGTGCAGAATATGAAAGATTTTTTTATGTTTGAAACAGAATTTCCGGCAGGCAGCGGGTTTGTGCTGTTTGGTCCATGTCATTTGATGTGGCTTTTTTGTATTGCTGTTTTTACAGGAATATCTGCATACCTGTATAAGAAGCAGGGGGAGGAGGAAAGGCGGGAAATCAATCATGTGATGGGGATTGTTTTTCCGGTAATTTCCATTTACCGGGATATGGTTCTGATGCTTACCGGACATTTTGACAGGGGGTTTTTACCGTTTCACCTGTGCAGTATGGCTCTTTGGATTGCAACTCTTTATGCATGGACAGAATGGCGCTTTGTTGGTGTTATTTATGTTCTGCTCTGTGTTCCCGGGGCGGTTGGGGCCTTACTTTTTCCTAATTGGGATGCCTATCCGTTTTTTAACTATATGCATATTCATGGATTTATTTCCCATGGGCTGATTGTTGCTTTTGGGATCTGGCTTGTACTGTCAGACAGGGTAGTGTCGAAATGGAAAGATTTCTGGATGCCGGTGGTATTTGGTATAGCAGGTTTTATCTTACTGCGTCCGATAAACAGCATATTGGGTACAAATTTTTGGTTTTTAAACAGACCTTCTCATGGTTCGCCAACAGTATGGATTTTTGAGATTACCGGTGAGAAATGGTATGCTCTGGGATATTTCCTGTTTTGTATGGTAGTTGTAGCAGTCTGGCAGGGAATACTTGTCGTACTTGACCGACTATTCAATAAAAGAAGAGTGGTTCGATAGACTGAAAAAAGAGTTTCAAAAAAGGAATTCCTTTTTTTGTAAAAATATATAGAGAAAATATAGATAATTAGGTATTATGATAAGCGTAAGTATAATTTACCACAAGGGGAGAGCACCTGCAGGGTTACCCCGATGATGACTGGTATAAAGCAGGAGGCATAGGCGATGGCTTCGATTTTAATTGTAGACGATGAGGCAGAAATTCGTGAAATGTTAAAGCAGATGTTTACGCTGGAAAACTATATGGTTTATACGGCGAAGGATGGGCAGGAGGCATTGGATAAGGTGTCAGCGCTAATGGGAAAAGCTAGTGTTGCGGAAGATATACAAGCCTTTGACGAGAATGCAGGACTGGATATTATTTTATTAGATATTAATATGCCGGAGTTTGACGGTTACGAGGTGTGTGAGCGGATTCGTGAATATGTGAATTGTCCGATTTTATTTCTGACTGCCAGGATTGATGAGGAAGATAAGGTGAGAGGATTCCGTGCTGGAGGCGATGATTACATTGAGAAGCCCTTTAGTATGGTGGAATTAAAGGAGAGGGTGGCAGCACATCTGCGGCGGCAGGAGAGAATAAATGAATCGGAGAAGGTAGGATTTCGCGGTGCATTTACGATTTCTTATTCTGGTAAACAGGTACTTTTTGAAAAAGAAGTGATTCATCTGACGAAAACAGAATATGAAATTGTAGAGTTTTTAAGCCAGCATAAAAATCAGGTGTTTACCAAGGAAATGATATATGAATATCTATGGGGCTTTGACAAGGATGGGGAAAGCAGCATTATTACAGAACATATCAGGAGGATACGACAGAAGCTTAAGCAATATTCAGACGAAACGATGATAGAAACAGTCTGGGGAGTGGGATACAAATGGATTGGATAGATAAGTTTATCGAAAAATGGAAGAGCAGATTAGTAAATCTTTCTCTTCAGAAGGCAATGATCATTTATCTGGTGATTGCAATATTGCTGACTGTCTTTGCCAGTGCTGTCACATTACAGCTATGTGACAGCTGGCAGAATACAATCAGGGAAGTAAATAGCATTAATGAGGATTCGCGGTATGTCGGAGATGGGGCTTTTGTAATGTATTACCGGCATGATAGTACTGTTGTAATCGGAAGGCAGGATGTGCAGCTTCTTGCTGAAAGAGATACCTGGTTTTGGAAGATTCTGTCTGTAGTGAAGATACTATGTATTCCCGTATATTCTCTGGGTGCTATTTTCCTTGTCTCCACCTTATACTATAAAAACAAGCTAAAGGAGCCGATTTTTCTTTTAAAAAAAGAAATGGAATCAATCAAGCGGAACGATTTGAGCTTTTCCTGTTTTTACGACAGTGCAGATGAAATGGGAGATATCTGTAAAACCATGGATAGTATGCGTAAGACGGTTATCGATAATCAGCAAAATATGTGGGATCTGATGGAGGAGCAGAGAAAGATCAATGCGGCATTTGCCCATGATTTGCGGACACCGCTGACAGTGATTTCAGGGTATGTGGATATGCTGGCGGAATACTATCCCAAGGGAAAGGTCAGTGACGAGAAAATGCTGGAAATCTTTTCTTCTATTCAGAGTCAGATTTCCAGAATGCGGAATTTTTCAAAGACGATGAAGGAGATAGACAGCTTTGAGGTGCTGGAGGTTCGAAAAAAGAGAAAGGAACTCACAGAGCTGGAAAGGGATATCCAAAATTTTGTACATGGATTGGAAAATGACACTGCGCTGAAAATATCAGTATCTATTCAGGCGGCGGAACCGGAAATTTATTGTGATGAAAATATCATAATGGAGGTGTTGGGAAATCTATTGTCTAATGCCTTGCGGTACGGAAGGGAAAAAATAGAAATTTTAGTAGAGCAGCGGGAGAAAAGTCTTTTTCTCTATGTGAAGGATGACGGAAGAGGAATGACGAAGGAAGAGCTTTATAAGGCAGATAGCCCTTATTATTCGGATAAAACAAAGACGGAGGAAATCCATAAGGAGGGAGTGGGAAAAACAGGGCAGAATACGCATTTTGGATTGGGACTTACAATCTGCAAAATTCTCTGTAAAAAGCATGGAGGCGGGATAAGCTTTTCTAACAGTATGGAGGGTGGTGCAATTGTCTGTGCCGAGTTTTTTGTTGGATAAGGGAGATAGGGAATGTCGGAAGATTCTGGCATTTCTTTTTTTGGACAAAAGCTGTAACGAAAATTCTTTTACTTGGAGTACTGTGGCACATGGGAGTGCTGTTTTATCTCAAGTAGAAGGTAAGTTAGTCGCACATATTTACAACTGGGGAAAAGGCTATTGTTTTTTCTTCCTATATTTCCTATACTTCTAATTGTACAGCAAGGACGAATCCTGTATATATTCAAACGTTTGAAGGAAGAAGCAGGCAGACGATGTAAGCTGCCAGAAGCGGAAAGGAGATATTTTGAAGATTGAAATAAAGGAAGATATGTCCTGTGAGGAACCCCAAATTCAAATTATATGTCATCACATGGACAGCAGTGTCTTAAAAATACTGGCGATGCTTCAGGCATTTGACCGGAAAATCACAGGCATAAAGGATGGTGAAACCTATTTGCTGGAAGCAGACAAAATCCTTTATATTGACGTGGCGGATAAGAAAACATTTTTTTATACAGCGGATGCAGTGTATGAGACACTATTTCGTCTGTATGAACTGGAGGAACGGCTGGAGCCGGTTGATTTTATCCGTGTGTCTAAATCAGCACTGGTAAATTTTGCAAGGATTAAATCTCTACGACCGGATATGGGCGGCAGAATGCGGCTTACGATGGAAAATGGAGAGGTGGTTATTGCATCGAGACAGTATGTACCAGTCATTAAGGGAAAGCTTGGGATTTAAGGAGGGAGTGTTTAACAATGGCAGAAAAAAACTCAATTTTAACCTATGTAAAATATGTGCTTATGTATATGGCAGTTGAATTTACCATGTGCATGACGGTATGTGTGGTTGTATGGAAGATAGCCGGAATGACGGAAATGAAGATAAATACCATTTTTTCACTAATGCTTGTGTGCCTCTTTATGAGCTTTATGCAAAGCATAGCATTTACGGAACTATGGATTAAAAAAATGCACTATGGGCTGCGGATGATGATTTTTGCATTTCCGTCGCTTGCATTTATGAGCCTGATAGCCTGGAAGTTTCAGTGGTTTCCGACTGCGGAAATGGCAAGCTGGCTTATATTTGTCGGAATATTTATTGCATGTTTTATTATTTCCGCTATCCTATATGAGATTTATTTCCGCATGACGGGAAAGAAGTATGATGGATTGCTGGGGGAATATCACAGAAAGCATGGAAACGGGTGATATTTCTCTATGTTCACAGGCAAGGTTATTGGATATTGGGAAATTTTAGACCAGGAATTAAAAAGGCTGCCTCTTCAAATGAGGCAGCCTTTAGAGAGTCATTATTTATTATCATATAAATTAAGTTCAATTGTTCTATGTTACGGGTATTAGATTCAACTTAAAAACAGGTCGTCACGATTGGCGGCTAACTCCTGCAGCTTCTGTGTGTAACCGCTAATGGAAAAGAGTACGAAAATTTC
>CAMWYM010000087.1 GCA_947178475.1 uncultured Clostridium sp. | reverse complement strand
GTGTATATGTTGTGCATACATCTCTAAATTTTACATTTTCTTTTATAAAACTTTTTTTCATGACAGGCCCTTTCCTTTTCTTATTTACCGATATTTTTCAATATCACCTTTAAGAAACTAGATTGTCATTACTAAACAACACAAGCGCTAAATATCAGAGAAACCACCTTAATATTCAGCGCTTACTACTTGTCGGTAAGAAAACTATTGTATCGTATCAGGCTTAAAACCTAACAGCCGGATTCCATTACGTTTTTCAATTGCTATTACATCTACCAGTTCTCCAGTCCGGACCTCATATTTATTTTTATCAAATGCCTCTCCTCTGCATACTGCGGTCCGGTATTCACAACCTTCAAAATCATAATAAATGATACCCGATGTCATGCCGCGATAAGGTATGACATTCTTAACATATCCTTTTATTACAAACACCTGATTATACCGGTTTAAATTATACTTATCAAAAAAGAGTAGAATAAACATTCCGATAAGACAACATATGTAAAAGATAAAAAACACTAAAAATGTACCTATATTACCAGTTTTAATCCAGTTAATTACACCTGATACCAATGCATATCCAAATATCAAAGTAAGAACGATAAAACCACCCAATACCTGTTTTTTTATCTTTCCTGTATCCCTCTTTTCCTCCTCCGTTAACTGCCTTACATTTGACATACTTTTTAATTGCTCTTTTACCTCTTGGCTTAATTCTTTTTCCCCTGCTATAAAATCCATCCTCATACTCCCTTTCTACTACAGTAGTAAGCATGCATCTAGTTCCACTCATACGGCGTCATCTGGTACACGTAGTAATTAAGCCAGTTAAAATAAAGTGTATTTGCATGACATCTCCACGACTTAATCGGCTTTCTATCTGGATCATTTTCCGGATAATAGTTACATGGTATATCGGGATTAATCCCTCTCTCCAAGTCTCTTTTATATTCCTGGTCAAGCGTCAGCGTATCATATTCCGGATGTCCGGTGACAAAAATATTCTTTCCTTCTTCGGCAATAATCAGATAAGGACCGGTCTCCTCGCTCTCGGATACGATTTCCAGCCTTTCGTCTGCTACAATATCCTCCTTGCTGACACCGGTATATCTGGACTGCGGCACCAGGAAGGAATCATCAAAGCCTCTTACCAGCGGTGTCCTCTTATGGAAGGTATAGTGTTTATAAATACCGGAGAGTTTTTTTTGAAGATCAAATTTGCGCACCCCATACCGGTAATAAAGTCCAGCCTGTGCTCCCCAGCAGATATGCAGAGTGGAGGTAACATTATTCTTGGACCAATCCATAATAGAGGTCAGTTCATCCCAATATTCCACCTCTTCAAAATCCATCTTTTCCACCGGAGCCCCAGTGATAATCATTCCGTCAAAACGACGGTTCTTAATCTCCTGAAATGTTGTATAGAACCGCTCTAAATGCTTTCTTGCCACATTTTTCGGTTCATATGTGCCTGTCCGGATAAAGGTGATATTCACCTGCAGAGGCGTATTGGCAAGACTTCTCAAAAGCTGTAGCTCCGTGTCCTCCTTAAGGGGCATCAGATTCAAGATCACAACCTCTAACGGACGAATGTCCTGCTTCATAGCGCGGTCTGCATCCATGACAAATATATTTTCTTCCTCTAATATTTTTTTAACCGGTAAATCATTATCTATCCTGATTGGCATATTTCTCCCTCTTTTCTGTTCCGTTCTATTCTTCTCCGGCAAGCTTTAAAAAGCCCTCCTCAGATAAAATAGGAATCCCAAGCTCGCCAGCTTTTTTGTTTTTCGATGAATTTGAGGTCACATCATTGTTAATCAGATAGTCTGTCTTCTTTGATACGGACCCCGTCACCTTTCCGCCTAACTTTTCAATATAATCCTTTAATGCATTACGGTTCTCAAACCGCTCAACACTTCCGGTAATGACAAAAACCTTTCCCTCCAATATCTGTTCTCCTAAAGCCTCTTCTTTTTCAAAGGTAATTTCATTAAGCAGTCTGTAAACCTCCTGCATTCGGTCTTCATTATCAAAAAAAGCACGAAAAGCCTCCGCAAGAACATCTCCGATTCCGTCAATATCCACAAGCTCCTCTACACCTGCATGTATGATAGAATCAAAGTCCTGATTGAAATAGGACACAATCACTTTGGCATTAGCCAGCCCTATTCCACTGATTCCAAGGCTGTAGATAAACTTTGCCATCGATACTGTTCTCGCTTCTTCCACCGATTCAATCAGATTGTCATAGGACTTCTCCCCAAATCCTTCCAGCGCAATGATTTCCTCCCGATACCGGTCCAGATGAAAAATATCCGACAGATTTTTCAAGAAGCCGCTGGCAATAAATTTTTCTAACGTTGCCTCAGAAAGACCCTCTATATTCATGGCATTACGGGATACAAAATGAGAAAATCCCTTAATCTGTTTTGCACTGCATTCCGGATTCATACAGTATAGGGACTGTACCCCATTTAAGTCCTGAAGTGTTGTCTTCCCTCCACAGGCGGGACAGGTTTCCGGAATCTCCAGATTATCACTCCCTGTCAGATTCTCTGCCACCTGCGGTATGATCATATTCGCTTTGTATACGGTAATGGTGTCTCCTATTCCCAGACCTAGTGCCCGCAAGGTACTGACATTATGCAGACTGGCTCTTGTCACCGTTGTTCCCTCCAGCTCCACCGGTTCAAAAATTGCCACCGGATTAATCAGTCCGGTTCTCGACGGAGACCACTCTACCTCTGTGAGCACCGTTTCTGCCAGCTCATCCGCCCATTTAAATGCAATGGAATCCCGTGGGAACTTGGCTGTTCTTCCCAGGCTTCTTCCATAGGCAATATCATTATAGGACAATACAAGACCGTCTGACGGGATATCATTATCCGGTATCCTTGCGGCAAAATCCATAACCCGCTCCTCCAATGTAGCTCCGGTAACCACAAAATGCTCCACTACATCAAAACCCTGCCCTGTCAGCCACTCAAACCTGCCAGTTATGGAATTATCAAAACCATACTCTTCTATCTGGTCAGCCTCCAGCACATCCGCCACCAGCGAAAAAGCATAAAAATGAACATGACGTTTTGCTGTAATTTCATTATTGAGCTGCCTTACGGAGCCGGAGCACAGATTTCTCGGGTTCTTATATTTCTCCTCAATATTGGCTATCTCACTATTCATGCGGTTAAAATCCGAATATCGGATAACAGCTTCCCCTCTGATTACCAGCCTCCCCTTATAAGGAATGGATTTAGGCACATTGACAAAAGTTCTTGCATTATTGGTAATTACCTCTCCGACCTCTCCGTTTCCTCTGGTAACCGCATTGACAAGCTCGCCTCCCTCATAGGTGAGAACAACGGTCAGACCATCCAGCTTCCACGAAAGAACCCCTTCATGCTCTCCCAGCCAGGAAATCAAAGCCGCTACATCCTTTGTTTTATCTAGTGACAACATCGGAGACGGGTGGGGCTGCTTTTCCAGCTCACTGAGTACCTCATATCCCACACGGATCGTGGGACTGTTTGCCAGCACAATCCCCGTTTCCTTCTCCAACACGGTAAGCTCGTCATAAAGCTTGTCATATTCCAAATTGGACATAATTTCCTCATCCCTCTGATAATATGCCTCCGAAGCCTTATTTAAGAGGGAAACCAGTTCCTTTAAACGCTCTTTTTTGTCCATATATCTATCCTCTTTCCATCAACTTTCAGATTATAAACGATTCTTAGCAAGCATTTCCCTAATTTCTACAATCTCCTCCTGCGTAGCCTGCCGGATATCTCCCGGCTTCATCTCCTCAATTTTGATGTTCATGACACGAATCCTGCAAAGGCTCCTTACCCGGTAATCAAAATGTTCACACATCCGGCGTATCTGGCGATTGTATCCCTGTGTCAGTATAATTGAAAAAGTCTTCTCCCCAAGCCGGCTGACCTTGCATGGTCTCGTCACCACCCATTTTTCCCTGTTGGCATCAAAGATACGAACACCGTTTGAAAGTCCTTCTATCAGCTCTGCCGTTACCGGACGATTTACCGTCACCACATATTCCTTTTCGTGACCGTTTGCCGCTCTGGATATGTCATTACACAGATTCCCGTCATTAGTCAGCAGTAAAAGTCCCTCCGAATCCTTGTCCAGCCTGCCCACATACCTAAGGTCTGAATCCAGATTAAAGTTGGAAAAAATACCGGATTTATCCCCCCTATGGGATGTACAGGCATATCCCTTAGGTTTATAGAAAACAACCAGCTTAAAGGGCTCATCCAGCCGAATCTCCTTTCCGTTAATGGTTACAGTGTCACCCTCCTTTACCTGCATCCCAATATCTGCCGGTTTTCCATTTACCAAAACACTGCCGGAGGCAATCCATTCATCTGCTTTCCTTCTGGAGCAAAATCCTGATGCACTTATATATTTGTTAAGCCGCATTTCCCTCATCATCTCAATTCCTTTTCTTTGTTTATTTCCTTCTAAATACTCCACTAATCATACCACGATAAAAGCACTTTTTCAAATAATTCAAAAAAATACATAAAGGATAAGCAGCAGAACAAATTTTACACTTGAAAAAATTAAGAAAAACCTATATAATACTTTTGAATACAAAGAGGTGTTCTTTCTATTGTTTAGAGCACCTTATTTTTTATATACTTATACACCATCTTGAAAGGGGAAGTGATTATATGGATAGTATTGATAAGAAGATACTTCATCTATTGCAGGAAAATGCCAGGTATCCGTTAAAGTATCTGGCCAGTAAGGTATTTTTGTCTTCACCCGCAGTGTCGGCAAGAATAGACCGCCTTGAGAAGGCTGAAATTATTACCGGTTACCATGCCACTGTAGACCCGGTTATGCTCGACTACCATGTCACTGCATTCATCAATATGTCGTTAGACCCAAAACAAAAACCGGTTTTTTATCCATATATCGAAGCCTGCCCTAATGTACTGGAGTGCAACTGTGTCACCGGTGCCTATTCCATGCTGATCAAGGTGGCCTTTCCCAGTACTATGGAATTGGATTCCTTTATCGGGCAGCTCCAAAAGTACGGAAAAACCGAAACCCAAATTGTCTTCTCTACTCCGGTTAAGCCCCGGGGAATTGACGTATATGCCACCGGCGCACCGGAAGACATGGATTCCAATGGGAGTGACAATGATAAGAAATAAGTAGTTCTAATCCTGACCGTTTTCTGCCGGAGCTGTGCCACCGTTTTCTTGACCGCCTTCAGCCGGAGCACTGTCTCCCTGTTCCTGTCCGCCGTTATCGGGATTTTCTTCGCCGTTTTCCTCCTGCGATGGTTCCGCTTCCTCAGTGGTCAGCAGATCTGCCGCTGAATCCGTCTTCACATTTCTTCGGCTAATGATTTCATAAAATTCCCTCAGCGAGGAATCCTTTTCCTTCAGCTCATTATTCTTCTTCTCAACTGAGCGATAGATTTTCTGAATATCCTTATCGCCCTTTATCTTTTCAATGTAAGACTTAGCATCCTCTGAAAGTGCACCATTGTTAATCAGATATCCCCTTGCACCGTTAACGATATACAACGTGATGATATCATAGGGAGAGGAGTTAACTCCCGCTATGGTAAGATTTGTCACGACAAACGCCACATAGCTTCCCTCATCTAAGCCAACCTTCGTATACACAGTGATATTACTGTACTCCGTGATAAACTCTGCCTTTTTCTTGAGACCTTCCGCATCATTATACTCTGACGGGTCTGTCACCATATCCTGCAGGGCCAGATTGTCACAATTCGTGATAGCCGTCAAATAAGAGTTGATAAACGTATTCAGCTCCTCGTCTGCATCCTTCTCATAGGGAACCATTGTATCGTGTTCTTCCTCTATATCTACCTCCTGTTGAAGGACATTTTCCTTATCCTCAACACTCACTTCCTTTGGCTTGGCTGTTGGCAGTCCAACCACCACATAGGCAAGCACACAGCAAAGTATAAATATACTCCAGCCCAGTGTAAGCTTTAATTTGGAACTGATCACTACCGTATTACTACCCTTGCGAATCTGTGTATCCTGTAAATGAAAACGCTCGTATGAATCTGAAATTTTATCAAATATATTTTTTTTCATCATTATCTCCTGTTATCTATTCACATTTATCCCTTTATGGATAACCATTGTAACAAAATGCAAAAAAAAATGCAATATTCGTTTGCACTTTTACAAGATTTGTAGTATTATATTAGCTGTTGCACCAGTAGCTCAGTGGATAGAGCAATGGCCTCCGGAGCCATGTGCGGAAGTTCGATTCTTCTCTGGTGCATTTTTTATTTAAAGGGGACGTTCTATGTACTATCATATCTATTGTAACCCGACCCAATTTGGTGTCAATTACCACGATGCAGTCAACGAATTTAAAAAGCGGCTTTCTGCCTACTGTACTACCACACTTTATCTCGACAGGCATCTGTCTTTTTCCGGAAATATTTCTTCTGGAAATCACTGTTTCCTACAAATATGCTCCGGTCCCTCCTCCTATTCCTCGGAGGAATTTGCAAAGGTTATTGACAGCTTCCAGCATTCCGGACGGTCAAATGTTCACATTTTAATTGGATACAGTGAAGCAGAATGTATGTCGGCACTATCCGGACTGTGTGAGAATGAAATGCTTTCAAAATGCTCTCTTTCTGCCTGCAGTCTGCCGGCAGACACATTGACACTTCTTTTCTATGAGCAGCTCTACCGCAGCTATACCATTCTTCAGGGAAAGACCTATCACAAATAAAGGGCGCTCCTTATCTCCTCACAAAGTACCATCCTCATTATCTGATGCGGAAAGGTCATTCGAGAAAAGCTCATACACAGATTAGCCCGTTTCTTAATATTCTCCGGCAGTCCCAGCGAACCGCCAATAACATAGGTAATCGTTTCAAATTCCTGCATGGCAGCCTCTTCTATATATCTCCTATGCTGCTTTGTGGAAAGCTCCCTTCCCTCAATACAGAGCGCTATGACATAATCCCTTGCCGTAATTTTTTCCGCCAGTTTGGCACATTCCTTTTCCAAAAACACTTCCCGTTTTTTTTCTGATAACCGCTCCGGCACTGGAGAATCCGGATATTCGATAATCCTGATCTTATGCTGTCCCTTCTGAAGCTTTGTACAGATTTCTTCAATCTGCCTTCTATAGAATTCTTCTTTAATTTTTCCAATACATAAAATCTGAAAATACACGTTTTTTTGCCCTTTTTTCTAAAAGTTTTCAAATTGTTTTTCCTGATGTCATAATTTGTTCATATTTTTCTTTTATAGTAAGTACAGAAAGTTTTTTCACTTTTTTCATTAATTCTCCCTTATACTATAAAGAAAGAGACCATTTAGGTGGTCTCTTTTCCGTTTATAAATTATTATTTCTCATGTCGTCAAATTCCTTTAATATCTCCTCTGACGGTGCCTTGGTAGCCAGAGATACAATGACAATCAACAGCAGACTGATTAAAAAGCCAAGTGCCAGTGAATAAAGGCCGGTTACCGCACCCAGAGTCTGTCCTCCGATTATCGGAATGTAATCCCATATGATTACCGTTGCTGCTCCTGACACAATTCCGGCTATAGCTCCCGGCAGATTTACCCGTTTCCAATAGAGGGACAACAACACTATCGGTCCAAATGCCGAGCCAAAGCCGGCCCATGCATTAGACACCAGACCCATAACTGAGCTGTCCGGATTAAGCGCGATAATATAAGCGAGAACTGCTACTACTACCACTGTTATACGACTGACATTAAGTACAGTTTTATCCTCTGCATCCTTCTTAAAAATCCCTTTAAATAAATCCTCTGCCACCGCCGATGCAGTAACCAACAGCTGTGAGTCCGCAGTTGACATGATGGCTGCCAGAATTCCACAGAGCAGCAGCCCTCCCACAAAAGCAAGATTTAAGTCACTCATAAATATTTTCTTAATGGTCTCAATGAATACATTCTCCGCAGATATATCCGTCGTATCTCCCAGAATTGTCGGGTATAAATATGCCCGTCCCACAATACCGATAATAACGGCAAAGCTTAGAGAAATAGCAACCCAGATAATGGCAATTATTTTGGATTTTTTGAGTTCCTTTTCATTGGCAACTGCCATAAAGCGCACGAGAATATGCGGCATTCCGCAATATCCGAATCCCCATGCCAGCTGAGAAATAATATATACTGCCGATACCGGTGCCCCCGAATCGTGCATAACATTCAGATAAGAGCTGGCACCTCCTGCCACCCCTGATGTATTGAGTACACTGACAAGATTGTCAGGACCAACAAAGGCATATGCTACAATCGGCACAACTAAAACTCCCACCAGCATTAACGTTCCCTGAATAAAGTCAGTAGTACACACTGCCATAAAGCCGCCCAAAAAAGTGTATATCAGAATTACCACTGCACCAATTGTCAGAGCCACCCGATAATCCACCCCGAACACAGAGGCAAAGAGCTTTCCTCCTGCCGTCAACGCAGAGGCAGTATACACGAGGAAAAATATAACAATTACCACAGAAGATGCCACCAGTAAAATCCGTTTCTTATCGTGGAAACGATTTTCCAGATATGCCGGAAGTGTCAAAGAATTGTTAGCACGAATCGTATACCTGCGCAGCCTTGATGCAATAAACAGCCAGTTGCAAACAGTACCGATAAACAATCCCACGGCAATCCACGCCTGTCCGGTTCCAAATGCATATATGCTTCCCGGAAGTCCCATCAAAAGCCAGCCGCTCATGTCGGATGCCTGTGCAGACAGTGCAGCTACCCATCCGTTTAAATTACGTCCACCCAGAAAAAAATCCTCTGAACTCTTTGTTTTTCCTGCATAGACTGCTCCAATTACAACCATAACAATCATATACGCTGCAAAAGCAAGCAATACCCATATTATTGAACTACTCATCTGTTTTCTCCTTAAAAATACATAATTTGACCTTTCACCGTCAACTCAATTTGATATACTAACACAATTCACCAAAAAAAGCCAGCAATTTTTATTTTCATAGTGACAAACATAGGAAAACATTTTATAATTAAAAGATGTATTCTTAAGATAAATGATAAATGAATCGAATTTGGAGGACAAAAGGCATGAATATATTATCCATTTTACAGCTCTTAGGCGGAATCGGACTCTTCCTGTATGGTATGAGTCTTATGGGCTCTTCCTTAGAAAAGCTTGCGGGCTCCGGTCTGGAACGAATTCTCGAGAAGCTGACCACCAGTAAGCGGAAAGGTGTCGGTTCCATCAAAGGATGGGGATTAGGTGCTGCTGTAACTGCAATTATTCAAAGCTCTGCTGCCACCACAATTATGCTGATTGGTTTTGTAAATGCCGGAATTATGAAAGTTGCCCAGGCAATTCCCGTTGTTATGGGATCTAATGTGGGTAGCACCATAACTGCACAGATCCTCCGGCTTGGAGATCTCGGCTCCGACAACCTTGTTCTCCAATTGTTAAAGCCCTCCTCCTTTGCGCCAATGCTGGTAGGAATCGGTGCTTTTACCCTTCTTTTCACCAAAAATAAAAAGGCAAAGGACATCGCCGGAATCCTTGTGGGTATGGGCGTGCTTTTTTACGGTATGACCACCATGGAGACTGTATTTATCCCTCTCCGTGATTCAAAGGTCTTCCAGAACGCATTTACCTCCTTCAGCAATCCGCTGTTAGGTATACTTACCGGTCTGGTTATTACTGCTATTATTCAGAGTTCTTCTGCCTCTGTAGGTATCCTGCAGGCACTGTCCGCCACCGGGAGCGTAACCTATGCCACCGCTGTCCCTATCATCATCGGGCAAAATCTGGGTAAATGCATGACCATATGCTTAGGCTCTATCGGTGCCAACAAAAAGGCAAAAAGAGTTTCCCTCAGCTATCTGCTTTTCAATATTATCGGTGCACTTTTATTCTCTGCAATTATCTACGGCATTTACTATACTGTTGGAATTTCCTTCTGGAACAATGCAGTGAACCGCGGTAACATAGCGAATATCCATCTTTTATTTAACTTTCTTACCAGCCTTATACTGATGCCTTTTGCACAGCAGCTTGGCAATCTTACCGGCAAAATATTGGGCGAGGAAGAAATTTCCAAGACAGACAGAGAGCTTGCAACCCTGGATGACATGCTGTTAAACACACCTACCATTGCTCTGGAGCAGTGTAAAAATGTAATTATTTCCATGGCGGATGCCATCTATGACAACTACAAAATTGCCACAGAGCTTATTTACAATTATGACCCGTCTAAACAGGCACTTTTAGAGGAAAACGAATCCTTCATTGATAAATGTGAAAGTGCATTATCTGCATATATTGTCAAGATTAACTCCAAACGGCTGTCTTCAGATGACCGTCTGGTGGTGTCCGAAATTCTCAACTCAGTCAGTGACTTTGAACGGATGGGCGATCATTGTGTCAATATCTTCTATGTGGCACAGGATAAAAATGCACAGGAAATCCATTTTTCACCTGCCGGTCACCGGGAGGTTGACACGATTATCGCTGCTGTGGACAATGTGCTAAAAACTACCTTTGAGGCGTTTAAGCATGACAATGTTGGAGCTGCAATCCGAATCGAGCCATTAGCAGAAACCATTGACAAATTAAAGGAAACAATAAAGGCGCATCACGTGGAACGCCTGCAAACCGGCGACTGCGGTATAGCCGGAGGCATTGCTCTGGTGGATTTGGTAACCAGCTTTGAGCGTATCTCCTCCCACTGTGCCAACATTTCTCTCCATATTGTAAAGCGTGTCGGAAACGACCGCAATTTTGACGAGATGCACGGTCATGCCAATGACAGCTTCAGTGAGGAGTATAAAGCACTCTATCACTACTATGAATCCCAGTACATCTCTCCTATACTGGCAGGCGATTTCCAAATACCTGTCTTAGATGACACGGAAGCCACCGAAAAGCCGAAAAAGAAAAGCGATGAAAACAAAAAGAGAAATATCAAAAAGGACAGCAGTAAGCAATCCAAGACCGATGATAATGCCAAAAAAGACTCCACAAGGCAAACCAAGACTGACGACAATACCAAGAAAGATTCCTCAAAACAAGCTAAAACTGATGACAATACCAAGAAAGATTCCACAAAGCAAACCAAGACTGATAACCATACAAAACGATCAAAAGCCTCTGAAGACAGTAAAAAGAGAGTTTCCAAGCATTCAAAAACAGATAATAGCTCAAAGAAAAACAAAATGGATAAGCACAAGAAAAAATAACCGCTTACGATTATCAGTCCCTGCTTTCAATGACCAGCAGTGTACCGTCAGCTACTTTGATCACCGCCTGTTCCTCTGTGATTTTGTTGCTGATGGTAAAGCTGCTCCCCTGCCGGATTGTCCTGTCGGTAAGCGGATACATCACTCCCGTAATCGTCAGCCCCTTTACCACAGGCGTAAGAGGAATCAAAGAAAGATACTTCCCATGCTGTTCCCTTTTCCCTATGTGACATTCATCACCTGACATGAGCAGCCGCACACGATTATTTTCATCTACAATCCAGCACTCTATAGCCTTTTCCGCCACCTGAAGCAGCAGACCGAGGTTAGCCAGCACATGGTCCAGACGGCTTCCTGTTGCCGCCAGAATGGTAATTTTATCTGGATTTTCCCCTATTGCTCTTTCCACTGCAAGCTCCGTATCCGAAGCATCCTTTTTCACCGGATAGCTCTTTATATGAACTGGAAGTCCTTCTTTTTCAATTCTATCCTTATAAGCCTCTAACAATTCATTATCTACTGTATCAAAATCACCTATGATATAGTCCGGCAGAAATCCCAGCTGATGGGCATATTCCAATCCCTTATCAACAGCAAAGACCTTATCAGCTGACAAGGTCTCACAATATTCATGGGCAAATTCCAAATTCAAGGCTCCACCGGTTATGATCAAAATATGCTTCATCTTTTCACTCCTAAACAGACTTCCTTTAGAGTAATTTATTCAGTGCACGAACATTTTCTCCTGCATTACCGCGAAATACAGCCGAGCCTGCAACCAAAACATTGGCACCGGCCTCCTTAGCCGCCACTATATTATTGGCACCAATACCACCGTCTATCTCAATCCACAATTCTTCCCTCTGGCAGCTCTCTGCCATTCTTTTTATCTCCCTCACCTTATCAAGACTGTTTTCAATAAAACTCTGTCCTCCAAAACCGGGGTAAACACTCATAATCAATACCATATCGACGAAAGACAGATAAGGCTCAACCACTCCCACTGGTGTATCGGGACTGACTGCCAATCCTGCCTTTATCCCCAATTTCTTAATCACAGAAAGGGTTTCTTCTACATTCTGGCATGCTTCATAATGAACGGTAATGATATCTGCCCCCGCCTTCTGAAAATCCTCCAGATAACGAATAGGTTCCTCAATCATCAGATGTACGTCAAACAAAGCCTCCGATACCTTCCTCACTGAAGAAATAACCGGTGCACCGAAAGAAATATTGGGTACAAATCTGCCATCCATAACATCTAAGTGCACCATCTGTGCCCCCGCCGCCACAACGGAACGGATTTCATCGCCTAATATGGAAAAATCTGCTGATAAAACTGATGGTGCCAAATAAATCATATCTAATCCCTTTCTCAAAACCTTTTCTGTTCTTTCAATTCCTGAAAAAAAAGCTTGTAATTCTCATAACGGGACAACGGAATCTCTCCGTCTGCCACGGCCTGCTTAACGCCACATTCTCTTTCTCCTACATGATTACAACCGCCAAACTTACAATATGGCTCATAC
>CAMWYM010000086.1 GCA_947178475.1 uncultured Clostridium sp. | reverse complement strand
GGAAGAAGCAAGACGTAAGGCTGAGGAGGAAGCGGCAAGAAAGGTAGCTGAGGAAGAAGCAAGACGTAAGGCCGAGGAAGAAATCAGACGTAAGGTTGAAGAAGAGGCAAGGCGTAAGGCTGAGGAAGAAATCAGACGTAAGGTTGAGGAAGAGGCAAAACAGAAGGCTGAAGAGGAAATCAGAAGAAGGATTGAGGAAGAAGCAAGAAAGAAGGCTGAGGCTGAAGCAAGTGCTCAGGCGGCGCCGACCGGAGATTACTCTTTACCTGTAGGTGCAGAGCAATTTTTGGGCAAATATTTGTCTGTTGGATCAATCAGTGAACAGATTGTTAATACAATGAGATATATTAGCGATAATCCGTCGGAGCCAAGAAATGTAGTAGTTCTTGGACAGTATGGATTTGGTACAACTACGATTGCAGAGGACTTTGCCAGAAGCTTTTATACAATGGGAATCTGCAAGACCAAAACAATTGCAAAAATTAAGGCTGCTGCGTTGAACAGAGCCAATATCAGTGATGCAATTAGTAAACTGCAGGGTGGATGTCTTGTAGTAGAAAATGCAGGTGTTATTTCACCGCAAAAGCTGGAGGAAATTTATCAGATTGTAAGCAGCCCGGATAATGATGTGGTTGTAATTATGACAGGACAGATTGAAACCTTGTCAAAATTGTTTAAAGACAATGCAGTGATTTCTTCTCAGTTTAAGCATTTGATACAGGTACACAGAATTACCGATATGGATGTATTCTCCATTGCCAAGAATCATGCAATACAGCTTGGATATCCATGTGAGTCTGGTGCGGAGAGTAACCTCAGAAGGAGAATGCAGGAGGTAGAAAGTGGTAATCTTGACCGAGTTTTGAAGATTGTGGATAATGCCGTTTCAAAGGCACATAATCGGGAAATGGGTTCAGGGGAACAGGAACACCGTTTGGTTGCTGGTGACTTTGAATAATTCTTTGTTGACAATATCGAAAAAGTGTTGTAAATTGCAATGGTATAGCGTTTAGTGATAAGCGTTATACCATTAGCAGTTTATCAACGAAGGATAAAGGCAGTTATTTACGATATTATTACGATAAGAGGAAATCATTATGTTTGATATGGATATAGGAATTGATTTAGGGACTGCAAATGTTTTAGTATTTGTTAAAGGCAAAGGGATTGTCATTAATCAGCCGTCTGTTGTGGCCTTTGAAACTAAGTCTAAGCGGCTTGTTGCTATTGGCAATAAAGCAAAGCTCATGATGGGTAAGGAACCGGATAATATTGAGGTGATTCGACCCTTAAGGCAGGGCGTTATTTCGGATTATACGGTGACAGAACGGATGTTGAAGACTTTCATTGAGACAGCGATGCAGAAGAAGAGGATGCTCAGCCGTCCTAGAATCTGTGTGTGTGTTCCGAGTGGTGTTACGGAGCTGGAGAAGAGGGGTGTGGAGGATGCAGTATACCGTTCTGGGGCCAAGCATGTAGATATCATGGAGGAACCGATTGCAGCAGCTATCGGTGCAGATATTGATATTTCTCTGCCAAAGGGAAATATGATTGTGGATATTGGTGGAGGCACTACGGATGTGGCGGTTATTTCGCTAGGTGGAATTGTGGTGAGTAATTCCCTGAAGCTGGCGGGAGATGATTATAATGAGGCGATGATTAAATATATTCGTCGAACCTATAATTTGCTGATCGGTGAGCCTACGGCAGAGAAAATTAAGATGACTATCGGTTCTGTTTATCCGAGAGAGGAACCGTTGACCATGGAGGTAAAGGGAAGAGATATGGTTAGCGGATATCCGGCTAGGATTATTGTTTCGTCCGAGGAAACTATAGAAGCATTTGCAGAGGTGACGGCACAAATTCTTGATACGATACATAATGTTTTAGAAATTTCTCCTCCTGAACTGATTGCGGATATCGCAGAGAAGGGGATTGTTCTGACCGGTGGCGGGAGTCTTATTTACGGAATGGACAAACTGGTGGAGGAAAGTACCGGAATTCAGGCGTTTGTATCACAGTCAGCGTTGGAGGCAGTAGTAGTGGGAGCTGGCAAATCTGCCAGATTTGTGAAAAAGTAATTTGCGTTTTGCGTAATTGGATAATGAAAATGTTAGGAAAATCAGCATCAACGATAATCATTGAGTTAATTTATGATATCGTTGATGCTTTTTCTTTGCACGGAATGGGAGGTTTTCAGTGGATGAGATGAGGTGCAATATGTCTAAAATTCAATAAAAAATTCCCCTTTGGCAGGTGGATAATCGGTTGCAAGATTGTGAAAATTATGCTATCATAATTAGCAGATTGCGTAGTGGCTGAAATCCTTTGGAAAACGCCGTTGAGAAGTGATTTTATGTCAACCGCAAAATTTAAAACGGAGGAAGTAACATTATGTCAAAGAAAGTTGTTTTAGCTGGCGCTTGTCGTACAGCAATCGGAACTATGGGAGGAGGCTTGAGTACAACTCCAGCCCCGGAATTAGGTGCTATCGTTATCAAGGAGGCTTTAAACAGAGCTGGTGTTCCGAGTGATCAGGTGGATCATGTATATATGGGTTGTGTAATTCAGGCCGGTCTTGGACAGAACGTGGCACGTCAGGCTTCCATTAAAGCAGGGCTGCCAATTGAAACCCCAGCAGTTACCGTTAATGTTGTTTGCGGTTCAGGTTTGAATTGTGTTAACATGGCAGCACAGATGATTCAAGCTGGCGATGCAGATATTGTTGTAGCAGGTGGTATGGAGAATATGTCTATGGCTCCATATGCATTAAAGCAGGCTCGTTTTGGTTATAGAATGGGTAATAACACAATGGTTGATACAATGGTAAATGATGCATTATGGGATGCGTTTAATGATTATCATATGGGCATTACCGCTGAGAATGTGTGCGAGAAGTATGGTATTACAAGAGAAGAATTGGATGCATTTGCAGCTAAATCCCAGCAGAAGGCTGCTGCTGCTGTGGAAGCAGGCACATTCAAGGATGAAATTGTTCCTGTAGAGGTTAAGCAGAAGAAGCAGACCGTGATGATTGACACAGACGAGGGTCCTCGTCCAGGTACTACTGCAGAGAGTATTGCTAAGCTGCGTCCTGCATTTAAGCCGGATGGTATTGTAACGGCTGCTAACTCTTCTGGTATTAATGACGGTGCTGCAGCAATTGTTGTAATGAGTGAAGAAAAGGCTAAAGAGTTAGGTGTTAAGCCTATGGCTACCTTTGTTGCTGGAGCTTTAGGTGGTGTTGATCCTTCCATTATGGGTGTTGGTCCGGTTGCGTCTACAAGAAAGGTTATGGAGAAGACAGGATATAAGATTGAGGACTTTGACATTATCGAGGCAAATGAGGCATTTGCAGCACAGTCTATTGCTGTACAGAAGGAGCTTGGCTTTAAGGACGAGCAGTTGAATCCGAATGGTGGTGCTATTGCACTTGGACATCCTGTTGGAGCTTCTGGATGCCGTATTCTTGTTACCTTATTACATGAGATGGTTAGAAAGGATGCTAAGAAGGGTCTTGCTACACTTTGTATCGGTGGTGGTATGGGCTGTTCTACTATCGTGGAGAGAGACTGATTGGATTAGTATGCAGGACAATATTTTCCCCTGCATAGGCCGATGGAAATGATGAGCCGGATTAGAAGATTTATATTCTGTTCCGGCGGTCATCATTACAATGAGGCAGCTTGTATTGATTGCAATAAGAATGAGAATCATAAGGAGATAGAGCAAATGGAGTTTATTACATATGAGCAGGATGGATTTGTTGGTGTTATCACAATTAATCGTCCCAAAGCGTTAAATGCTTTAAACAGCCAGGTTTTAGATGAATTGAATGCCACGTTAGATGCAGTTGATTTAGCTACAACCAGAGTTTTAATTTTAACAGGTGCCGGAGACAAATCTTTTGTTGCAGGTGCCGATATCGGAGAGATGTCTACTCTTACTAAGGCGGAAGGTGAAGCTTTCGGTAAAAAGGGAAATGATGTATTTCGTAAGTTAGAGACTTTCCCACTTCCGGTAATTGCTGCAGTGAATGGTTTCGCTTTAGGCGGTGGATGTGAGATTTCCATGAGCTGTGATATCAGAATTTGTTCCGAGAATGCTGTTTTTGGACAACCAGAGGTTGGACTTGGCATTACACCGGGATTTGGCGGTACACAGAGATTAGCACGTCTTGTTGGTGCGGGAATGGCAAAGCAGATGATTTATACAGCACGTAATATCAAGGCAGACGAAGCTTATCGTATTGGACTTGTAAATGCTGTATATCCGTTAGAGGAGTTGATGGATGCAGCTAAGAAAATGGCAGCAGGCATTGCGGCTCAGGCTCCGATTGCTGTTCGGAACTGCAAGAAAGCAATTAACGATGGATTACAGGTAGATATGGATCAGGCCATTGTAATTGAGGAGAAATTATTTGGTGACTGTTTTGAGACAGAGGACCAGAAGGCAGGAATGGGCAACTTCCTTGAGAAAGACAAGGAGAAGAAGTTAAAGGTTGTTCCTTTCCAGAATAAATAATCAAACGGATTTTAATACATTTAGGGTGGTCATTTGACCATCCTAAATGTGTGAAATAAGGATAACTGGTTGAACGAAACGTAAATGAATTCAAACAGTATATTCAAAAAAATTATTAGGAGGATATGAAGATGAAGGTTGGCGTTATTGGTGCAGGAACCATGGGTCAGGGTATTGCTAAGGCGTTTGCTCAGGTCGAAGGGTATGAGGTGGCTCTTTGCGATATTAAGCAGGAGTGGGCCGAAGGTGGTAAGGACAAGATTGCAAAAGGTTATGCAAGACTTGTAGAAAAAGGAAAGATGACACAGGAGAAGGTAGACGGTATTCTTAATAGTATTACTCCTGGTCTGAAGGAAGATCTTTGTGCAGATTGTGATTTGATTGTTGAGGCAGCATTTGAGGATATGGAGGTTAAGAAGACAACATTCTCTGAGTTGGATAAGATTGCTAAGCCGGAGTGTATTTTTGCTTCCAATACTTCTAGTCTTTCCATTACAGAGATTGGAAATGGTCTTACACGTCCTATGATTGGTATGCATTTCTTCAATCCGGCAGACCGTATGAAGCTGGTAGAGGTAATTGCAGGTGTTAATACACCGGATGAGACGGTTTCTAAGATTGTTAAGATTTCAGAAGAGATTGGTAAGACACCTGTACAGGTGAATGAAGCTGCAGGCTTTGTTGTAAACAGAATCTTAATTCCTATGATTAATGAGGCAGCATTTATCAAGATGGAGGGTGTTTCTGATGTTGCAGGTATTGATTCAGCGATGAAGCTTGGTGCAAATCATCCAATGGGACCTCTTGAGTTAGGTGATTTCATCGGATTGGATATCTGCCTTGCCATCATGGATGTTCTTTATAAGGAAACTGGTGATAGCAAGTATCGTGCTTGTCCACTGCTTCGCAAGATGGTTCGCGGCGGCAATCTTGGTGTTAAGAGCGGTAAGGGATTTTATGTATATAATGCTGATCGGACAAAGACACCAATGGATGCTTAATTAAGAGAGCATAACAATTTTATAGGAGGAAATTAAAAATGGATTTCACTTTAAGTAAGAAACATGAAATGGCGCAGACTCTTTTTAGAGAATTTGCTGAAAATGAAGTAAAGCCACTTGCTCAAGAAATTGATGAAGAACATAGATTTCCAAGAGAGACAGTAGAGAAGATGGCAAAAGCAGGTTTTTTGGGTATTCCGGTTCCAAAGGAGCTGGGTGGTCAGGGCTGTGATCCCCTTACATATGTTATGTGTGTTGAGGAATTATCCAAGGTTTGTGCAACTACAGGCGTTATCGTGTCTGCACACACATCTCTTTGTGTAGATCCGATTCAGACTTATGGTACACCTGAGCAGAAGGAAAAATATATCCCTGATCTGGCTTCAGGTAAGAAGTTAGGTGCTTTTGGTTTAACTGAGCCTGGTGCTGGTACAGATGCACAGGGTCAGCAGACAAAGGCTGTATTAGACGGTGACGAGTGGGTACTAAATGGTTCAAAGTGCTTTATTACCAATGGTAAAGAGGCTGATATTTATATTGTAATCGTTATCGTGTCTGCACACACATCTCTTTGTGTAGATCCGATTCAGACTTATGGTACACCTGAGCAGAAGGAAAAATATATCCCTGATCTGGCTTCAGGTAAGAAGTTAGGTGCTTTTGGTTTAACTGAGCCTGGTGCTGGTACAGATGCACAGGGTCAGCAGACAAAGGCTGTATTAGACGGTGACGAGTGGGTACTAAATGGTTCAAAGTGCTTTATTACCAATGGTAAAGAGGCTGATATTTATATTGTAATTGCGGTAACCGGAAAGGTTGAGAAGCGTGGACGTGTGCAGAAGGAAATTTCCGCATTTATCGTTGAGAAGGGTACACCAGGCTTTACCTTTGGAACAAAGGAAAACAAGATGGGTATCTGTGGTTCTTCCACATATGAGTTAATCTTTACAGACTGCCGTATTCCAAAGGAGAACCTGTTAGGTGCTAAGGGTAAGGGATTTGGTATTGCTATGCATACCCTTGACGGTGGACGTATCGGTATCGCCGCTCAGGCACTTGGTATTGCTGAGGGTGCTTTAGAGACAACGATTAACTATGTAAAGGAAAGAAAGCAGTTTGGTCGTTCCATCGCTCAGTTCCAGAATACACAGTTCCAGTTAGCAGATATGGCTACAAAGGTAGAGGCTGCTAAGATGTTAGTATATAAGGCTGCGATGAAGAAGGGTGAGTACCAGAATGGTGCAAAGGTTTCTTATTCAGTAGAAGCGGCTATGGCTAAATTATATGCTGCTGAGGTTGCTATGGAAGTGACAACAAAGGCAGTTCAGTTACACGGTGGTTATGGTTACATTAAGGAGTACGACGTTGAGCGTATGATGCGTGATGCTAAGATCACAGAGATCTACGAAGGAACTTCAGAAGTTCAGCGTATGGTTATCTCTGCAAATATTTTAAACTAGGAGGTAATTAACGTGAAGATTGTTGTTTGTGTAAAACAGGTACCTGATACAAAGGGTGGAGTAAAATTTAATCCAGATGGAACATTGGATAGAGGTGCAATGCTTACGATTATGAATCCAGATGATAAGGCTGGATTAGAGGCAGCTCTTACAATCAAAGACCAGTATGATGATGTAGAGGTTACGGTTGTGACCATGGGACTTCCGAAGGCAGAAGAGGTTCTTCGTGAGGCTATGGCTATGGGTGCTGATAAGGGCATCCTTGTTACAGACAGAGTATTAGGTGGTGCTGATACTTGGGCTACATCTACTACAATTGCCGGTGCATTAAGAAATATTGACTATGATTTGATTATTACAGGTCGTCAGGCGATTGATGGCGATACCGCACAGGTTGGACCACAGATTGCAGAGCATTTGGGACTTCCAGTTATCTCTTATGCACAGGAAATTAAGGTTGACGGAGACAGCGTTGTAGTAAAACGTCAGTATGATGATGGATATCATATGCTTAAGGTTCAGATGCCTTGCTTAATTACAGCATTAGCTGAATTAAATGAGCCACGTTATATGACACCAGGTGGAATCTTTGATGCATATGATGCAGAGATCACAACCTGGGGAAGAGCAGAGCTTAAGGATGTTGACGATTCAAACTTAGGTTTAAATGGTTCTCCGACAAAGATTGCAAAGGCTTCTGATAAGGTTCGTAAGGGAGCTGGTGAGAAAGTAGTTCCTGATTCTCCAGAAGATGCAGCTAAATTAATCGTTGACAAGTTATTGTCAAAGCACATTATCTAATAAAGAGGTGAATAAAATGGGTGCAATGAGCGCAGAACAATTAGAGCAGTACAAAGGCGTATTTGTCTTTGCACAGCAGGTAGATAATAAGTTAAGCAACATTTCCTTTGAGTTGATTGGAGAGGGAAAGAGACTTGCTGAAAAATTAAATGAAAAAGTAACCGCCGTATTGGTAGGTTCTGATGTTGCAGGTCTTGTTGATGAATTAGCAGAGTATGGTGCTGATAGAGTGATTGTTGTGGATGATCCGGAATTAAAGGATTATAGAACAGAGCCATATGCACATGCTTTAGCTTCTGTTATCAATGAGTATAAGCCGGAAATTATGTTAGTTGGTGCTACAGCAATTGGTCGTGATTTAGGTCCTACTGTATCTGCAAGAGTTGCAACAGGTCTTACTGCTGATTGTACATTACTTGAGATTGGTGATTTCCCAATTAACCCAATTCCGGGTAAAGAGCAGAAGCATAATCAGTTATTAATGACTCGTCCAGCATTTGGTGGTAACACAATCGCTACCATTGCATGTCCGGATAACCGTCCACAGATGGCAACGGTTCGTCCTGGTGTTATGCAGAAGCTTGAGAAAACTGCTGGTGCTAAGGCAGAGGTGATTAATTATAATCCTGGATTTACTCCAGATAAGAAGTATGTAGAGATTCTTGAAGTTGTGAAGGCTGTTTCAGATGTGAAAGATATTATGGATGCTAAGATATTGGTATCTGGTGGACGTGGAGTTGGCAGCAAGGAAAACTTCAAGCTTTTGGAGGATCTTGCAGAGGTTCTTGGAGCAACAGTAAGCTGCTCTCGTGCAGTGGTTGATTCCGGCTGGTTACCAAGAGATTTACAGGTTGGACAGACCGGTAAGACGGTTCGTCCGCAGGTGTATTTTGCAATTGGTATTTCCGGAGCAATTCAGCATGTTGCTGGTATGGAGGAGGCCGATCTTATTATTGCAATTAATAAGGATGAGGATGCTCCAATCTTTGATGTAGCTGATTATGGTATTGTTGGAGATTTGAACAAGATCGTTCCTCAACTTACAGCAGCTGTTAAGGCTGAGGTAGCTAATAAGTAAAATATAAGAGTCTTAGCTGACAGTATATGTATTTTATGTTTAGGAAGGACGAAGCTATATTCAGTTAAGCATGAAGCAAAAACCCAGAGGTGGTATCCTCTGGGTTTTATGCTATAATGAATTGCGCTGATGCGCAAGCAGGTCATCAATTTTCTTCGAAAATTGGTGACATATGTTATAATGAATAATACCTATTATGAATTCATGGGAGAAATATGATGAGAGATTTTTATGATATAATCGATTCAAGACGAACAATTAGGGATTTTAAAAATGAGTCTATAGATGATGAAGTCATCGAAAGAATTATTTCTGCTGGAATGAAAGCACCTACAAACGACCATATGAGAGATTGGCATTTTATCGTTATAAAAGATAAAAGTATTGTTATGAAGCTGATTAGTAAAGTGCCGGAAAAAATATCTGATGATGAAGTCAATAAAATATTACAGGATTGGAATTTGGATGATACTTGCCAGCAAAACGCTTATAAAGCTGCAATTCCTAAGCAATACAAAATGTTAGCGGAGGCAGCTTGTGTGATTGCTCCGTTATTTAGGCAGAAGACGGATATATTGCATCCTGAAAATCTTTCGCATTTGAATGGTTATGCATCTATATGGTGCTGCATTGAGAATATGTTTTTGGCAATAACTGCGGAAGGATATGCATCAGCTTTGCGTATTCCTTTAGGAGAAGAAGGAGACTGGGCAAGAAAGGTTTTAAATTTTCCAAAGGATTATCTGATGCCATGCTTCATAGCAGTTGGAAAGGCAAGCGATGATGCTTTCCATGTAGTACAAAAGGAATATTCCATAACGGAAAGAATACATAAGGATGTCTGGTAAGCTGCTGGTAACTGAAATTCCGGATTATGCATAAGAAAGTGAGAAAAGTGATGATTTTAAAAAGGCTGTCAATTGTGGATAAGGATTTGATAACAATATTTTTTAGAGAGGTATTTACAAAAGCTCCATGGAACGATGATTGGAGTGATGAGCAGCAGCTAGACCAATATATTATGGAATTGATTGGAAATCCCAATTCTTTGACATTAGGATTTTTTGATGATGAAAAGATGATTGGTTTAGCTATGGGGTGTATCCGCCATTGGTATGAGGGAGCAGAGTATCATATTGATGAATTATGCATATCTACAGATATGCAGGGAAAAGGAATCGGAACGGAATTTATCAGGCAGATAGAGGGATATATGAAGACAGAAGGTTTAAGCAGAATTTTCTTACAAACGGACAGAGGTATGCCGGCATATGAATTTTATCAAAAAAGAGGATTTGAGGAAATGCCAAATCACGTATCATTTATTAAAGCATTATGATAGATTTTTGATAGTGGAGCAGAGTTGAATTATTTTATAGAATATAGACGGGAGGTGAAAATCAGCCATACAGGCAGGGAAAAACTGAAGCAGGATAAAAAATAATATAAAAACAAAAAAGAAAAGAGGAGAATTAAATGGATAAGTTTTTTAAAATTACAGAGCGTGGCTCGACAGTAAGAGCAGAGATTATTGGAGGATTAACCACTTTCTTTGCTATGGCGTACATTGTATTTGTGAACCCAAACCAGGTGGCAGGAGAGGGTGCTTCCGGCTGGCTTGCGCAGGCAATGGATAATGAAGCGGTTTCTGCCCAGCTTGGACAGATTTGGAATGCTGTATTTGTGGCCTCCATTCTGGCGGCAGTGATTGGAACGCTGCTTATGGCATTTCTCGCAAATATGCCCTTTGCACAGGCGTGTGGTATGGGACTTAACTCCTTCTTTTGTACTGTGTTTGTGGCAGGTGCCTGCTTTGGAGGAGTGGATGCTATTGAGGGATATCATGCCGGCATGGTGCTTATTTTCGTTTCGGGTATCGTATTTTTGGTGCTTTCTCTGACTGGCGCAAGAGAATATATCGCAAAAGCCATGCCCGATTGTCTGAAAAAGGCGATTCCGGCGGGTATCGGTCTTTTTATTGCCATGATTGGTATGAAAAATGCGGGACTGATTCAGGCAAACATATACACGTTTGTACAGTTTGTGGATATTCACGGTGCTGTCAATGATGCAAAGATGAACGGAACAGATTGGAAAATAATAGTGATTCCGGCTTTGGTTGCGTTTATAGGATTATTGGTTATTGCAGTTTTAGAGCATTATAAAGTGAAGGGGAGCGTGATCATTTCCATTCTTGTCTCTACGGTACTATATTATCTTTGTATGCTGACAGTTCCAAGCTTTGATTTGAATGCGATCGGGCAGACATTTAAGGATTTTGGAGAAATCGGCATTGTTGGACTGTTTGATGGAAAAGCATGGAGTGATGCATTTGTTGGGGCTCCTGTTGGTGGTATCTTTAATGCAGTCATGCTGATCATTACTTTTTGTCTGGTAGATATGTTTGATACAATCGGAACGCTTTATGGTACAGCGTCCCAGGCAGGAATGTTAGATGAAAATGGAGACCCGGTTAATATTAACAAATCCATGCTTTGTGATTCCATTGCAACGGTGGCAGGTGCGGCAATAGGAACATCCACCTGTACTACTTTTGTGGAATCCTCTTCCGGTGTGGCTGCCGGGGCAAGGACAGGATTTGCCAGTGTAGTAACGGCAATTTGTTTTGCCCTTTGCCTGTTCTTAAGCCCTCTTGCCAGTATTATTCCAAGTGCGGCAACGGCACCGGCTTTGATTTATGTAGGTGTATTGATGATGAAGAGCTTTGCACAGGTAGACATGCAAGATATCACCGCAGCTGTTCCTGCATTTTTAGCGCTGATTATGATGCCGCTTACCTATTCCATTGCAAATGGTATTGGTATCGGTGCAATTGCGTATGTGATTATTGCACTGTTTACCGGCAGATATCAGAAGAGAGATGTTGTGATTACGATTATTGCGGCATTGTTTGTGTTGAAATTTATTTTTGTAACAATGTAATACCATTGGGTAAAATAAGTCCCCTGCTTTGGCATGCAAAGTGTGCTGTGGCAGGGGATTTATTTGAATTTTACATAAATTGTGTGTATTGGGCATACGTTATTATAACAATGTGGATAATGTTATGGTATGGAAATATATGTAGTAAAAGCTGGAGATACGCTGCAGAGTATTGCAGAGCAGTTTGGTGTGTCTGTGGAAAGACTGGCATATGATAATGAGATTAGGGGAGAGACTTTGGTAGTTGGGCAGGCCTTGATTATATTAAGAGCGGAAACTGTATATACAATACAGAATGGTGATACACTGCAAAGCATTGCGGATGCATTTCAAACAACCGTTTTACAGCTGGTGCGTAATAATTCTTACCTGCTCAATGAAGATTTTCTTTTGCCGGGAAGGCAGATTGTGATAGCTTATGAAGGTACACAGAGGCGGGATATTGAGATTTTTGGCTATGCGTATGCGTTTATACAGGAGGCAGTTTTAGAGGAGGTTTGTCTGTATATTCAGGAATTACTGCCTTTTTCTTATGGTTATAATGAAGATGGCTCGCTGATTCCGATGAATGATGACCGCCTGCTGGCAACAGCAGAGCGTTTTGGTAACAGGAAAAGAATGGTCATTACACCGCTTGACCGGTATGAGCGGTTTAATAACCAACTGGTTGTACGACTTCTTTCTGACACACAGATGCGTGATATCCTGCTTGACAATATCTTGCAGACAATGGAGGAAAAAGGATATGAGGCATTAGATATCGACTTTGAGTTTATCCCTGGGGAATACAGGGATGCTTATGTAGAATTTATTACAGAAACAAGAAGCAGGATGAATGCCAATGGATATACGGTGAGTGTTGCTGTACCGCCTAAGGTGTCGGACGACCAGCCGGGACTTTTATATGAAGGGGTTGATTATCAGGGAATTGGAGGCGCGGCAGACAGCGTATTTCTGATGACCTATGAGTGGGGATATAAATACGGTCCTCCGATGGCAGTGGCACCAATTCCAAGTGTCAGAAGGGTGTTAGACTATGCAGTGTCCGTAATTCCAAGGGAGAAGATTGATATGGGAATCCCGAATTATGCCTATGACTGGCCGCTTCCCTATGTGCGAAATGAGACGGTTGCTGAAACGATTGGCAATTTGCAGGCTGTGCAGCGTGCAGCAGAATATGGCGCAGAAATTCTATATGATGAAGCTTCAAAAGCCCCTTATTACTACTATACAAGAGATGGGATATCCCATGTGGTGTGGTTTGAGGATGTCAGGAGCATTATGGAAAAATATAACCTCATTGCAGAGTACGGCTTCCGGGGAGGCGGTTATTGGAACCTGATGCGGGAATTCCGGCAGAACTGGATGTATGTGAATCAGATTATATAGAATATAATATATATTCTGTG
>CAMWYM010000085.1 GCA_947178475.1 uncultured Clostridium sp. | reverse complement strand
TTGACAACCTGTTTAAAGGCTTTTCCTCTATTGATGAGGATTTCTATGATGAGCTGGAAGAAACACTGATTATGGCGGACTTAGGGCTGGATACCACAGAGCAGATTATTGATAACTTAAAAGATTTAGTGAAAAAAAACCATATCAAGGAAGTGGAAGCCTGCAGAGAGCTGGTAATTAATATCATCAAGGACCAGATGCTGGTGGAGGACAGTGCATATGACTTTGAAAACAGGAAAACCGTTATGCTGATTATCGGTGTAAACGGTGTAGGAAAAACTACCTCTATTGGAAAGCTGGCGGCACAGTATAAAAATCGCGGAAAACGTGTTATGATGTGTGCAGCAGATACCTTTCGGGCGGCGGCGATTGATCAGTTAAAGACCTGGGCTAACCGTGCCGGTGTAGAGATTATTTCCCAGCAGGAGGGTGCTGACCCCGCTGCGGTTACCTTTGATGCAGTCAAGGCTGCCAAAGCAAGAGATGTAGATATTTTGTTGGTGGACACGGCAGGAAGACTTCATAATAAGAAGAATCTGATGGACGAGCTGGCAAAGATGAAGCGCATTATCGAGAAGGAGTACGAAAACGCCCATTTAGAGACACTGATTGTATTAGACGGCTCCACCGGGCAGAATGCATTAGAGCAGGCGAGACAGTTCTCTAATGTTACCCAGATTGACGGTATTATTTTGACCACGCTTGACGGGACCGCAAAAGGAGGAATTGCCATTGCCATACAGTCAGAATTAAATGTTCCGGTAAAATACATTGGTGTGGGCGAGCAGATTAATGACTTACAGCGATTTAATCCGGAATCCTATGTGAATGCATTATTTGCAGACATGGACACCCGTTCAGATATTGAGATTCTCATTTCGGAAGATTAAATGGGAATAGCAGTTTTACTAGAGGTTAAAGGAGGAAAAAATAAGATGTTGACATTAGAGAAATTTGAGGAAGCCTATAATACTGTACAGAAGGTAGTAAACCCCACAAAATTGATTTACAGTGATTTTTTTAGCGAACAAAGCGGCAATAAGGTGTACTTAAAACCGGAGAATCTTCAGGTGACAGGTGCCTATAAGATTCGTGGTGCCTATTATAAGATTTCAACTCTATCGGATGAGGAGCGAAGCAAGGGATTAATTACCGCCTCTGCCGGAAATCATGCACAGGGTGTGGCATTTGCCGCTAAGGCATATGGCGTTAAAGCAACGATTGTTATGCCTACCACAACACCGCTGATTAAAGTAAACCGTACAAAGTCCTATGGTGCAGAGGTGATTCTTTACGGAGATGTATATGACGAATCCTGCCAGTATGCCTTGGAAATGGCGGAGGACAAAGGACTTACCTTTATTCATCCATTTGATGACCTGGATGTTGCCTGTGGACAGGGTTCTATTGCAATGGAGATTATCAAGGAGCTTCCAACGGTGGATTATATTTTGGTGCCAATTGGCGGAGGCGGTCTGGCGACCGGAGTATCCACCCTTGCAAAGATGTTGAATCCACATATTAAAGTGATTGGTGTGGAGCCAGCTGGTGCGGCCTGCATGAAAGAGTCCTTAAAGAACGGAAAAGTGACCACGCTTCCGATGGTGGATACCATTGCCGACGGTACTGCAGTAAAGACACCGGGAAGCAATATTTTCCCGTATATTCAGGAGAATATTGATGAGATTGTCACCATTGATGACAGTGAATTGATTGTTGCTTTTTTGGATATGTTGGAAAATCACAAAATGTTAGTAGAAAATTCTGGTCTGCTGACCGCAGCAGCAGTAAAGAAATTACCGTTTAAGGATAAGAAGGTAGTCAGTATCCTAAGTGGTGGTAATATGGATGTTATAACCTTTGCCTCTGTCGTTCAGCATGGTTTGATTGCAAGGAGCAGAATCTTTACGGTATCCGTGCTGTTGCCGGACAAGCCGGGTGAACTGATGAATGTAAGCTCCATTATCGCTGAATTACAGGGAAATATTATTAAGCTGGAGCATAACCAGTTTGTCAATCTGAACCGGAATGCAGCAGTGGAATTGATTATCACAATGGAGGCATTTGGGCCGGAGCATAAGGAACAGATTATCCATGTTTTGTCAGAGAAGGGATACAGACCAATTGAAAAGAATCCAAAGAGTATCTATTAATGACAAGTTTATAGTTGAATGCAGGGAGAGTGAATCTATTTATCAGGTGTTAGCGGATAGTGGATTCACTTTCCTTGGTAATTGTGGCGGAAAAGGAATTTGTGGAAAATGCGTTGTAACGGTAGGAACGCAGAAGGTTCTCGCCTGCCAATATAAGATTCAAAATGATATTTCCGTGTCTACAGGGAATTTATGGCAATATACAGGGAATAATACAATTGCTAGCGAAAAACCAGACAAGACCGAGAAGGCAGATACTGTTTCTTCAAGTGCCCCAAATATTGCAGTGGCAGTTGATTTGGGCTCTACCACTATTGGGGTAAGCTGCATGGATTTAGAGAAAAAGTGCGAGATTACCGCATTTTCGTTTACTAATCCGCAGTATTCCTATGGAGCAGATGTCATTTCCAGAATCCGATTCTGTATGGAGAAGGAGGAAAATCTTTTATTGCTTGGACAGCTTGTGGAAAATATGCTGCAAAAAACATTAAAAGAAAGGCTGGGAGAAGCATATTCCAATATTGGAAGTATTGTATATAGTGGAAACACTACGATGCTCCATATATTGCGGGGACTTTCCGTAGATGGACTTTCCAAGGCTCCGTTTATGCCTGTCAGTACAGAGTATGAGGTCTGTAAAAGGGACATGGTAAATAACATTTTCCCACCCGGATTTTCCGCTTTTGTAGGTGCAGATATCTTAACTGGTGCAGAATTTTTGAAGATGGGAAGAAATGAAGCATATGATTTATTGATTGATTTGGGAACCAACGGTGAAATGCTTTTGTTAAATAAGGATTGTGGCTGCGCAGCGGCAACTGCATGTGGTCCGGTTTTTGATTCTGCCGTTACAGGCGCAGTTTATGGGAGCGAGTGTATCAAGGCGATTGCAAACTGCATTAAAAGGCGGCTGGTGGACAGGACAGGAAGGATTGCCAGCCACTATTTCGATAAAGGAATTGAAATAGATAAAGGATTTATCATCCGTCAGGAAAATATACGGAATTTCCAGCTTGCAAAAGGTGCCGTTTATGCGGGAATACAATGTCTGTTAAGGGAATGCGGTATTACTGCGGACTGTGTTGCCAATGTGTATATAAGCGGAGGTCTGGGCTTTTATATGGACATCCGGGATGCATTTACCGTAAAGCTGTTGCCAGAGGAATTCAGAGAAAAGATAACGATTAGCGGAAATACTTCTCTAGAAGGAGCAAGGAAGCTGGTATTATCGGACGACCGGGAGTGTGAGGTCATTGTTTCCGAATATCAGGCGATAAAGGAGCGCACCACAAGCTTGGAGCTGGCAGACCTTGACGGGTTTCAGGATGCTTATATGCAGTCACTTGATTTTTAGAAGTATCGAGTATTAGTAGGAGGGAGTTTTTGAAATGAATATACCGAGACAATTTTATGGGATAAATTATTTATCAAGGCTTTTGAATAACTTCCATGATACAGATTTGTCGGAATATCCGAAGCTTGAATTTCATGAGATAGAGGATATAGAGGAGCTGCCTTTGGAAAAAAAGGATACCGGCTCTCTGGGAATTAATGCGGAGGAATTGTCCGGTCTTTTGAGGAGATTGGTAACGGACAGACGATGTGCACTGGATGGTCTGGCGATAGCAAAGGATGAGAAGTTGATTTTTGCAGGATACCGCCCTCCCTATAGTGCCAGTACGCCTCATATTACCAACTCTACCTGCAAAACCGTGATTGCGATAGGTATTATGTTTGCCATTTCAGAAGGGCGGCTAAAAAAGGAGGATACGGTTTTATCCTTTTTTCCGGAATATGAAACGATGCTTACGCCTAAATATGTAAAGCAGATAACGGTAGAACATCTCTTAACCATGACATCAGGGACAAAATGCAATGAAGTAACAGCTGTTGTCGAAGCCAATTGGGTAAAAGCCTTTTTGTTGACTGACTGCCAATATGAGCCGGGAAGCCGTTTCATCTATAACAGCATGAATACCTATATGCTGTCGGCAATTCTTACCAAGGTTACCGGTAAGAGTGTTATGGATTACTTAAGAAAACGGTTCTTTGCTCCGCTGGGTATTAATCATATAAAATGGGAGTTATGTCCTATGGGGATTGAACGTGGCGGCTGGGGGCTGCACATTTCACTAGAGGGAATGTTAAAAATCGGTATGTTTCTTGCAAATGACGGAGCATTTCAGGGGAAGCAATTAATTCCTGTCCCTTATATCCGCCAGATGAAGCAGATAACAGTTTCTCAGGATGTGGATGAACTTGCCACAGAATACGGTTATCAGCTTTGGCATCTACCGGATGGTCTCTACATGCTAAGTGGGATGTATGGACAGCATGTTATTATTGATGAAAAACACGGTCTTGTGGTAGCAACAAATGCCCATAGTGATAAAATGTTCCCGGATTCCATGCTGGTCAGGCATATTACGGCATGTATGACAGATAAAAAGCTCTATCAGCAAAAGCCGGCGATGAGGGAAAAGACTGCTTACCATAAATTAATGCAGGAATTTCAGGCCTTTTGTAACGACTGGGGGCTGCCAAAGGTTTCAAAAGAGGCACCGTCTATCCTGTACGCCATAAAGCAGAAAAAGCTTAAGGAAGCTGATATATTGAAGGTTAAAGATATGTTTTCTCTTTTTGACGGAAAGAGATTACATATTGATCAGGCTTCAATTAAACTGTTCCCCTATATGCTTCAGGGAATGTACCAGTGTCCACCCTTTGTGGTTACTGATATTGCCTTTAAGAAACAGGAGAACACCATAAAAATATGTTTCTACAAGGAACGCAATAAAAAAGAAAATGAAAAAAGAGAGTATCTGATCATCGAGGCCGGTTATGGAAAATACTGTCATCAGACGATAACACTTGGACAGGATAAACAGGAAATTGCAGTGAAAGCATATCCTGCGACGGATGAAGACGGACATTCAGTGATTAAGCTGGATATTGTCTTTCCAGCAGCAGGTTTCAGCCGCATAATCAAATTTTTTATTTTGGAAAACCGCATCGGGATTGAGTGTCAGGAGTATCCGGATATGTGGGCGATTGCAGGTCAGGTGCTATACGGTGAAACAACACTGGCAGGAACGAAGATTGATTTGACCGACAAGCTTCCAGAGAGTGTACGGGTATTTGTGGAGCATAAGGTAGAACCGAATGTAAATGGGTATTTTGCAGAGCACAGGAAGGTATAGAGAAGTACCCATATAGATAATACCTCTGTAAAATTATAAGGAAAAATATTTTATGAAGTGAAGTAAAAATGAAACCAAAAAGGCGACCAGAATATATCCCCATATTAACAGGGTAGAATAATCTTTTCTTCGTTTTCCTTCGTAGGTTTCTATTACCCAGTCAAAATTTGTAAAATCGTATGTGTTTCCGCAATACATACATTCCGTACCTTCTAATACATTTAATGAGTTGCCGCAAGTTGGACATGGATACATCCGCATGGCGGTAATTGGCTGATCCACTACATTCTTTTTTCCATACATGAGTAATTTGATTTGTTCATACTCTGTATGGATATGTCTTCCGGAGTAGCAAAAAAGGTGCAGCATTGCATCACACTCTAGATAATAACCCTCTTTTGCTTTATTTCCGTCTATAAAATGCAGGTTAATCAGATCACAATCCACCACATCCTTATATGCAGGTATAAATTGAGTTAAGCTGCATTTTGTAAAGGCACTGGCTTTTTTTGCATCGTCAATCAGATGAATATTGCAGAGCTTGGCTTCTACATTTTGATAAAAATCCGGAACAGAAAAGTTGGAAAATAATTTCGTTCCATGCTCCTGCCCGGTTATAGGATGATTGTATAATCGCTGCTTTGCTTTTGGCAGTATGCAGCTTAGCAAAAACAGTGTAGGTATAGAGAAAAGAAGAGCATAATATCCGGCAGCCCAGATGATTCCTAAAAAATCCCAAAAAGAAAAGAGCCATATCGGTAATTCAAAAAATAAGTCTATCAGGGATAATAGACAATAAAGTATAATTAAGATACCAGCTATGCAAAATCCAGGAATCATAAAAATACGCAGGGATGAATCAAAAACATCTTTTAATTTTGTTTGCATATTCTTTTGCAATGAAAAGCCGGAGATTTTGGGTTCAAAATCGTGAACGGTAAATTTTGTTCCGCAGGCAGCACAGCCCTCGATAAAGCTGGAAACAGTTGCAGAATATCCGCAGTTTGGACAGGAAGCAACACCGTCCTTTACCTTTGACTTTAATATGGAAATAACAGACATTTCCGTACTTTTTTGTTTGTAAATACATTTTTTCTTTTTATAGAACCGTCGGTGTACATACATTAGTCGGTTGCGAATTCCGTATTCATTCTGTGTATCTTCTTTGGACTCCATATTATAGTATTCGCTTCCATATTTTAAATCATCAGTAGCATCTTTCAACTCTAGATCCATTGTTAGTCCCAAAGAATCCAGTCGCTTTTTTCTCACCTGCATACTTTGTCCAAAGAACTGGGTAGTCATTTGGGCTAAATCAAGATCACTTTTCCCGTTATTATAATACTCACGCTGAAAATGAAAAAACCTTTTTGACATCCGCATCAGATATCCAAGCATTTTGTAATGAGGCGTTTCAGATAAAGGAATTCTGTTTTCTTCATTAGTAGATAATGATGCATTTTCCTTTTCACTTGTAGGTTCTTTTATTTCGTCCATTGGTCTGTATACCTTTCTTAATCAGCGGATTATATTTTTATAATGTGTAAAAATGATAACATTTTCTTTTTTCAATTGCAAGGCAGATATATTTTGGTGCATTGGATAAACAGCTTGTTATCCTTTAGAATATATTATATACTGGGAAAAAGACCTTTTAAGGGTAAAACACCTGCAGGTAATATAAAAGCAATTAGACCGGTAAGTAATATTGCTCTGCAAAATTGCTTATAGAATAGGAGGTACATATAGGATGAAAGACCAATACAGAAAATTCTATCTGTTATCCCTGCTTATTTTGACAGCTTTATCATTGTATCCGATTTATATGGGAATCACTGCATTTTTCACTTATTCTCAAAATGGATTCCTCCAATCAGAGGAATATCCAAAGTATATCATTCCCTATACACCTATGTGCATTGCAATCATAGCAGCAGCACTTCTTTTACCGGTGTGCTATCATTTTTCAAAGCGCTTTGCGGCATTATTAGATGCGGTTATCGGTGTCAGCCTGTTTCTTGGAGGAGAATTATTTTTTGAACAAATTAAAGTGATGGATAGTTTGCAGACGTTACCTCTGGATTCATGGCAGTACAGCCTTTGTGTTGCCACACCGGAGGTACTGCGTTCTATCGGGGAGCCTATTTATGCCAGAAACAATCCTGCTTACAAGCTGCATTTTTATCTGATTGCCATTGTCATTATTTTGAGTGTAATTGGAATTTTATACGGATTTACAAGGATGCTTAAGGAGGGCTTGGTGAAAAGCAGGAAGTCTTTGATTGTGCAGACCATATGCACGGTGATGTTCATCAGCCTGTGTATACTTGCCTGCTTTACTGCCTTTTACCGAAATGGAACCCGTTATATTTCACCGCTTTCTGCTTGTCTGACCGGCTTATTTTTTATTGTATTTGGTGTGACCTTCGGAAGCTGTTTTTCCTGCTGGATGCATGGAAAAAAGCGTCTATTAAGTATCTGGCTGCCGGTTCTTGTTTCTACAGCTACCACTATCGTTATGTACATCGGGGAATTTGTGCTGATGGATGGAGCATTGTTTGTGTTTGGAAAGGGTGTATTTTTTGAGCCATTGGGAAGAATTCCCTTTTCCCCTTGTGATATAGCGATTGTACTGGTTACGGCAGGGATATCTTATATATTAAATAGATTAGTAAATAAAGAATAGGGGATGGAAGTTACACAGAAAGCGGACAGGAGATGGATTTATGCGCAGTGAAGAGACAATGTACAAGCTGTTTTTAGATATTGCAAATGGGGATGACAGGATTTTAGCAGTCTATATGAACGGCTCAAGGACAAATGTGAATGCACCGAAGGATATTTTTCAGGATTACGACATCGTGTTTGTTGTCAGGGAAACACGGTCTTTCATAGAGGATAAGGACTGGATTTGTCAATTTGGAAATATTTTATATATGCAATATCCGGATGAACACCCGGATTATCAGAGCGATAAGGAGAATCTTTACGGATGGTTAATGCAGTTTGATGACGGTAACAGGATTGATTTACATGTAGAATCAGCTGCACATGCGAAAGAGCATATCAGTGATGACAGTCTTTGCAGGATTTTATTGGATAAGGGAAATATTTTGCCTAAAATACCGGCTTCCACAGATACTGATTATCATGTAAAGAAACCAACCGAGGCACAATTTAGAGCCTGTGCAAATGAATTCTGGTGGTGCAGCAACAATCTTGCTAAAGGTCTGTGGCGTGAAGAAATTCCTTACGTTCAGGATATGGCAAATTTTATTGTCCGTAAGCAGTTAGAAAAGATGCTCTCGTGGAAGGTTGGTATAAAGACAAATTTTACAGTCAGTGTGGGAAAGTCAGCAAAGTATCTGTATAAATGGCTTAACAAAGAGGAATATCAGGATTACCTTCATACCTATTTTGGAGAAACCATGGAGGAGGCGTGGGAGGGTATTCTTTGTATGTGTGATTTGTTTGATTCCACAGCCCGGTATGTAGCGGAACAATTGGGATATACCTATGATTTAGAGGAAGGAAAAGCGGCGGCAGCATTTTTGCGGCATGTAAAGGGGCTGCCAAGGGATGCAGAGGAGATATTTTAATGATAAACAAGATTATAGTTAAGGGTACTTTTTTGTGTTTAAATATACCATAGAAAGCTTGAAGAGCCATAAATCATGAGTTGCAGAGGAGAATGTGCCATATGAAAAGATATATTGCTTTGTTAAGAGGAATAAATATAAGTGGAAAAAACAAGATATCCATGTCTGAATTAAAAAAGAGTTTTGCAGAACTCGGTTTTGCAGAGGTTACTACTTATCTTAATAGTGGTAATGTTGTCTTTTCATGTGACACTGATGATAAAAAATGTATTGCAAATAAAATAGAATTAATGATAAAAGACAGCTTTAACTTAAATATACCCGTTTTTATTATTCTGCAAGAAAAATTACAAGAACTATTAAAGCATGCTCCTGATTGGTGGGGAGATGACAATAAAGAAATATACGATAACCTTATATTTATTATGCCCCCTTTATCTTATGATGAGTTCTATAATGAAATCGGCAGTCCTAAAGCGGAATATGAGAAAGCTCATAATTACAAAAATGTTATTTTCTGGTCATTTAGTCGAAAAGACTATCAAAAGACAAATTGGTGGTCAAAGACTGCAAACTCAAATATAAGTGACAAGCTTACAATCCGAACAGCAAATACGGTAAGAAAAATAGCAGGGATGTAATAAGGTTAAGAAAAACAATAGGGCAATATAAGCAAAAGTATATGGCATGGGTAACAGGTCTAAGGTATGCAGGGAATAATTAAAAAAGTTAGAAAGGCAATGGATATCATGGCAGGATTAAATACAGTTTTTAAACAGGTTTTTGGAGAAGGTTTTAAGGAACAGGGGTTTGTCAAGATTAAGGGAAGACAGCCATATCTTGTAAGGATAGTCGGTGGTGAAATTATTCATATCATTACATGCAGAAATGAATGGTGTGGAGAACAGGGCTTTAAAGAATTTTCCATCAGAGTAAATGTGGCTACCGTGTACAGTGATTCCATAATGGATTTATCGCTTAGTCCCTATGCTAATATTAATTATTTAGATAGTATATATGAAATTTATACTGAGATGGCCCTTGTAGATTTCGATAAGGAGTATGGGCATAGTATATATACGTTTATTTATAAGGCGGGCGATGATATATCCATGAGAGAAGCAATGGAACATGCACTGGAAGAAACAAAAAAAGTTATGATGCCGTTTTTAGATGAAGTGGCAGATTTGGAGTCCTGCGCAAATTATTTTGCCAGATTTAAAGAAGGCTGCATCATTCCGCCAGAGTATAATGAGAATGACGGTAGTTTTAGTAATGATTATGAAGAGGGCCTCTTATTGATTAAAACGAATAGTCATGATGATTTCGTTGAAAATGTGAGAGAGAGCATTGACAGAGAAATAAAAAAATATAATGTCCAATTTAATCCTGATAGAATGCGTAAAGATTTAGAGGAATGGAGAATTGAAGTGATAACCAATCGGGATAAGATATACAATAATCCCAAAATCTATACAGCGGCGTTAGAAGAACTAGAACGACGCAAGCATGCGAACATCGAGACATTGCGTTCTTATGGACTGAACATATAAGAAAATTTAAAATTATCAAAAAAGGAGATATCAACATGAAGTTAGCAGTCATTTTTCCGGGAATCGGATATCATACCGATAAACCTCTTTTGTACTATGGAAAGAAATTAGCAAGAGAGTCTGGTTACCAGATTATAGAGGTCAATTATACAGGATTTCCCCAGAATGTAAAAGGAAATGAGGAAAAAATGAAGCAGTCTTTTCAGATTGCGAGAACACAGGCAGAGGAGCTGCTTTGTGATGTTAATTTTAATGAGTATGAAAGTGCGCTGTTTATTTCAAAGAGTATCGGAACCGTGGTGGCAGCAGTTTATGACAATGACCACGCTGTCAATGCTAAGCACATTTATTTTACTCCTGTGCCGCAGACCTTTTCTTTGGCAAGAGAAGCAAGCGGTATTGTATTTCATGGATTAAATGACCCGTGGTGTGAAACTGCGGTTGTGGAGGAGAACTGCCAAAGGCTGCGTCTTCCACTGAAAACCTTTGAAGGGGCAAATCATTCACTGGAAACGGGAAACTGTTTAAAAGATTTGGAAATTATGGGTATGATTTTTGACAGTCTGAGAGGAGAGAGGAATGCTATTTAAGGGATATAGTAAGATTTTTTCAACTAAAAATGAACAGCAGTATAATACAATAGGAAGATTTTGGGATGAAATGTCTGACTTATATGGGAAAGAAAATCTTCGTGGCTTAGGGTACAATTGGGAAAATGATACAATAGAATATGTAATCGGTGCAAAGCACAATTCTAATATAGATATTAATGTGGGCTGTCAAGGTGCCGTTTACAAAGAGATTACTTTACCAGATGAGAACTGGATACTCTACAAGGGGAAAACAGAACATTTATCAGAATTATATGATGAAATATATCAGTCAGGAACGCTGGACTATGAAATAGAAACATTTTTTGAGGACGGGACTTGTGAGATTAATATAAATCGATGCTGTCAGATTTAGAGGAGAGGTGTTTGGACGTTGGTGTGAAAGAACGTTGGGAGCGCCTTTTTTGAGTAGTGATTTCCCTATTGAAACACCATCACTATATGTGGTATAGTAGATGCAAAGCATCTACTATCACCTGCGGTCGCCAAATAAACATAAATGTTTACTTGGCTCGTCGCTTTGTGGTATAATGTCAACGTTTGGATACAAAGGATAGTTTTGGTAAGGATATGGTAGAGATATGAGATTATGCAGCTTATATAGCGGAAGCAGTGGTAATTGTATATATGTCGGTTCGGAGCACACCCATCTGTTAATCGATGTGGGTGTCAGCATGAAAAAAGTGATAGCTGCATTACATAGCATTGATGTGAAACCGGAGGAACTGGATGGGATTTTAGTGACCCATGAACATTCCGACCACATTGGTGGATTGGGTGTATTTTTAAGGAAATACGGTATTCCCGTTTATGGGACCAGCAAGACGTTAGAGGCAGTCAGCCGGTATAAGAATTTGGGCAAAGTGGATTTTTCCCTGTTTCATGGGGTAAATCCGGAAGAGAGCTTTCAAATTGAAGATTTGTGGGTAAAGCCAATCAGCACCTGGCATGATGCAGCAGACCCTGTCTGCTATACGGTGATGGACGGAGAGAAAAAGGTTTCTGTTGCAACGGACTTGGGTGATTTTGATGAACATATAGTAGATGCACTTTCAGGAGCGGATGCCATGTTGATTGAGGCGAATCATGATATCCGGATGCTAGAGGTGGGTCCCTATCCATATCCGTTAAAACAGCGCATTTTGGGAAAACAGGGACATTTATCCAATGAGCGGGGAGGGCAGCTTGTAAGGGCACTGTTAAATGACCATATTAAAGGTATTTATCTGGGACATTTAAGCAAGGAAAACAATTATCCTGAGCTTGCGTTTGAAGCAGTAAAGGCAGAGCTTTTTGGCAATGCGTTTAGCACGGATTACCGGGATTTTAATATGATGGTGGCAAGTCGTGAACAGTGTTCTACACTGATAGAATGCTAAAAATAAAGATATACGAGGAGAATTTAATGATGAAAAAAACAGTAATTTCAGTAGTAGGCAAAGACAAGGTAGGTATTATTTTCAATGTCTGTAAGTATCTTGCGGGCAATCAGATTAACATTTTAGATATTGCCCAGACCATTGTATCGGACTGGTTTAACATGATTATGATTGTGAACATTCAGGATTCTCAAAAGGATTTTGCAACAATTGCTTCAGAGCTCAAACAGATTGGGGATGAGATTGGCGTTACAATTACATTACAGCAGGAAGAAATTTTTAATATGATGCATAGATTATAGGAATATAACAGATACGGAACTAGAATAAAAAACAGTATCTGCCCGAAAGGTGCATAGATTCGGAACTAGAATAAGGAGAAAATATGATTAATATAAATGAAGTAATGGAAACAAATGCAATGATTCATGAGGAGAACCTTGATGTCCGTACCATTACCATGGGAATTTCCTTACTGGACTGCATTTCAGGAGATTTAAAGACAACCTGCGACAAGGTGTATGAAAAGATTACGACATCTGCCAAAGATTTAGTAAAGGTTGGTAAAGAATTAGAAATGGAGTTCGGGATTCCCATTGTCAACAAACGGATTTCCCTTACCCCCATTGCCATGATTGGAAGTGCCTGCTGTAAATCCAGTGCAGATTATGTGGAGATTGCTAAAACCCTTGATGAAGCGGCCAAAAAAGTAGGCGTTAATTTTATCGGTGGTTATTCCGCATTGGTTTCCAAAGGGATGACCCCATATGATGAGATGCTAATCCGTTCTATTCCAGAGGCACTCAGTGTAACAAATTTTGTGTGCAGC
>CAMWYM010000084.1 GCA_947178475.1 uncultured Clostridium sp. | reverse complement strand
TGGCGTTTTAATCGAGCCTGCTGATATAAAAAAATATCAATTTATCAAACTGCCAACACGGGACAGATGGGGAATGCACAAGAGCCGTGACCACCCCCTTGCCAGAAAGCAGGGAATCCAACCAGAGGATCTGCAGGGCATTCCTCTGATTGCCTCACGCCAGTCTCTTGCACACAATGAATTATCCGGCTGGCTGGGCAAACAATACGAATCCCTTCACATTGTTACCACTTATAATCTCCTTTACAACGCTTCCCTTATGGTGGAGGAAAATGTCGGCTGTGCTTTATGCCTTGACCATATCATACCAGAATACGAAAACAGCCCTTTATGTTTCCGTCCTCTGGAACCACAAATCACAGTAGGACTTGATATCGTGTGGAAAAAATATCAGGTATTTACAAAACCGGCAAAATTATTCTTAAGTATGATGCAGGAGGAAATCAATGTACAATGATTCTTATTTCAGATTCTCCTTATTTTTTCTGTACAATGTACCGCTGTGATGGTTTTACCAGCAGTGTCACGACCATAATCACGGCGGTTGTGATACCAAGACTAATGGGATATACCTGCATAATTACCGCAAAGGAAGGCGAGTGCCGAAATACTGTGAATATCCATGTAAGCCGCACACCACAGATTCCCACAACTGCACAGGCTGCAGGGATAAAGGAGACACCAAACCCCCTCAGATATCCGGACAGTGCCTCCTGCACCAAGCTGAACAGATATGCAATAAAAATATATTTCATCCGTATCCGCCCTGTGGCGATTACATCCGGGTCTGTATTGAAGATACTGAGCAGCTGACGGCTGAACAGCAAAGTCAGACCGCTGACTGTCACGGTGCACACCGCACTCTGTAACAGACAGAGTTTTGCTGTTTTCCGGCAACGGCCATTTTTCCCTGCACCATAATTCTGGCCTACAAACGTAGTACACGTTTGACCAAAGGCATTCATAATGTAATAAGCGAAGATTTCCAAATTATACGCTGCTGAGGATGCGGCCATGACCGTTGTACCCAGACTGTTGATTGCTGACTGAATAATGATGTTTGCAAAGGAAAAAATCATGCCCTGTACACCTGCGGGAACTCCGATATATAGGATTTCCTTCAGCACATCGTTGTGTATCCGCAGTTTCTTGGGATTAATTTGAATCACAGACGGTGTTTTTACTAATACAACAAACAGAATTACTGAGCTGACAAGATTGGACAATACCGTTGCTGCTGCAACACCCTCTACATCCATATGGAGATAAAGGACAAAAAACAGATTGAGCGTGACGTTCAATACGCCGGAAACCACCAAGGCTGCCAGCGGTGTTTTGGTATTGCCAAAGCTTCGGAAAATCGCCGCTTCGAAGTTATAGAGCAGAATTACCGGCATTCCGACCAGGTAAATTCTCAGGTATCTTAACGCCAGAGGATACACATCACCCGGAACATCCAGCAATCTCACGACGTTTGGTGCCGCCAATTCGCCTAGGATGCTGAAGAACACCCCGCTTAGCAGAGCCAGAATTACCGATGTGTGTACGGTTTTTGAGATTTGTTCAGAATTTCTCTGCCCAATAGATTTTGCGATAACAACATTGCTCCCCAGAGAGATTCCAACAAATAAATTGACTAGCAGTCCAATAACAGGTGCATTGCCACCAACTGCTGCCATAGATGTTTTTCCGGCAAATTGTCCGATGACCGCCAAGTCCGCTGCGTTGAACGTCTGCTGTAAAATTCCCGTTGCAGCAAGCGGTATTGTGTATCTGATAATCTTGTCTCCTAACGAACCATTTATCATATCAATATTGTTTCTCATTTTAATGCCTCTTTTCTGTTAATTTCATATAATCAGACACTGTTTTTAGAGAATTGCCATGATTCCCTTTGCGCTGCGCAAAGCCGCATCTTTGAAATGGTTGCCGGGATTCATCTCCCATACCACATCCAACCCAAGATTTCTGTAATGTCCGAAGATTTCTTCTGTGTTATTCTGCACCATTTTCAATGTCAGGTTCTTTGTTCTTGCTTCCGTATCTCCCAAAGAAAGATATATCTTGTCAGGAATTCTCTTCATGGAATGGTTAAAGACATAATCCCTAAAATCAGGAAACCATAGGGAGCCGGACATGCTTGCCATACGCTCAAATACATCACAGTTGTAGCAGGCATACAAGGCGAAAAGACCTCCAAGCGAATAGCCTGCAAGACTGATATGAGATGGGATTCCTTTCACTAATTTCTTCGCTTCAGGCAGAATCTCTGAAACGAGCAACTGAAGGTAATCATCTGCCCCTCCTGTACAAGGAGTATCCTCTGGGGAAAGCGGGGGACAATACCAAGGTGTCATGTCATGATTCCATTTTAGATTCCCAATACACAACAGATTAAAATCAGGACACTCCATTTCCTTAAGGGCTTTCATGACAGAACTGCCGTCTCCCGAATAATTGTTCAATATAACAAGCGGCCTGTCTTTAGAATCTGCCATGTAAAGGGTGGCTTCCCTTTCTTTGGCAGTGTACTTTTTTATATCCATACTCACATTCTCCTCCTGATATTTAACAATGCTACCTCGCCCCTTTGTCTTTCTTCCTTGCAAATGATGACAGGAAGTATCTATATAACGTCTTGGCAATTAAAAAAGAAACGAGCAGTCCGCTTGAGTGAAACTGTACGGTAACAACCCATTTCTTTATTAAGAGTAAGTCATTTCTTCTGTTTTGTCAACCTATTGCTCTCCTCATCAATCTCCGCAAGATGTTTCCATAAGGTTTCTGACAAAAACTAGTTTGTATCACATCTTATTTCAAATTCTCCTGAAAAAACTGCTCCAGTTTATCAAACGGTATCACATCCATCTGGTCATAGAGGTCCGTGTGGACAGCATCCGGAATCAATAGCAGTTCCTTATTATCACCCTTCAGCTTCTTAAAGGCATCCTTACTAAAGTAGCAGGAATGTGCCTTCTCTCCATGAACTACCAGAACAGCACTGCGAATTTCATCACTATAGCAGAGAATCGGCTGATTCATAAAGGACATGCAGCCAATCTTGTTCCAGCCACCATTAGAGTTCAGTGAACGGGCATGATAGCCGCGGGATGTCTTATAATAATCATAATAATCTTTTACATAAAACGGAGCATCTTCCGGCAGAGGATCAACAACTCCACCTCCCAGCTCATAACTGCCATTTTTGTAATCAATGATTCGTTGTGCATTCAGTGCCTTACGGGTTTCATACCGATCGTCGGCATTATCATTTCCATCAAAATATCCGTTCGCATTGACACGGCTCATATCATACATCGTAGATGCAACGGTTGCCTTGATCCGGGTATCCAGTGCCGCCACATTCAGTGCCATGCCGCCCCATCCACAGATGCCGATGATACCGATTTTCTCTGCATCCACATTTTCCTGCACCGAAAGAAAGTCCACTGCTGCCTGAAAATCTTCCGTATTGATATCCGGGGATGCCATATAGCGGGGCGTTCCTCCGCTCTCCCCGGTAAATGACGGGTCAAACGCCATCGTGAGGAAACCACGCTCTGCCATTGTCTGGGCATACAGTCCGGCAGACTGTTCCTTTACAGCACCGAACGGTCCGCATACAGCGATTGCCGCCAGTTTGCCCTCTGCCCCTTTCGGCTCATATAAATCTGCTGCCAGAGTGATTCCATAACGGTTATGGAAGGTTACCTTTCTGTGATTTACCTTTTCGCTTTTCGGGAATGTCTTATCCCACTCCTTTGTCAATTCCAGTTTCATAGTTTCTGCCATTTTACATTACCATCCTTTCTCTGCATTTCCTGCATTCTATTTTTTACTTTGTCTTTACATCTATCTCTGACTCTTTTCCATTTGCCTGACCAAAAAGTCGAGACAGTCCACTTTGCTCTGGCTTTCATGCAACTGTTCCATCAAATGGCAGCGATGCCGCCGAAGGACTCTTACAGCATCCTGAATCTGCCCATCAGCATACAGTCTGCAGATCTTTATAATGATTTCCCCGTCACAGCCTGCATCTTTCATATTCTGAATGATATTCTCCGTATGACCGCCTCCTTTCCTGCTGTGATTTTAGTATAAGTGATTGACTTCGATTTAGCTAATGGTTATAATTTATATCATGATATGAATTTTTAGAATATCATAAGAAAGGAGAAAATGAATGGAATTAAGAACTATGCGATATTTTCTTGCTGTGGCAAGGGAAGAAAACATGACCCGTGCAGCAGAACTTCTGCACGTTACCCAGCCCACACTTTCCAAACAGTTAAAATCACTGGAAGATGAACTGGGAAAGAAACTGTTTATCCGTCACAGCTTCCACATAGAACTGACAGAAGAGGGCGTCCTGCTCCGCAAGCGTGCGGAAGACCTTGTGTCGATGGCAGACAAAATCACTACGGAATTTCTCTCGCTGGACGATGTATTGGGCGGTGAAGTCTATTTGGGTCTGGCAGAATCCTATCAAATCAGATATCTTGCCGCTGAGATTAGATCATTCAAAAATTCCTATCCCGGCCTGCGATATCACATTACCAGCGGAGACACGGAACAGGTAACAGAAAAACTGGATAAAGGCGTTATTGATTTTGCTGTACTGGCAGAAGAACCAAGTACAGATAAATATCATTATCTGACATTTCCCAAAGCGGATTTATGGGGCGTTGTCATGCCTTGGGACTGCTCTCTTGCAGGGAAGCAGTCTATCACTGTGGATGATTTGACCGGACTTCCCTTATTCTGCTCAGAACAGGGCTGGTCCAAGGACATACCTAGATGGTGTGGAAACAAAATGGACAAGCTGTGTCTGGAAGGCTCTTTCCGTCTGTCCTACAATGGGGCTCTTTTCGTCAAGGAAGGACTGGGATATCTTCTGACCTTTGAACACCTAATTGATACAAGTCCTGACAGCGGTCTGGTGTTCCGTCCGCTCACACCCAGGCTTGAGACAAAACTGTATTTAATCTGGAAAAAATATCAGGTCTTTACTCCCATTGCCGAAAAAATGCTTGAAAAATTAAAGGAACGGTTTCATGAGTGAAAATCCCTGATGCCTATATTGGAATTTAACAATCACAAAAGAGGACCAGCCATCCTTCTGCTGCCGCAGTACCTAAATATTGTATTTCCGTGACAAAATTCGACAGGAGTGCTATAATATTTATTGCAAAATTTTTAATCTTTAGGAGGGGCTTATATGAAAAATGAAGAGTATACGGAAAAAACGCTGATATTCAATCCCGGAGGGTTTATTCTGAAGGTGATTTTTTCGATAGTATTTACAATTGGCGTGGGCTCTTATATCAGTAACAGCATGGCTGAAAGCGGCGGTATCCTTTATGTTATTGGCGGCTATGCGGTACTTTTTGTCGCATCATGGTTTATGGCATCCCTTTTCGGCTTCTGTGTCAGGACAACAGGGAATTACCTGATAGCAATTATACTTATGCTCGTGCTGCTGACTGTATGGACAGGAGGAACTCAATGGCTTCTTACAAAAAATAAGCTAGCGGGGAGTATTGTCGAGCTAATTTTTATTGTTGCGCTGATATGGTTGCCAATAAACGACATACGAAAAGCGATACTGTACTATAAAAATACAATATAAATAAAAAATTTTCACCTGGTCCTCTAGGCTTATAAATCTTTAATTACCTGAAAGCTTTTCCACTTTCCAGTTTTTTCTCTCCAGATAAAAAGAATTGCCCGGATTATCCAATCGCACACCATGGCAAGCGCAATGCCAATAACTCCCATCTGCAGAATAATTCCCAAAAGATAGGACAGGAGCAGACGTATGGCAATTGTGGAAATAACAGAAACATACATTGTAAATTTTACATCACCTGCCGCACGGAGCCCATTGCTGAGTGCACCAGAGAACGGAAACGCTACTGCATTAAATACATTATGAATCAGCACCAGCCAGATGACAAGCCGCTTGGTTTCCGGTGACAGGGAATAAAAGTGCAGGAATACCGGTGTCAGAAGGAAAATCAAAAGATTCCATACCGTTGAGATCAGGAGCGTTACTTTTGTGAGCTTCCTGAAATAATATTCTGCGTCTTCGGTATTTCCATTTCCCATGCACTGTCCGATAACGGTAATAAATGCCGGTCCCATAGCAACCCCTGCCAAAGCAGCCAGCGACCAGATGCTTTGTGCCACACCGTTGGCGGCAATCTGATAGGTTCCAAACAAAGCCACAATACTGCTTAAAGCTACCTTTACCAATTGGAAGATACCGTTTTCTACACCATTTGGTATGGCAACATTTAAAATGCTTTTCATCAAACCAGTCTTCCAGCAAAATATCCACTGTTTTTTATATACCACTTCATTCTTTTTCTGAAGGCAAAGAGCTGTGATAGCCACTGCTGAAAAAAGGCGGGAAATGAAAGACGGCCATGCAACTCCGGCCACTCCGACATGCAGTAAAAATACACCAATCACATTTCCGATGACATTGATTGCATTGGAGGCTACCGATATATACATTGTTACATTTGTCTTTCCAAGGCTTCGATAAACGGCTGCTCCGGCATTATAAACGGCAAGTGCCGGATACGAATACGCAGAAATTTTCAGGTATGTAATACAGGCATCCATGACCGGCTGTTCTACTTTACCAAACAGCAGACCAAGCATCGCTTCATTTCCAATCAGCACAAACGCCGCAATAAAAGCAGAAAAAAGGGTAGAGAACAGCAAAAGCTGACTGGCCGCTTCTCCCGCATGATCCCTTTCCTGTCTGCCGATATACTGGCTAATGACAACAGTTCCTCCGGAAGCAAGTGCCGTAAACAGATAAATAAATATGGTATTAAACTGATTGACCAGCGAGACTCCGGAAACAGCCGCTTCACCGGCGTAGCTGATGACCAGTGTATCAGCAAGTCCGACAAACATCACCAGAAGCTGCTCCAAAAACAGAGGAACAATCATTTTTTTTAATTTTTCATTGGAAAACAATTCATTTTCTTTCATAATTTCTTTCCTTTTCATAAGGATCTCGCTTATCTTTGCCCTGTCCACTGCAGGCAGAAAGAGACAAATTGCTGTATTTACATTCTTTACACACTTACATTATATTTCCCTATGCAATTTATATCAAATACTTAGTTTTTATAACTTGCTCATGCCTAAAAAGCATTTTGCATGTTCAATAAATTTTGTTGACGCCTGACTAAACGGCTGTTGACGCTTCCATGCCAGTACGCAGGTTGTCATCAGTTCCGGAGATAGCGGTCTGTATGTAATCTTTGTATGATCCCAAAAAGGGACAGAACCTTCAATAACAACAGAATAAGCCAGACCGTTTCTGACCATCACCGCTCCATTCGTATTCAGATTACTTGTAAAGAGAACATGAAGCTTCGCATAGTAATCCCCAAACCAGCTGGCAAGCTCACTCTGTACATTCAGACGGCGGGGCAGAATCACGGGCAGTTTTGACAAATCCTCTGCACTAATCCCATCCTTCTTTGCGAGATTATCATCTGGCCGCATTAATACCACCCATTTCTCCTTTGTATCAAGACGGATAAACCCATACTTTTCAATATCAATCGGTTCCAGCAAAAGCCCGATATCAATCAGACCTTTATCCATCTGTTCCTTTACCAAATCTGCCGTTGCCGTAAAAATATCATAGGTAACACCGGGATATTTTTTACTAAAAGCATCAATCAGTTCCGATAAAATCTGAACCGAGGCCAGCTCTCCACAGCCTATTGTAATTTTCCCTTCAATCTGCTCCTCCTGCTCCACCAGTTCTTTTTCTGTATTATCTACAAGCTGTAATATTTCCTCTGCCCTCCTGCGAAGCAGCAACCCCTCATTGGTCAGGGTAATCTTCCTTGTACCTCTGTGAAACAGTTTTACACCAATATCCTCCTCCATCTGGGATAACTGGCGGCTGAGTGTCGGCTGCGTTATATGCAATACATCAGCTGCTTTTGTAATACTTTCCTCCCTTACCACAGTAAGGAAATAGCGAAGAACCCTAATCTCCATAGACAATGCGCCTCCTTGTCGTTGTTAATCATAAGTATAACAAAGCAATGCCCGGAAGACAATCTTTTACTCATATATTGCTTTCCAGGCATTGCTTTCATTTTGGGAATTGATTGAGCATTCCAAAAAATTTGGTTTGAGAAACTTTTGAAAATGTTTGAGAAATATTAAATATTGACAATCGCCTTAATCCATTCAGCTACATATCCCTTTCCTCTGCTGGTCGCAGCTTGGAATAACCATCCCAGGCAAACAGCGCCTGCTCTGATTCATTTCCGTAAACCTGTTCCACATTACAGATGTACAAATAATGGTCGCCAACTTCATGGAATTCTTTTAAGGTACACTGAATTGCCACACGACTATGAACAGGAATTTTAATAGAGCTTCCTTCTACTTCTGTAAGTTCGATGCCAAATTTCTTGGCTTTGTCTGTATCGCGTCCTGTAGTACTTCCGCAGCCCATTACTGCTTCCTCAATTTCTGTGCCGGGAATCGTGAGAATAACCTTTTCAGTATTCCGCACCATTTCACCACTATATGAGGTTTTTGCCATTGCATAAGCTATCATATTAGGATTAAAAGACAGATATGTCCACCATGAAACAGTGGCAAGGTTGGTTGAGCCATCCGGCTTTAAAGTACACACAACCGTTACCGGATTTGGTGAAGTTAATTGTGATGCCTGAGGTAAATTGATTTTTTTCATAATAATAAATTCCTTTCTTTTATTGAATTGATTTTCCAAGTTCATAGGCTTCCTGCAATTCAGGTTTTTCTGCAATATCTCCCACAGCCATGACGCCTCCGCAAAGCACCTTGCCAAGGCTTTTCCAGCCCATGTGCTTTTCAAGACGGTCATACCAATACAGCGTCTCTTCAAATCCATGTCCCTCTGCTGCCATCAACAGAACACTTTCCTTTTGGGGATTTCGACAATTGGAATCACACTCAGCTACTGCAAATAAACGGTCGAAGGCACATTTTAGCTGTCCGCTGATTGTCCAGTAATACAGAGGAGTTGCTAAAACGATAATATCCGCTTCTTTATAGACTGGATAAATTTTATCCATATCATCTTTCTGAACACATGGACTGTCTGGATTTTTCCCGCCGCCAAAGCAGCCTTTGCAGGCATGGATATCCATTTCGTCTAAGAAAAACTCTGTAACCGAATTGCCCGAATCCTTTGCCCCTTTCGTGAAAGCTTCAATCAGTGCAGAGGTATTCCCTTTCCTCCGAGGGCTTCCATTCAGAATAATAATTTTCTTACTCATCTATAATCCCCCTCAAAATTTATCGGCTAAAGCCTCTGCCTGCTCACAGCCATCTGTCTTTTCAATATCGCCTGTATTCAGAACACTCGGAATCATGACTTCCCCCACCATCTTCCATTTCAGCAATGCGGCCGAACGCTCTATCGGAATACGGACGCCATCCATGACCGACATGTCATCCTCCTCGCAGCAGGTAATCAATGCACATTCCTTTCCTGCAACATCTTTACCAGCCACACAGAAAGAAAATAATTTATCAATGATTCCCTTTATCTGTGCCGGAATGGAATACCAGTAAACCGGCATTGTGAAGATTACTGCGTCAGCTTCCAGAATCGCCGGAGCTATGGAATTAAAGTCATCATCAAAAGAACAGGCTTTGCCAGTCTGGAAACAAGTTTCGCAGGCATGGCATCCTCCTACATTTTTCATGGCAGCATCAAATCTTGTTACTGTATGCCCCTTGCTTTCTGCCGCCTTGATAAAAGCATCCGTCATTGCAAAGCTATTTCCGTTTTTCCGGGGACTTCCCGTGATTACAACCATTTTTTTACTCATAATAATCCTCCTTGCTCTGTAAAATTGACTTTTACTATATATGATATTATAATGATAGCAAGAATATAAACAAAATCAAGTACGCACATTCAAGTGCGATACTGGCAACAAAGTTATATACTTGCCAAAAGGAGAGTGCAAAATGAACGAACGCTGTATTTCAAATGAATGTCTCACTAATACCGGCTTCAGCTATACGCTGTCACTCATCAATGGAAAATACAAAATGACAATTCTATATACCTTGATGGAATTTGGGGTTGTCCGTTTTAATGAAATGAAAAAATATATCGGCGGAATTTCTTATAAAACCTTAAGCTCCTCTTTGAAAGAATTGGAGGCAGACCAGCTTGTTCATAGGGAAGAATATCCACAAATCCCGCCAAAGGTAGAATATAGTCTGACAGAACGTGGGAAGTCTTTGATGCCTATATTGGATGGAATGTGCGAATGGGGGGATAAAAACAGACTATAGGATACAGGCTAAAGCCTAACAAAAAGACAGCAGAGCTTTCATCACCCTGCTGTCATATCACTCTATAATTTTTCAAACGCGGCCGCACAATCCTTCAATCGCCCAACTACTTTAATCTGCTGTGGACATGCCCTCTCACACTGCCCGCAGGCAATGCAGTCAGCGGCAGTTCCCATATCTGCAACAGCCTGTGCATACGCTGATTTTCCCTCTTCCAGCTTTCCCCATACTAACTGTTTGTTCCGAGCCTCAAAAATTTCCGGAATTGGAATCTTCTTCGGACAGCCTGCAGTGCAGTAATGACATGCTGTACATGGGATAGATTTAATGCCATTAATGGCTTCCTGAGCTTTTTGAATTGCCATCTGCTCCTTTTCATCCAAAGGCTTGAAATCCTTCATATAAGAGAGGTTATCCTCCATCTGTGCCATATCAGACATACCGGAAAGTACTGTGATAATCCCATCGAGAGAAGCCACATAACGGATTGCCCATGATGCATAGGACGCTTCCCTATTCACCTCATTAAAAATCTTTCGAACTGCCTCCGGCGGATTTGCCAGTGCTCCACCCTTGACCGGCTCCATAACAATAATGGATTTTCCATGCTTTCTTGCAACCTCATAGTTTTCCCTTGCAGTTACATCCGGATTTTCCCAGTCCGCATAATTAAGCTGAAGCTGGACAAATTCTGCATCTGGATGATTGGTCAGGATTTCATCTAAAATATCCGGTGTTGCATGGAAAGAAAATCCCCAATGTTTAATCAGACCTTTTTCTTTTTGTTCTTTCACAAAATCCCAAATATGATACTCATCGTATTTTTTGTAATTCCCCGCCTGCAGTGCATGAAGCAGATAGTAGTCAAAATATCCGGCTCCGGTACGCTCCAAACTGGTATAAAACTGCTGCTTTGCCGTCTCTTCATTGTGTGCACCCATCCATGCACAGAGCTTTGTTGCCAGTGTAAAGCTTTCGCGGGGATATCGGTCAACCAGTGCTTCCTTTGCCGCACGTTCCGAATCTCCACTGTCATACACATACGCGGTATCAAAATAATTCAGCCCGGCATCCATGAATGCATCTACCATTTTCTTTGTCTGTTCTATATCAATTTTTCCGGATGCCATTTTTGGCAGTCTCATCAACCCAAATCCCAGTTTCGGTGTTGCCTCTCCAAAATAATGTTCCATCTCTATTCCTCCCCGTTTTTTTCTTAGACTATCTTTTTTTCATAGCTATGTCAATAGGTCATCCAATTGTTGTTTTCGATTACATAGAACAATATTCTTTATCTTAATAGAGCGATTTTTTATCAGTTATGCCCTTTCACAGATATTTATCCTCAAACTTCATACTGAAAGAATGAGCTATCATTCAAAAATTTTTCTGCTTCATGGATTAATTCAGTAGCATCTGTGCCATCAGGCAATATAACTTCTCCCGGAATACAGACATCATCTTTTCCCAGCCCGCACTTCGCTTTTTCGGAACTAAAATAGTTGTGTTCTGCACCAAATGTTGGCACCGGCTGAAGCATACAGCTATTATAACAGTCAAGTATCGCCGCCGCAGAGATTCCTTTCGGATTTATTGCTTCATAAGGTGTAAAATCTGCTGTCTTTGCAATACCAGACATACGGTAAAGTCTTGCGGTTTCTGTTATGATTTCTTTTTCCCTGTCATTAAGCGGTTGGAAATCTTTCATAAAGGATACATTATCTTCTACCTGCTCAAGTGTAGACATACCGGACAAAACTGCAAGGACACCATCAAGACCTGCTGCAAAACGGATTGCCCATGATGCAGGCGATGCATCAGGATGCATTTCTTTCATGAGCATTTCCGCCTCTTTTGGTACTTTTGCAAGCATACCGCCTTTGACCGGCTCCATAACAATCATTTGTCTGCCATGCTTTCGGATTACATCATAACAGGCTTTTGCCTGAACAAAATATGCGCCCCAATCAATATAGTTGAGAGCAATCTGCACCGCTTCGACTTCCGGATGCTCACTTAAAATCTTATCTAGCACCTCTGCCGTATCATGGAAAGAAAATGCAATATGCCGAATCTTTCCTTCCTCTTTCCATTTCTGCATATGCTCAAACATATGGCACTGGGAAATAATCTGATTATACCGAATGCCATTTACATTGTGGAGCAGATAGTAATCAAAGTAATCCACACCGCATTTTTTAAGCTGTTCAGAGAAAATCTGCTCCACTTGGGTTTCTTCTGTGATTGCGAAAGTCGGAAGCTTTGACGCCAGACGAAAACTCGCTCTCGGATGCCGGCTGACAAGACACTTATATATAGCCGTCTCACTGCCGCCATCGTGATACACATAGCTGGTATCAAAATAATCGAATCCGGAATCCAGATACAGGTCAACCATCTGATTCACCTGCTCATAATCAATATCTGTCGATTCTGGGGACAACTGCGGAAGGCGCATCCACCCGAATCCTAAAAGTCCTTTTGCCATAAATTTTTCCTCCTTTATCTACTTCAATGCTTTACCAAGATCATATTTTTCATGATTGATCTTTTCATCTCACTTTCCGGCATCTACAAACATGTCAGCCACGTCCGGAGCATAAAAATCAATAAACTGGCTTTTGCCCATATCCATAGCTTCCAGTTCCTGCATTTCTTCTACGGTCAGACTGAAATCAAAAAGGTTGAAATTCTCCTCCATACGTTCTTTATGTGCGGATTTCGGAATCACCACCACGCCGGACTGAATCAGGAAACGCAAGTTGACCTGTGCCGCAGTTTTCCCATACCTTTCTCCGATTTTGGTCAGTGTCTCATTGGTAAACAGGTTATTTTTTCCCTGTGCCAGAGGCGACCATGCCATAATCTGTGTACCATACTTTTTCAGAATCTCCTTTGCCGTTTTCTGCTGATAGAAAGCATGAACCTCAAGCTGATTAACGGCCGGAGTAACCTCAACAAAACCAGCAATGTCAATAAAACGATCCGGCATGAAATTACTGACACCGATCGCCCGGATTTTTCCGGCTTTATAAGCCTCCTCCATAGCACGATAAGAGCCGTAATAATCGTTAAACGGCTGATGCACCAGCATTAAATCCACATAATCTGTTTTCA
>CAMWYM010000083.1 GCA_947178475.1 uncultured Clostridium sp. | reverse complement strand
AAAAATCAGTGAAATGGTAGAGGATAATGCGGCCAGCGCCGAGGAAAATGCTGCGATTTCGGCGCAATTAGGAGAATGTGCACAGATGTTGATGAATACAATTGCACAATTTCAGCTAAAAAAATAACTTGCTCCGGGGACTTGTGAAGTTATCTATAAAAATTCTACAATTTACTTTTGAGCCTTTTTATGCTACACTCGTGTATGTTATTAAGGCTCTTTTTTAATAAAGCAAAAACAAAGGAGATATAGAGAATTATGAAACTAGGAATCGTTGGACTTCCCAATGTCGGGAAAAGTACATTATTCAATTCATTGACAAAGGCAGGCGCAGAATCGGCAAATTATCCGTTTTGTACCATCGACCCGAATGTGGGAGTCGTTCCAGTGCCGGACGAGAGAATTGATGTTTTGACAAAAATGTATAATTCTAAAAAGACAGTTCCGGCTGTGATTGAGTTTGTAGATATTGCAGGTCTGGTAAAGGGTGCATCAAAGGGTGAAGGCTTGGGCAATCAGTTTCTTTCCAATATCCGTGAGGTGGATGCCATTGTGCATGTAGTGCGGTGCTTTGAGGATACCAATGTTGTACATGTGGATGGAAGTATTAATCCGTTAAGGGATATTGAAACAATCAATTTTGAGTTGATTTTCTCTGATATTGAGATTTTGGACAGGAGAATTACCAAAAATGCCAGAGCAGCCAATAACAACAAGGAGATAGCAAAAGAGGTTGCCTTTATGAAGAACATCAAGGAGCATCTTGAAAATGGAAAGCTTGCAATCACCTTTGAAACGGATGGTGAGGATGAGGAGGCTTGGATCACAGAATATAATCTGCTCACCAGAAAGCCTGTTATTTTTGCGGCAAATGTGGCAGAGGATGATTTGGCGGACGATGGTACAAATAACCAATATGTGCAGGCGGTAAAGGAATATGCTAAGGAGTATCAATCCGGAGTGTTTACCATATGTGCGCAGATTGAGCAGGAGATATCCGAGTTGGAGGATGATGAAAAGAAAATGTTTTTGGAGGACATGGGTCTGGCGGAGTCAGGGCTTGACAAGCTGATTCAGGCAAGCTATTCGCTGCTGGGATTGATTTCTTATCTTACATCGGGAGAGGATGAGACAAGAGCGTGGACGATTAAAAGAGGAACAAAGGCACCCCAGGCAGCTGGTAAGATTCATACGGATTTTGAGCGTGGATTTATTCGCGCCGAGGTCGTAAACTATAAGGATTTGGTGGAAAATGGGTCTATGACATCTGCCAGAGAAAAAGGTCTTGTGCGCTCGGAGGGTAAGGAGTATGTAGTACAGGACGGAGATGTTATTTTATTTAAGTTTAACGTATAAAGGGAGTAGCGTTTATGTATGAGATTCGATTTCCTAATTTAGGTATTGATTTAAAGAATGTGCTGGATGGGTTTTATATAGGAAATTTTGAAATCCGCTTTTATGGAGTGATTATTGCTTTTGGCTTTATGCTGGCATATCTGATGATTTCAAAGGAGGCAAAGAGAACCGGGCAGGACCCGGAGCTTTATCTGGATTATATGCTCTGGCTGGTGATTCCGGCGATTTTGGGAGCCAGAATTTATTATGTGCTATTTAGTCTGGACGATTATATAAAAAAAGGTCAGTCGGTGAAGGACACCATTATCGGTATGTTGAATATTCGTGGCGGTGGACTGGCTATTTATGGTGGTGTTATTGCCGGGATCATTACTCTGTTGATTTTTGCTAAGCGCCGCAAGGTGAATCCGCTGCTTATGCTGGATACCTGCTGCATGGGGCTGCTGGTGGGACAGATTTGCGGAAGATGGGGTAATTTTTTCAACCGGGAAGCTTTTGGGGATTATACGGATTCCCTGTTTGCCATGGCGATTCCGGCGGACTGGTTTGGCGGTAAGAATTTTCTTCTGACAACGGTAAATCGTGGTGTGATTACCCAGTCCATGCTTGATCATGTGTTGATTGTTGAGGGAAAAGAATTTGTGCAGGTACATCCTACCTTTCTCTATGAGTCTTTGTGGAACTTACTGGTTTTACTGATTATATTTTTATATAGAAGATATAAAAAATTTGATGGTGAGCTGTTTGCCATGTATATCTGGGGATATGGACTTGGACGTGTGTGGATTGAGGGTCTGCGGACAGATTCACTATTTGTACCAGGCTTGGGGATAAAGGTATCCCAGTTGTTGGCAGCGGTCTGCGTGCTGGCGGCATCGGCCTTTATTATCTACAGAAGAGTCGGGATTTCCAGATATAGGGAGGAACAGAAGAAAGAGCAGTAGAATGGATAACGAAAGCTTTACCTGCATAAGTTGGGACAAGCAGGTCGGATAAAATGATAAGGCTGCCATACCGGATAATGTCTCTCCTTTGGGTGACAAGTGGAAGAAGAAAACATTTGTTGCCTGAAGGGAAGTATATTATCCTGTATGGCAGTTTTTTTGGTGGCATTTGAGTAAATCATCAAGTGGAGGAGAGAATAGTCAGGTGGGAGGAAATCCCACTTTTTTTGTGTACATCAAATTTCTCAGACAGAGAAAATGAATCTTAAAAGATACAATACAAAATATAGTTGTGGATGAAAGATAAAAACACAATATATTGTTTTTTGCACAAAAAAACGAAAAAAATATGACCGAAAGTATACTATTTGCACAAAAAAACGAAAAAAATTTTGGATAAATTTACAATGGAATAATGGGGGTTTTGAGAATTTTTCTTCTTGCATTATGTAACCCTTTGAGTTAAAATAGTGGTTGTAAGTGGTGAAAAGTGGTAACTGGTGGCGGATTGTGGTGGATTTGCCGAATGCATCATCACTTTCGGAGAAGATAAAGGATGGCGAGAGGAAGGTGAGGATCGTGTCCAAGGGATTAAAAGGTGAATACAATCATTCCGTTGATGCTAAGGGCAGAATGATCGTACCTTCAAAGCTGAGAGAACAACTGGGAATGTCCTTTGTGGTAACAAGGGGAGTAGATGGATGCCTTTTTGCTTATCCCAATGATGAGTGGGAGATATTTGAAGGCAAATTAAGGCAGCTTCCAATGACTGATAAAAACGCAAGAAAGTTCAAACGATTTTTTGAGGCTGGTGCCACTGATTGTGAGATTGACAATCAGGGAAGAGTCCTGCTTCCTGTCGTACTGAGAGAATTTGCAGGTATTACTAAAGATGTCACGATTGTAGGTGTCGGTGAACGTGCGGAAATCTGGAGTAAGGAGAAATGGGAAGAGGAGAACGATATTGATAATGTTGATTTCGATGAGTTGGCTCAGGGAATCGAGAATCTGGGAATCATTATCTGATTGCCGGAGGGTATAGGGAGGATATACGTTGGAATTTTCACATAAGTCAGTGTTACTGAGGGAAACTATTGAAGGATTACAGATAAAAGAAGATGGGATTTATGTGGATGGCACCCTTGGGGGTGGAGGACATGCATTCTATGTGTGTGAGTGCTTGTCCGATAAAGGTTGGTTCATAGGAATAGATCAGGATGCAGCTGCCGTTGAGGCGGCGGGCATCCGGCTATTACCATATCAAGATAAAGTAAAGATTGACATTGTAAGAAGCAATTTTCAGAAAACCCCTCAGGTCCTGCGTGGACTTGGTATTTCCAAAGTCGACGGTATTGTTTTGGACCTGGGGGTATCCTCCTATCAGCTGGATACACCGGAACGGGGGTTTACCTACAGAGAGGATGCTCCTCTCGATATGAGAATGGATCAGAGGCAGGAAAAGACTGCTAAAGATATAATTAACGATTATTCGGAAATGGAACTTTACCGGGTGATCAGAGATTACGGCGAAGAAAAATTTGCCAAAAATATTGCCAAGCATATATGTCAGGCAAGAAAAAACAAAGTCATTGAATCCACTGATGAACTCAATGACATCATAAAGGCTGCTATACCAATTAGAGCTAGGTCTGCAGGAGGGCACCCTTCGAAAAGAACCTTTCAGGCTATCAGGATTGAATTAAATCAGGAACTGACCATTCTTGAACAATCCATTGACCAAATGATAGACCTGTTGAATTCAGGGGGCCGAATTTGCATCATTACGTTCCACTCGTTAGAAGATCGGATAGTAAAGAGGATTTTTAGAACTAACGAAAATCCTTGCACGTGCCCTCCCGACTTTCCTAAATGTGTTTGTGGGAAAGTGTCCAAAGGAAAGGTGGTTACGAGAAAACCGGTTTTACCTTCGGAGACAGAGATTGCTGAGAATCGTAGAAGCAAAAGTGCAAAGCTGAGGATATTTGAGAAAGCGTGATTGGTATTTAGTATAGATACATTAAGAAAAAGGTACGGGATATCACTAATGATAAAACGTATTTAAAAGAGGGGAATGAAGCGATTGAGTCAAAGATATAATCAAAGAGAATATTATATAGAAGGCAATGCAGCAAGACAGCTGAATCCAATGCCTGAACGAGTTGAACGCCCAAGGCGTCAGGAGAGAGAACAACGTTCGGAAAACGAACGGGTAAAGCGCAATAGAAATCGAGCAAAAGCATTTGATTTGAGATATACGGCTGCATTGGTAGCGGCGACAATATTTCTGTTTGTATCCTGTGTTAATATGCTGACGATACAGGCGGATATTACAGAACAGCGCAGACAGATTGCAGCGCTGGAAAGCAATTTGAATGAGTTGACAGATACAAATAATGAGATAAGTAAACAGTTGGAAAGCTCGGTCAATCTGCCGGAGATATATGCGGTGGCAACAGGAGAGCTTGGGATGGTATACCCCAAAGCGGGACAAGTTGTATCCTATGAGGCGAGTAATCCGGACTATGTAAAACAGTTTATGGATATACCAAAAAAATAAAAACGGGTGATAAGATGGCAGTTAAGAGAAAACGTTTTCTCGCAAGAATGCAATTAAAATTAGTAGTTGTAATCGTTTTGTTTACGTTGTTTCTGCTCTTTTTGATTTATAAAATTGCAAGGATAAATCTAAAGGACGGAAAGCAGTATGAAAAAATTGTGCTGGCACAGCAGAGCTACGACAGTATTGAGATTCCGTATCGCAGGGGAGATATCTTGGACCGCAACGGAACACAGCTGGCTACCAGTGAAAAGGTCTATAATCTGATTATGGAACCCAAAAATGTACTGCAGAGCGATGAGGTAAAGAAAGCGACAACAGAGGCTCTGACACAGTACTTTAGTATGACGAAGGAGCAGATTGAAAAGGCGTTAGAGGATAAATCCTCCCTTTATAAAAAAATGCTGAAAAGGCTCACTTACGACCAGATAAAACCCTTTGAAGAATTTATTGCAACCAAGGAAGGGCAGAAGGTTAAAGGAATCTGGTTCGAGGAAGAGTATCAGCGATATTATCCCTATAATTCCCTTGCCTGCCACGCCATTGGCTTTACCGTCAGCGGTAATGTAGGGCAGGGCGGAATTGAGGGCTATTACAGTGATGAACTAAACGGAGTCAATGGCCGGGAATATGGTTATCTTACGGATGATATGTCAGTGGAGAGAACGACAAAGGAGCCGGTGAACGGATATAATCTTATTTCTACAATTGATGCAAATGCACAGACTATTGTGGAAAATAAGATTTCTGCTTTTATGGAGGAAACAGGTGCCAAAAATGTATCGGTTCTGGTGATGGAGCCTAACTCGGGCGAAGTGCTGGCAATGGCAAATTCTAACAGCTTTGATTTGAATGAGCCCTATGAGGACAGTGCGATACAGTATCTTTTTGAGAATAAATATATAGATTACCTGCTGGAAGATTCGATGGTAAAGGCCTATTTTGAAGCGGATAAGGACGGCAGTCTGCCTGAGGAAAAGGCGGCACTTAAGGCAGTGCTGGAGAATAGGGATATTACAGCATCGGATAAAATCAACAGTCTGACAGAGGAGTTTCGCCTGCTGTGTATGAATAAGGCATGGCGGAATTATATTATATCCGACGGCTTTGAACCGGGTTCTACCTATAAAACCTTTAACATTGCCGGAGCAGTGGAGGATAATGTGCTGTTGGGCGACGAAACGTTTTTTTGTGGTGGCAGCTTAGAGGTTGAGGATCGCACAATAAACTGTCATAACCATGAGGGACATGGACAGGTTACTATTGAGCAGGCGTTAATGCAGTCCTGTAATGTGGCATTGATGCATATTGCCCAGGCGGAGGGGCGCAAGACCTTTTCGAAATATCAGGATGTATTTGGCTTTGGAAAGAGAACTTATGTAGATTTACAGGGTGAAGCGGAGGGCTTGATTTACGACGAAGCCGGATTAAATCCGGTGGAGCTTGCAACTTCCTCCTTTGGACAGGGACCTGCCGTGACGATGATGCAGATTGGAACAGCGTTCTGTTCGGTCATTAACGGAGGAAATTATTATGAACCACATTTGGTAAAGCAGATTGTGGATGAAAACGGAGGAATCATTAATAATATTGAGCCTACGGTTTTGAGAAAAACAATCTCGTCGGAAACATCCGCATTTATGCGAAATGCACTTTTTGAGGTTGTAAACAGTGGTACTGCCCAAAAGGCAAAGGTAGAGGGCTACACCATTGGAGGAAAAACGGGTACGGCGGAAAAGCTTCCCAGAGGCAATCATAAATATTTGTTATCCTTTATCGGTTTTGCACCGGTTGAAAATCCACAGCTTGTGGTATATGTGACAGTGGACGAGCCTAGTGTGGAGGATCAGGCAAGCTCGGGTCTTGGTACGATAATTGCCCAGAGTATATTTGAGGAGTTGCTTCCCTATATGAATATTTATCAGTCGGAAGCCACACAGCAGGGCGGAGACCCGAATGTGGGAGATGAGATGGCTACACCTGTATACGATGGAGCAGCACCGGAGAATGAACTTGCAGGACAGGATACAGGTGAGGGAAATCCGGAAGATGGAACACCGGAGACGACAGTACCGGAGGATAGTCAGGATAATGGAGGAGATGAGGTCCCTCCGGAGGATACCGGTGGTGACGGTACTGCGGAAGGCGGAACAGCCGCTGACAATCCGGAGCAGGCTCCGGCACAATAACAATGATATTCAGCTTGGAACCGCAGGTGGCAGGTTCTGTTAGATTGTTAAGGCATGGGTTACTTGGGGAGAAGTGATTCATGCCTGGGTTTTATATTTGAAAGGAATATCCGGTTCGGGTTTGTAATATGTTATAGTAAAGAAGTCATGGGATGCCTTATGCATAAGACATTTACTCGGAAAAAGATAGTCATTTCAGCTTTTTTCATTATCACGGCATTAGTTTTACTGGTGTTTAGAATGGGTTATCTGATGATAGCCAAATCGGAATATTATCTAAATAAGGCGGAGGCACTGCATGACCGGGAGCGCAGCATTAAGGCCAAGCGCGGCTGTATCTATGACCGCAACGGTGTGGAGCTGGCAGGAAATAAGCCGGTATGTTCCATTTCGGTGATTCATTCACAGATTACTGACGAAGAGGCAGTGATAAAGGCATTGTGCAGTATATTAGAGCTTAATGAAGATACGGTGAAGAAAAAGGTTCAGGCCAATACTATCCGGGAAAAAATCAAGAGCAATGTAGATAAGGTCACTGCCGACCGACTTCGGGAGATGAATCTTAATGGGGTTATGATTGACGAGGATTACAAACGGTATTATCCCTATGATTCGCTGGCAAGCAAGGTGCTGGGCTTTACCGGCTCTGATAATCAGGGGATTGTAGGCTTGGAGGTAGAGTATGAAGAGGTGCTTGCAGGGATACCCGGCAGCATTCTTACCTTGACCGATGCAAATGGATTGGAGATAGAAAATGAGGCAGAGAGCAGAATAGAACCTGTCTCCGGAAATAATCTCTATACGACGATAGATGTCAATATCCAGAAATATGCTGAACAGGCAGCGACAAAGGTATTGAAGGCAAAGCAGGCAAAACGGGTGTCCGTGGTATTGATGAATCCACAAAACGGAGAAATTTATGCCATGGTCAATGTGCCGGAATATAATTTGAATGAACCCTACAAATTAGTATATGTAGAAGATTTATACAGTAAGACCGCAACACAGGAAGCGGAGACAACTTTAAAGGAGGAGTCAGCAGAAGAGAAAACGGAGGAAGGACAGGAACAGACGGAAGAAGAACGCCACAAAGCAGAGGAGCAAATGACGGAAAAAGAAAAGCAGGATGCTTTAAACAATATGTGGCGGAATTTCTGTATCAACGATACCTATGAACCCGGCTCTACCTTTAAGCTGGTAACGGCTACCGCTGCCTTGGAAGAGGGAGTTGTAAAGCTGGAGGATACCTTTAGCTGTCCGGGCTTCCGGGTTGTAGAGGATAGGAAAATCCGCTGCCATAAGGTTGGAGGACACGGAACAGAGACCTTTAAGGAGGGAATCATGAATTCCTGTAATCCGGTTTTTATGGATGTGGGAGCAAGAGTCGGTGTTGCCAATATGTATAAAAACTATCAAAAGCTGGGACTGTTTGAAAAGACAGGAGTGGATTTGCCAGGAGAGGCATCCTCCATTATGCATAAGCAGGAGAATGTCAAGGCTGTGGAACTGGCAACCATGAGCTTTGGTCAGTCCTTTCAGATTACACCACTCCAGCTGTTAAGGGCAGCCAGTGCTGCGATAAACGGAGGAACTCTTATCACACCACATTTTGGAATGTATGCTGTGGATGAAAGTGGAAATCGGACAGTCGATTTTTCCTATACAAGGAAGGACGGAGCAATTAAAAAAGAAACCTCTGAGACAATGAAGGAGCTATTGGAGGCCGTTGTGGCTGAGGGTTCTGGCAGTAAGGGACAGGTAGAAGGCTACCGTGTCGGAGGAAAGACGGCAACCTCGGAAAAGCTTCCAAGAGGAAACGGAAAATATATATCTTCATTTCTTGGATTTGCACCGGCGAATAATCCTCAGGTCATCGGTATAATTTTAATTGATGAGCCGGTTGGTATATACTATGGAGGAACCATCGCAGCTCCGGTGATGTCGGAGATGTTTTCAAACATTCTTCCGTATCTGGGAATAGAGGCAGATTATTCTGAGGAGGATGCCCAGACAGTATTTTCAATAGATTTTGAAGATACAGTGGAGTAAAAAAATACCGATGTCATCACAGGAAGGTTGATAAAATGCAAAAAAAGAATTATACTACTAGGGTTAAAGAAATTACAAAAGGGTAGGAATGATTATGAAAATGGATTTTACAGTGTTAGCACCAATACTAATTGCGTTTGGTATCAGTATGGTTCTTTGTCCGATTCTGATACCGTTTTTGAAAAAATTGAAGTTTGGACAGTTTGTCCGGGACGATGGACCGGAATCCCATTTAAAGAAGTCGGGAACCCCCACAATGGGTGGTCTGATTATTCTATGCAGTATTGTCATCACCTCACTTTTTTATGTGAAGAGTAATCCGGTAATTTTGCCGGTCTTGTTTGTGACATTAGGCTTTGGACTGGTGGGATTTCTGGATGACTATATCAAGGTGGTGATGAAGCGCTCCATGGGACTTCACGCATGGCAGAAAATGATTGGACAGTTTCTTATCACTGCTGTTTTTGCCTATTATCTGGTAAATTATACCGAAGTCGGGACTGCTGTAATTGTTCCTTTTGGCGGTGGATATGAGTGGAATCTGGGCTTTTGGTATTATCCCTTTTTGTTTTTTGTTGTTATCGGAACAGTGAATGGAACTAATTTCACCGATGGTCTGGATGGATTGCTGTCTTCTATCACGGTGCTGACGGCTACATTTTTTACTGTGGTTGCCATTGGCACTGCTTCAGGGCTTGAGCCGATTACCTGTGCAGCAGTGGGGGCATTGCTGGGCTTTCTGGTTTATAATGTATACCCGGCTAAGGTATTTATGGGTGATACCGGCTCTCTTGCCTTAGGTGGTCTGATTGCCTCTACGGCGATTATGCTAAAAATGCCAATCTATATCGTGATTGTAGGCTTTATCTATTTTGTTGAGGTGTTGTCGGTTATTATTCAGGTAGTTTATTTTAAAAAGACAGGAAAACGTATATTTAAGATGGCACCGATTCATCATCATTTTGAACTTTCCGGCTGGCCGGAGACAAAGGTTGTTGCGATTTTTGCCATTGTGACAGCTATTCTGTGTCTGGTGGGACTGGTGGCACTTTAAGGAGGATGTTATGGATTATCATAAGAAGATACTGATTATCGGAACAGGAATAAGTGGAGTAAATGCAGGGCGGCTGCTGTTGGAAAAGGGAGCGGAGGTCATTCTCTATGATGACAAAACTTCTTTGGACACCGCAGAGCTTCTCTCTCGTTTTGACAAAGCGGAAGGGGTTCATGTCGTGCTGGGAGAGCTTAAAGATGAGCTTCTTTCCGGAATTGAGCTGGCAGTGATCAGCCCGGGGGTGCCGGTGGACTGTCCTACGGCGGAGAAGGTAAGAGAATGTGGTATTCCGATTTGGAGCGAGATAGAACTGGCTTATCATGCCGGTGCGGGAAGATTGGCTGCCATTACCGGAACCAACGGCAAGACGACAACTACCTCTTTAGTGGGAGAAATATTTAAGGCATATACAGACAATAGCTTTGTAGTAGGAAATATCGGTATTCCGTATACAGAGGTGGCATTGCAGATGGATGAGGAATCCTATACGGTGGCGGAGGTTTCCTCCTTTCAACTGGAGACTATTGTGGATTTTAAACCCCATGTCAGTGCTGTTTTAAATGTGACACCGGATCATCTCAATCGCCATTATACAATGGAAAATTATGCATCGGTAAAGCTGGATGTCTGTAAAAACCAAAACGAAGAGGATTATCTTGTGTTAAACTATGATGATGCGGTTACCAGAACAATGGCAGAGGATAATAGAGTGAAAGCAAAGGTGATATTTTTCAGCCGTTTACATAGTCTGGAAAATGGTGTCTGCCTGGACGGAGATACCATTGTACTAAGAGAAAATGGGGATACTGTTAAGGTTATCGGTCTGGATGAGCTGATTCTGCTTGGCGGACATAATGTTGAAAATTATATGGCAGGCATCGCTGTTGCTTACTATATGGGAATCCCGATGAAAACCATTGTGTCAGTGCTTAAAACCTTTAAAGGGGTGGAGCACCGCATTGAATTTGTAAAAGAGGTTGACGGTGTCGCCTATTATAACGATTCCAAAGGGACTAATCCTGATGCTGCAATCAAGGGCATTCAGGCAATGAACCGCAGGACAGTTCTTATTGGCGGTGGATATGACAAAGGTGCAGAGTTTGATGACTGGATCAACGCCTTTGACGGCAAGGTGAAAAAGCTTGTTCTTTTCGGTGCAACTGCAAAAAAAATAGCGGAATCTGCCAAGAAGTGCGGATTTCAGGAATTTGTATTTGTAGATACCCTGGAGGAGGCAGTTAAGCTTTGTGCAGAGACTGCCGAACCGGGAGAGGCGGTGCTGCTGTCGCCGGCCTGTGCAAGCTGGGATATGTTTGAAAGTTATGAGCAGCGTGGAGATATGTTTAAAAAATATGTAAATGAGTTAGGAGCATAATATATGGCAAATAGGAATCCTCGTAGAAGAACTAAAAAGAAATCTCTATTGGGGAAGTTGTTTCCAAAGTGGTACAGAGGAAATTATTTTGATTACGCTCTGTTGTTTCTGGTGATTTTCCTTGTGGCGTTTGGGCTGATCATGATTTACAGCACCAGTTCCTATACAGCGGAATTAAAGACAGGTGTACCTACATATTATCTGGTCAGACAGGGAATCTTTGCAATTTTTGGATTTTTTGTAATGCTTATCGTATCCTGTTTTGACTACCATTACTGGAAGAGGCTATCTGTGCTGTTGATTCTTTTTTGTATTACACTGCTGGCTGCGGTTCTGGTAGTGGGAGTGGTTTCGCATGGTGCGGCTCGTTGGATTGAATTGGGTTTTATTTCTTTTCAACCGTCGGAGCTGGCGAAAATAGCAATTATTCTCTATACTGCTCATGCGGCTACAGACAAGGCTGCAAGAATCAGCCAATGGCAAAAGATGGTGCAGGTGATGCTGCTGCCGATGATTACGATTATGCTGATCGCAAAGGAGAATCTAAGTACAGCTATTATCTGTGCTGCTATTACGATAATGATTGTCTTTGTCACCAGTCCTAAGATAAAACCGTTTATTGTGCTTGGTCTGTTTGTGGTTGCAGTGATGGGATTTTTTCTTAAAATTGCAGCCTATCGATTGGAGCGTATTAAAATCTGGCTGCATCCGGAGGATTATGAAAACGGATACCAGACGCTGCAGGCTTTATATGCCATAGGCTCCGGCGGGTTGTTTGGAAAGGGATTGGGACAGAGTATACAGAAGCTCGGGTTTATACCGGAGTCCCATAACGATATGATTTTTTCTGTTGTCTGTGAAGAGCTGGGACTGTTTGGTGCCGCCTGTGTCATTGTTTTATTTATCCTGCTGATATGGCGTTGTGTGATTATTGCGGTAAATGCAAAGGATCTATATGGAGCGCTGATTGTAGTAGGAGTAGTTACCCATATTTCTGTACAGGTAATTGTCAATATTGCCGTGGTTACCAATACATTTCCGCCAACCGGTGTACCACTTCCTTTTATCAGTTATGGGGGGACGGCATTGGTGGGACTGTTGGTAGAAATTGGATTAGTGCTTTCGGTGGCAAGGCACATTCCGATGCCGAAAGAATATTAGAGGTTGTCTCTGTGTCACATAATAAATGTTCCGGCATATGATAATATATATGCTTGGGATTGGATGTGGCTTTCTTGAAGGCGATTAGTGTAAAAGAAGCGGTCAGACTAAAGGGAACGATCAGGGTTCAGGGTTCAAAGAATACGATATTACCGATTATGGCAGCAACGCTGCTTACCTCCGGAATATCGGTGATTCATAATTGTCCAATGATAGAGGATGTGCAGGTTATGTGCCGTCTTTTGGAGTGTTTACATATAAAAACCCGATTGGAAAGTAATGTGCTGACAGTGGATACGACGGAAGCTTCTTATGAACCGCTTCCCTATTCTTTGACGGGAAAGCTCCGTTCCTCTGTTCTGCTTTTGGGTCCGATGCTGGCGAGATGGCAGAGAGCTGAGATTGGTATGCCGGGCGGGTGTGCCATCGGTCTGAGACCCGTGGATATTCATTTAGAGGGGCTGATGAAGATGAATGTGGAGGTAAGCATTCATCGGGAACAGTTATCCTGCAATACGTTTTATCTGCAGGGGTGCGAGTATCACCTGCGGTTTCCCAGTGTGGGGGCAACAGAAAATTTGATCATGGCAGCAGTGGGAGCCAGAGGAAGAACAATCCTGCGGGGAGCGGCAAAGGAGCCGGAAATTGTTGAGCTTTGTAATTATCTGTTGTCTATGGGTGCCCTGATTGAAGGGGTGGGGACTGATGTACTGATTATCAAGGGGACGAAGGAGCTGACGGCCAGTGATTATTGTAACGTATATGATCGGATCGCTTTCTCTTATAAACATATGACGATGCCGACGAATAGCCTTGTGTAGAA
>CAMWYM010000082.1 GCA_947178475.1 uncultured Clostridium sp. | reverse complement strand
TAATAGAGAAAAAAACCAATGTGTGTCTGTTGAAATTGGTGAATCTCACCTTTACTGAGGCAGATAAATATATATATATTATCGCTTCGCGAAATATGAGAAGTACTCATTCAGGCTCCGCGTGTAGGAGCCTTTTCAATTGTTAGAGAGGTTTTTATGAAAAATTGGAAAATAAAAAGTGAAGATAAGTTTTTATCATTAATAGTTAATTGTCAAAAAGAAGATTTGAAGAGAGTGTTAATGGATAAGTCTCAATATTATGGAGATGAGGTTTTGATTCCTAAAAAAAGAGGGGTAAGAACTATTTATAATATAGATAAGGAGCATCCCTTATATAAAATTCAAAAAAGTGTGGTCAATAATTTTTTGAATAATATTAGAGTTTCAGATGCAGCTTGCGGCTTTGTTAAAAAAACTAGTTATTATGATTTTTTGGAACCTCATACTGATTTTTATTGTAAAAATAATTACTTAAGGTTGGATTTGAAAGATTTTTTTGGAACTATTACAAAAAGTATGGTATATGATGCATTAGAATTCTATTGTCAAATTGATGATAAGGACGAAAAAGAAAGAGTTTTAAACTATCTTTCAGATATTTTAACCTATAATGATGTTGTTGTACAAGGATGTATACCATCCCCCATGATAAGTAATATTGTTTTTAGGAAAGTGGATATTAGGATCCAAAGATATTGTAACACTTGTAATGCAAAATATACAAGGTATGCGGATGATTTGCTTTTTTCAGGTCGAGATGAGAGAATCTTAAAGAATTCATTTTGTAAAGGGATTTCAAAAATAGTTCAAGATAATGGTTTTGAGATAAACTATGATAAGAAAATAAAAGGAAAAGGATATATCTCTTTAAATGGATTTGTTGTATCAGATTCAATTACTTTATCACGTAAAAAGTTAGAAGAAATAAACAGAATTGTTTTTTATCTTAAAGGGAACAAAGAACGTTTGAGGAAAATAAAAAATGGTGATGTGAGTGAATTGAATGAGCATATTAAAAATGAAACAGGTGTTGAAAATAAGTTTAGTGGAAAATATCAAGTGACTAATTACTTAAATGGATATAGAGCATTTTTAATTAGTATTATAAAAAAGACAGAGAATAAAAAGTTTATGGGTAAGGTAAAAAATATTATCATTAATATCGAGTATTGTGTAGATAAAATAATTGTATAGTAATGTGCAACAGATTAAAAGTCTTAATATTGCAAAGCGTATACTGTCTGTATCACAGAATGCTTTTTCAATAGAAAAAAAGGTGGCAATTTCACAAGTGTTCCGAGCTAATATTAGCTATAGTGATTTATTTTACACCGGACGATTTGATTTTGTGGTGTATGAGAAACAAGGGACAACTTCAAAACTGCCAATTCTTGCAATTGAGTTAGATGGAAAAGAGCATTATGAAAATGAGATTGTAATTCAAAGAGATAGAAAGAAAAATGCAATCTGTGAGCAACATAATTTGCAGATGATTAGGGTGGAAAATTCTTATGCAAGACGGTATAATTATATTAAGGATATTTTGATTGAGTATTTTTCTGTGAAACATTGAAAAGGTATAGGAGAATATTTCTGCGTGATTTTGTAAATTTTTAAAATTAATGAAAAGAATATGGATGATGAAAACTTGATTTTATAAACGGATTTACGAATAATAAATTGTAATCAGGAGAAAAGTACAAATGAGCCAACATATCAACCAACTTCACCAATCCCTCACAACTGCATTTATAGACTCCACCAGTCCTTCAAACCTTGCCTATAAGCCGCAATTTATTTCTAACAATTATAAAGAAGGACGTAAGGTTTTATCTTCTATTGAAAGTGAATTATCAAATTGCGACGAATTTTCTATTAGTGTTGCATTTGTTACAATGGGGGGAATTACGCCATTGTTACAGAGTCTAGAGGAGCTGGAGCGTAAAAATATTCCTGGTAGAATTTTGACGACCGACTATTTGAACTTTAGTGAGCCTAGAGCATTAGAAAAATTGGCGGGACTAAAGAATATTGACCTTAGAATGTATTCAGCAAACGATTCAGATACAGGATTTCACACAAAGGGATATATTTTTAAAGCACAGGAAATTTATCGTATTATTGTCGGAAGTTCCAATATGACATTAAGTGCCCTTACAAAGAATAAAGAGTGGAATACCAGACTTGTATCTACAGAGCAAGGTGAATATGCACAGCAAATGATAGAAGAATTTCAGGAGTTATGGGAGTCAGAATATACTTCAACTTATGAGGACTTTATTGAACGGTATCGCTTGAACTATGAGTTGATAAAGAAGCAAAAGAAGATAGCGAAACAGGCAGGGATTCCCTCTATTGACCAGTACCGGTTGCAGCCCAATTCTATGCAGATTGCATTTATCAGCAATTTGCAGAAATTACAAAATGAGGGTGCTCAAAGAGCATTATTAATTTCTGCCACTGGTACTGGAAAAACCTATGCTTCTGCATTTGCACTTCGAGAGAAGAATCCTAGAAAGGCATTATTTTTAGTACATAGGGAGCAGATTGCAAAGCAGGCAATTAATAGCTATAAAAAGGTGTTTGGCAATACAAAGACTTTTGGTCTTCTTTCTGGTAATTCCAAAGACTACAAGGCAGATTATTTGTTTTCTACTATGCAAATGATGGCAAAAAGGGAGAATTTAGAACGCTTTAAACAAGACGAATTTGACACTATTATTATTGATGAGGTGCATCGGGCCGGAGCTGATAGCTATCAACGAATTATTCAGTATTTTGAACCAAAGTTCTGGCTTGGTATGACAGCTAGTCCAGAGCGGACTGACGATTTTGATATTTATGATTTGTTTGACCATAATATTGCTTATGAAATTCGATTACAGCAGGCATTAGAGGAAAATTTACTTTGCCCGTTTCATTATTTTGGTATCACTGATTTGGAAATTAATGGTGAAATATTTGATGACAGTACAGGTTTGCGTAATTTTGCTAATTTGGTTTGTAATGAACGTGTGGATTATGTAATAGAAAAGGCAAATTATTATGGATACAGTGGTGAACGTGTAAAAGGTCTGATATTTTGCAGCAGAAAGGAAGAGGCGATTGCATTATCGGAGCAGTTTAATATCCGTGGGTATCATACAGAATTTCTTTGTGGCGATGACTCCCAGAGTAAGCGGGAAGAGTGTATTGAGAGATTGACAAATGACGATAGAGTAGACAGATTGGACTACATTTTTACTATTGATATTTTCAATGAAGGTGTGGACATACCAGAAATAAATCAGGTAATTATGCTTCGTCCGACACAAAGTCCCATTGTATTTATCCAACAGCTGGGACGGGGACTGAGAAAAGCAGAAGGAAAAGAATATGTTGTTATCTTAGATTTTATTGGAAATTATATGAACAATTTTATGATTCCTATTGCCCTTTCAGGCGACCGTTCTTATAATAAAGATACAATTCGACGATATGTTCGTGAAGGTTCTAAGGTGATTCCGGGAAGCTCTACCATTCATTTTGATGAGATTTCTAAGAAGCGGATTTATGCTTCCATTGATGCTGCGAAAACAAATGATATGAAGTTAATTAGGGAATCTTATCAAAATTTGAAATATAAATTAGGGCGAATTCCATCTATCAAAGATTTTGGGGAATATGGGGAGATAGATATTACAAAAATCTTTGAAAAATTAGGTTCATATCATTCCTTTTTGGTAAAATACGAAGACGAATATACTACAGACTTATCTTCAGAGGAAGAAGCGGTGATTGAGTATTTATCAAGAAAGGTTGCCAAAGGGAAACGGATTCATGAATTGGAAATGTTACAAGATTTAAGGCTAGCTCAAACGAATGTCATGAATTTTTTCAAAACAGCGCTAATGAGAAAGTATGGGATTAAGCTTACTGAGCAGGAGCAGCAATCGGTTATATTGAATCTGACAAATACATTTCCAAAGAAGGAAGAAAAGAAAAAGTTTGCAAGTTGTGTCTTTATGGAATCCAAGGGGGAAGGAGATTATCAGATTAGCACACATTTCAAGAGTATGTTAAAAAATAAGGTGTTTGCAGATATGGTTTATGAATTGGTGGATTTTGGTATGAAGCGTTATCAAAAATACTATTCTAAGCGTTACAAGGATACCAATTTCCAGCTCTATCAAAAATATACCTATGAAGATGTATGCCGATTGTTAAATTGGAAAAGAAATATGAATGCACAAAATATTGGTGGGTATTTTTACGATGCCGATACAAAGACATTGCCGGTATTTATTAACTATGAAAAGGCAGATGACGCAATTGCTTATGAAGACCGGTTCTTGTCAAAAAATGAGCTGATTGCATTGTCCAAGCATCCTAGAAAAATTACATCTGGTGATGTGTTACATATATATAAGAAAACTCAGGAAGACGAGGCAAATAGAATATTCTTATTTGTGCGGAAGAATAAGGATGATAAGGAGACAAAGGAATTTTATTTTCTTGGAGAAATGTATGCGGTTGGTGAGCCGGAACCAATTTATATGAAATCCACAAGAGATGATGCCTTTGAGATAACCTACCAGTTGGATGTGCCTGTTCGGGATGATATTTATGATTATATAACAGGGGAATAACTCGAATTGGAGTATATGTATTATCACTTTCACATTATTTAGACAACGTAACATTCGCTTAAACAATAGAGAATAATATAGGAGACCACAAGGATGAAAACAATCAAAGTAGTAGCGGCAATCATACAGGATGGGAACAAAATATTTGCAACCCAGCGCGGATACGGGGAATTTAAGGACGGCTGGGAATTTCCCGGTGGTAAGATAGAGCAGGGCGAGGCACCGGAGGAGGCACTTGTCCGGGAAATTAGAGAAGAGTTAGATACTGAGATTAAAGTCGGAGAGAAAATTGATATTGTAGAATACGATTATCCGCAGTTTCATTTGACTATGCATTGCTTTCTTTGTGAGGTTTTATCCGGGGAACTGACATTGAAGGAGCATGAAGCGGCAAAATGGCTGACAAAGGAGAATTTGGATAGCGTAGACTGGCTGCCGGCAGATGAGGGACTGATTAAGAAATTAAAGAGAATATTATAGTATGAGCGGAAGGAAAAACCTTCCGTTTTTTTGTGCTTGACACAGTGTATATAACTGTATATAGATACAGTGGCTGATTTGAGGAATATCAACTTTGATTTGGAACCAGGATTTATTCTGGGGGTGATTTGGAGGTAACGGTGCGGATTGCTTCTTGCAGTTATAAGCTCTACAATTATGTATAGGATTACAAGCTATAACAGCGGGAAGCAATTAAATGACCGGAAAGAACCGGATAGAATATGCGTGATGACAGCTACATAGATTTATGATATTCTTATTCTAACGGATTAGAAGTCCGGAAGTGATAATTATTTTTACTTGAGAGGAGAGGGAGAGATGTACGAATGTCCGAATTGTGGAGGGAATCTGAAATTTGATATTCCTTCCCAACAGCTTGCCTGTGCATATTGTAATGCGGAATTTGACCCGTATTCGATATCGAAGGAGAAGGATGCCGAAGAAGATAATTCCTATGAGGTCACAGTGTTTACCTGTCCACAGTGCGGTGGTGAGATATACAGTATGGATAATACAGCGGCGGGCTTTTGCAGCTTTTGCGGGGCATCAACAATATTGGACAGCAGGCTTAAGAGACAGCAAAGTCCGGGATTTATTATTCCGTTTAAGAAGACGAAGACGGACTGTAAAAAGGCATATGCCAAGACGATGAAGTATGCAATTTTTGCACCAAAGGAATTAAAGGATGAGAAGCATATTGACAGTTTTCGGGGAATCTATATGCCTTACTGGATTTTTGATTTAAAGCAGCAGGGTGATATTGTTATGCATGGCAAAAAGGAAAAGAGAAGGGGCGATTACATTATTATCAGTCATTATAATCTTCATGCCTATCTGGATGCATATTACAAGGGACTGTCCTATGACGCATCGTCCTCCTTTGCGGATAATATCAGTGAACGGATAGCTCCCTTTGACGTGAAAAAACTGAGAAAATTTGTGCCGTCTTATCTGAGTGGATTTTATGCGGATACATCGGATGTTGAGTCCAGAGTTTATAAGGAAGATGCAATAGATACCGCGGTACGGGGGACAAAGGGTTTTGTGAAAAAACGTTCGGAAATGAAACCCTATGAGTTAGAGGATGATGACCGGGCATTAAAGAGCATATTCGGTACGGAAACCGAGGGCGTAGATGCGGCGATGTTTCCTGTGTGGTTTCTCTCTTATCGGAATAAAGACCGTGTAGCCTATGCGACGGTGAATGGACAGACGGGCAAGGTGGTGGCAGATTTGCCGGTGGATATAAAGAAATATATGACAGGTTCCCTGCTGCTGGCAATTCCCATCTTTTTTCTGCTCAATATGATATTTACAGTAAAACCGACTTCTCTATTGATTACGGTCTCCATTATATCTTTTATCTGTATTATCCTGCATTTGATAGAAATGAATGAAATTAAGGTAAAAGAGAACTATGAGGATGATAAGGGTGCACTTGAAGCACTTAGGAGAAATCATGGAAACAGAACGAATAGGGCAGGAGAGACAAAAGGCAAAAAAGGTATTCCGGGAAGTCTGTGGTCAGTGCTTGCTATAGTGTTGTCTGTATTGATTATTATTGTGAATCCGGTGTCTGATTTGTACTATTACGGTGGAGCCATTCTCTCGCTGGGAGCCGTATTTTTAACTCTGCTGGATTTAATAAAGAAATACAATGTTCTGGCTACAAGAAGGCTGCCACAATTTGATTACCAGGGAGGTGACGACCGTGCGTAAATCTGTGCATGAAGACTGGAAATGGAACGGAATATTTTTTGTCGTTATCGGAGTGATTATGCTTCTTGGATTGTCAGAAATTAACGCAAACGCTGCTTCCTATAGTAACCCGGATACCGGTTATAAGCTGGTTGTGGAAGATGATGCGGATTTGCTGACCAGTGAGCAGGAGAGCAGTCTACAGCAGAAGATGCAGGAAATTACCATATACGGCAATGTGGCGTTTAAGACAATTGAGAAAAATACAACAACCACGAGAAGTTATATTGAAAATTATTACAGTCAGACCTTCGGAGCAGACAGCGGAACGGTTTTTTTGATTGATATGGATAACCGTAAGATTTGGATTTATAGCAGGGGTCAGGTTTACAAAACAATTACAGACGCATATGCGGATACAATTACCGATAATGTGTATACCTATGCTTCTGACGGGGACTATTATACCTGTGCATGGCGTGTTTATGAACAGGAGCTGACTCTGCTTCAGGGGTATAAAATAGCCCAGCCGATGAAATATATAAGTAACGGATTTCTTGCCGTTATTTTGGCATTGCTTATTAATTATTTTATTGTAAAAGCATTTTCAAGGGCAAAGAAGCCGACGGATTCCGAATTGTTTGGCGGCATTCTTGTTGACCAGAAGCTGAGTGATTTCCGGGCAGATTACACCCATGAAACCAAGACCTACAGTCCGCAGAGCTCAGGAAGCTCTGGAGGGGGCAGCAGCGGTGGAGGCGGTGGAGGAGGCGGTGACGGTCACAGCTTCTAAGAAAATTTTTGTTTTTTTGAATTTGGAGCAGGAAACTGTTATTTATACGGGCGGTGCCAAGCCGGAATGTCTTGTATTTCAGCTTGGTGCTGCTCTTAGACTTGGAAAATAGAAAGTTCGGAATAAGAAAAATGCTTGACAAATACAAATCATGGGTGTATTCTTTATCCGAGGTTAGTTACTTGAGTAACTAACTAATCATATAACGAAGAATAAATAATAGTACAAGAAGCAGAGGAATGGAGGTATGGGATGGAGATAGATGAGAGCTCCCTGACCCCGATATTTATGCAGGTGGCAGGATGGCTGGAGGAAGAGATTCTGAAGGACCATATTATGGAGGAAGAGCAGGTTCCCTCCACCAATCAATTTGCTGCAATGTATAAGATTAATCCGGCGACTGCACGTAAGGGCTTTGCCCTGTTGACAGACGAGGGAATCTTATATAAAAAACGGGGAATTGGTATGTTTGTGGCATCAGGGGCCAAGGAAAAAATCAAAAAAAAGGCAAAGGAACGATTCATTAACGAATCTCTGGTATCTTTGCTGGAGGAAGCAGGGAAGCTGAATATTACAAAGCAGGATTTAATTGAAATGATCAATCAGCTTGGAGAAAACAGTGAGGAGTGAGCTGCACAGGCGGCCCAACAAAGGTGATTACAAAGGATAGTGTAAAGTAGATTATGAAAATTGGTTACAAAGATAGGAGGAATGGAGAATGATTGCAGTGGAGTGCATAGAGGTGACAAAGGGATTTGCTGATAAGACAGTACTTGACGGTGTGTCATTTCAGTTGGAAGCAGGAGGTATATATGCACTTTTAGGAAGGAACGGTGCAGGAAAGACAACCTTGATGAACTGTATCTGTACAAAATATCTGCCAGACAGCGGTGAGATTCGGGTGCTGGAGGAGGAGGTTTATGAGAATGAGGGTGTTTTGAGCCAGATTTGTTTCATGAGTGATAATATTGATGCCTTTGATACCAAGAAGGTTAGGTATATTTTGCATTATGCGGGTCAATTTTATCAGGATTGGAATAGGGATTTGGAGGAGAAGCTGTTGGATTTCTTCGACGTTGACCTCAAAGCGGTATATGGAACCCTTGCAAAGGGGCAGAAAACCATGGTAGGGATAATTATCGGGCTTTGCAGTGGATGTGAGGTTGTGCTGCTTGATGAAATCTATTCAGGATTAGATGCGACGGCAAGACAGAGTCTTTATAAAATTCTGCTGGAAGAGCAGGAACGGCAGCCTAGAACCTTTATTCTATCCACGCATCTGATAGAAGAGATGACAGCGCTGTTTGACAGAGTGATCATACTGGATAAGGGCAGGCTGATATTGAATGAGGACATGGAAAATATCTATAGTAAATCCTACAAATGTGTGGGCAGAACGGATATGGAAAGCAGTCTTGCCGGTAAAAATATTCTTCATAGGAAACAGATGGGGACGGTTATGGAATATGATATATATGATGTGATTACTGGTGAGGAGCAAAAGCAGTTAGAGGAAAAGGGTTTTACTGTTTCATCATTACCATTACAGGATTTGTTTACTGCATTTACCTTTGAGGGTACTAAGGAATGGGGTGGTTTTGATGGAGGTGCTTGAGGGAAATCTGTTAATTATCATTACCTGGTTGGCGCAGAGTTGTTTTCTTGTTGTATGGGGGCATTGCTATGAGATTGCCTTTAAGCGGGTATTTGATTTTTACCGCAGAGGGAACCGCAGAACTGCAGACTGGCAGGCGGCGAAGCTGATTGGTGCAATTAGCGCTGCAGCTATCGTGCTCTATTATGTTATCTGTATGCTGCTAAAATATTCCGGTTTACCTGTATATTCCGTTGTAATGGTGGTGCTGGTGCAGCTGCTGCAGTATCTGCTCTTGTCTGGAAGTGCTGTGGAGAATGATGTGTTGAAGACGCTGATATTTGTGAGTATGGTGGTGACTGCTCCGATAGTTTTGAGTGCAGCTATGGTATACAGAGGTGTTTTGCTGGATAAGTACTATATGCATATCAGTGCAGTGCTGCTGGTGCTTTGTGTCATTATGTACATACGGGTATCGTCAATCTGGAAGGAGGGGGATTTGATTTGAAAAATAAAATGTTCAATTTCTTTATGGTTAGTGATGTAATAAGTCAGATAATTACAATGAATATAGCTTTGCTGGGAGTCCTTTTCTTCTCAAAAAGAGAGAGTTGGGTATATCTCCTCGATATAGTGTTTGTTTCCGTTTTAAATTATTCTGGAAGCACAGGTTATAGCTTTATGCATTATGGCAGATACATAAACTTTGGTTTCTGCCGGAAACGCTTTTACCGGGAACAGGTTCTTTTAAGTGTAGTCAGAGGAAGTATTTATGCGTTGGCTCGGACTGTATTACAGATGGTGTATCGTGAGGAGTATATTGTCAGTCTCGTAAGGGATACACCATATACCGCCGATATGTATGGACAGATACCGGTAGTGGAGCTGTTTGTCTTTAATCTTGGATTTTTCGTTTTATTAAATCTGATACTGCTGGTGACGATACCCTGCAGGCTATATCCATTTATATCTAATGGAGAAGACACTCCACAGATAAAATATAGAAAGCAGCTTACAAAAAGTAATAATCCCTCAATTTGGAAGGCAGGTACCGTCATCGTGAAAATTTGCGGGGGCATTTTGATAATAGCTTTTAGCATAATAATAAGCTATCCAGACTTTGTATACCAGATATACAATAAAGCCTCTTTCAGACAGGCGTCTGTTTTGGTGATGCTTGTACTGTGTATTATATGTATCCTGCTTGGAAGGAAGAAATTCCGACCGGAGAATATATAGTGAAATACCCTGCGCCGGCAAGTACAGTATAGCTCTGGACGGAGTATGGTGACTCCGAGGGCTGTAATATACAGCGGTGGCAGGGTATCTTGGTTATCTGGTGTAAAGATTTAGTAGTGACTTGACCTTGCTATATTGGAGCAGGCTGTGAACGATATGCCTTACTCAATTGCAATATAGTGGTTCTCCTCCACCTTGGGCTGTTCCTTAATCTTAGGAACAGTGATGGACAAAATGCCGTTGTTGAAGGCTGCATGGATATCAGCCTGAGTTACCTGCTCACCTACATAGAAGCTTCGCTGGCACTTACCGGTAAAGCATTCCTTGCGGATATATTTGCCTTCTTTTGTCTCCTTATCGGCATGGCGTTCTGCCTCGATGGTAAGGTAACCCTCTTTAAGACTGGCAGTTACATCTTCCTTTTGATATCCCGGAAGCTCGATTCCCAACTCATATTTATCTTCAAATTCCTTGATATCCGTGTTCATTAAATCTCTGGAATTTGCTGAGTGGATAAAATGCTCACTTGGTCTGTAGGTGTCGTTAAAAAAGTTGTCAAATAAGTCATTTGAAAAAATACTTGGTACTAACATGAAAATTCCTCCTTTAATATAGTCTATAGATATCGTCTGTAGGCTTTTGTTATTTTATTCAGGTAGTTCCATTTCCTAACCTGTAAATATGTTATAACACAAATTGTTAGCACTGTCAATAGGTGAGTGCTAATATTTTCTGACAATTTACAAAATAAATAAAAAATGGTTGGAACATGGTGGTCATCTGTGGTAAGATATAATGAAGTTCAGCGGGCAGAAGTAAAAATGGACATGCAGGCGTGTCCACTTGGCTTGCTGCTTGCGGAAATAAAGTGCGGATAGCCGTATACTATTGAGATAATGATGGAGGAATACTAAGATGAATATTGTATGTTTGGATTTAGAGGGTGTGTTAGTGCCGGAGATTTGGATTGCTTTTGCCGAGGCCAGTGGGATTCCGGAATTAAAGCGGACAACACGGGATGAGCCGGATTATGATAAGCTGATGACCTGGAGGCTGGGCATTTTGAAGGAGCATGGACTGGGACTGAAGGAAATTCAGGATACCATTGCAAAGATTGACCCGATTCCCGGAGCAAAGGAATTTCTGGATGAACTGCGTTCTCTGACGCAGGTAATTATTATCAGTGATACGTTTGAGCAGTTTGCAAAGCCGTTGATGAAGAAGCTTGGCTGGCCCACTATTTTCTGTAATTCCTTAGAGGTTGCGGATAATGGGGAGATTACCGGCTTTAAGATGCGTTGTGAGCAGTCTAAATATACCACGGTAAAGGCACTTCAATCCATTGGCTACGAAACTATTGCCAGTGGTGACAGCTATAATGATCTTGGTATGATTAAGGCGAGTAAAGCGGGATTTTTGTTCAAGAGTACGGAGCAGATAAAAGCAGATAATCCGGAATATGCGGCGTATGAGGATTATGATGGCTTATTGGCAGCGATTAAATCGGTATTGGATTAGAAGTCGGAAATCCGGAATACAATGACGGCGAGTGCCGCAAAGCGGCAGGTACGGAAAAGAGGAAGACATATGAGGTATACCAAAAAGCAGAGAGCTTTGGCGATTATTGATTTGTTAAAACAGGAATATCCGGATGCAGGCTGTACGCTGGATTATGACGATGCATGGAAGCTGCTGGTCAGTGTTCGTCTGGCAGCGCAATGTACGGATGCAAGAGTAAATGTTGTGGTGGAAGGCTTGTATGAGAAATATCCCACTGTAGAAGCATTGGCGGGGGCTCCGGTGGAGGAGATTGAGAAAATTGTGAAGCCCTGCGGTCTTGGTCACAGCAAGGCAAGGGATATCAGTGCCTGTATGAAGGTGCTGCAGGAGAAGTATGAGGGCAGAGTGCCGGAGGATTTTGATGCATTGCTGGAACTGCCCGGTGTGGGAAGAAAGAGTGCTAATCTGATTATGGGAGATGTTTTCGGAAAGCCTGCCATTGTCACGGATACACATTGTATCCGTCTGGTAAACCGTATGGGCTTGGTGGATGGAGTTAAGGAGCCTAAGAAGGTAGAGATGGAGCTATGGAAAATTATCCCTCCGGAAGAGGGCAGTGATTTCTGTCACAGGCTGGTCTATCATGGCAGGGCGGTATGTACGGCAAGGACAAAACCAGACTGTGAGCACTGCTGTCTAAGAGAGGTCTGTAAAAAGACAGGAGTGTAGGAATTGTAAGGATTATGAAAAAGCAGAGGAATAGTTTTAGTTTGTCTTGACAATATGCTTGTGAAGCAATTAAAATGTATTAAGCACAAGAGCTGTTTCACGGAAAGAGCATTTACCGGTTCTTGAGTGGAGCAGCTTTTTGTTATGTACACTAATGAAGGACAGAAGAAATATAAAAGGAAAGGAAGTATAGAAGAAATGAGTGAGATTCCATATAAGATTTATTTGGAAGAAAAGGAGATGCCTACACAGTGGTATAATGTGCGTGCAGATATGAAGAAAAAGCCTGCACCGATTTTGAATCCGGGTACACTGGAGCCGGTAACGCTGGAGGAACTTTCTGGTATTTTTTGTGAGGAGCTTGGAAAACAGGAGCTGGATGATACAACTCCATACTTTGATATTCCCGTGGAGATTCGCGATTTCTATAAGATGTACCGCCCTTCTCCGCTGGTTCGGGCATATTGTCTGGAGAAAAAGCTTGGCACGCCGGCACATATATACTACAAATTTGAAGGAAATAATACATCAGGCAGTCACAAATTAAACTCTGCTATTGCGCAGGCATATTATGCAAAGCAGCAGGGCTTAAAGGGTGTAACCACAGAGACCGGTGCTGGTCAATGGGGAACGGCTCTTTCTATGGCATGCTCCTATTTTGATTTGGATTGTCAGGTATATATGGTAAAGTGCTCCTATGAGCAAAAGCCTTTCCGTCGGGAGGTTATGCGCACCTACGGGGCGCAGGTGACACCGTCGCCTTCAATGAATACGAATGTGGGACGTAAGATTAATGAAGAATTTCCGGGAACTACAGGAAGTCTTGGCTGTGCTATTTCAGCGGCAGTGGCTGGCTCGTATACACATCTGCCG
>CAMWYM010000081.1 GCA_947178475.1 uncultured Clostridium sp. | reverse complement strand
GGATAAAACATATGCAACGGTTTTTTCTCGATCGGGTCAAGCGCAAGGGATGTTAGCCGCCCATAATTTGTACATATAATTTGACCGCTCACATTTTTTCTTGCCCTGCAGATTCCCATTTGACCGGGAGATAAGGCGCAATGGTGCATGCATACCTGACAGACTGTTTTCATACTGATAACGACACCTTTCTCTTATTCCGAAATATTTACTTCCATGCTGTTTTCTAATAATGACGGACTACCTCAAACCTTTCCAGTTCAACTTCATCTTGCGCACTGATTCCCGCCTTGTCCTTTGCAATCGCAATCTGTTCCCCTACCGTATCTACACCCTCTAAGTTTGGAAGCAGCAGGCCTCGTTTATAGCCCTTTGTCACGATCACACCGTAGCGCTGCACATCCAGCTGATTCGGAGAATCTATCCGTTCCGTCTCTCCCAGTACATCCACAGTGATCGTCAGTTTGTCCAGTTCCCAATCCTCTATCGGGAAAAACCTCGGATCTCTGGAAGAAGCGCTGATCGCATTATTGATGATTTCTTCCGCTATGGATTCCTGCACAGCCTGAATCGTGCCGATACAGCCGCGAAGGTTTCCGTTTTCCTTAATCGACACAAAAGTTCCCGCCTGACGCTCATACATTTCCTGCGGAAGTCCATCGGGCACTTTTATCTTTTTCCCTGTCCGGACATAGGCTTCTATTGTCTTGCGGGCAAGCTGTACATAGGCGTCTTCGCATACGTTATATGTGCAGATTCCATACCCTACTCCAAATGGTCCCTCGTAGGAAAGTTTTTCGGCTGTCACTTTCATTTTTTCTAACGCTCCCGCCATAATCGTGAAAGAGCGGTGTCCGCACTCTCCTGCCTTTTCACAGAAATCCTCGGAGAACTCCAGGAGCCGTCCAAAATCCCCCTTGCCCATTACATCCATAATACGGGCGTCATATGCAGGTCCTTCTTCCCGATATCCATATGGACCGTCTTCTTTCAGTCTGTGTGATAAATCTCCGCTGGCAATAATAACAACTTTTCGGTTCAGCGCATTCGTCGTTTCCTGAATACACTGTCCTAACTCATAATGCCTGATGAGCGGCAGCCCCGATAACCCGACTCTGACAAGCTGATAATCCGTCCAATATTGATTTACAAAATATAAGGGAACCATAGTACCGTGGTCTAACTTCCTGTCATGTTGTCCCAAAGTGCCTGCCGGCAAATCTTTTTCCTCTGCCAATGCACACAGTTTCTCTACAAAAGCGGTATCGTAAGAGACCTTCATTTGTTCTCCGGGTGCGCGGAACTGTCCAAAATCCCCATAAGCGCCTTCTCCCGGCGAAATATGAAAATAATCGGCATACATGACCTGATGAGGCGAGATGAGAACGATTGTCTCCGGCCGACACGCTGCGATTCTGCGCGCAGCTTCATGATATGCGTCAATTGTCTTTTGAATGTTCCGCTCCTCGCCTCTGCCGACAGCCGGAACTATGAGCGGCGGGTGCGGAAGCATGCAGGTTAATGTGATTGGCATAATAGTGAGTTCCCTTCGTTAGCTATATTTACCTTTGTATCATGACCATATCTGTCCATTTCATAGACACAAAATCAATTATTCAACTTATCAATCAGCATCTGATAATGCTTCTGACTGATATGTCTTCCGGTATTTTGCAAGCCTTCAATATACCGATTGTTCCCATAATCTTAAGTCCCATCTAAGACGATACCGTTTTCTATGCTCATATTATAGCAGAAAAAAAGGCGAATTTCCATAAAATCGGTTATGGTAAAAATGAAGCTGCTTTATCCATCATCTGGCAGGAAAACCGCAATATTATCCTAATATGCCTTCAGCGCCTCCACCATATTAATTTTTCTGATTCTCATTGCCAGAAACATAGTTGTAATAAGTGTGCTTACCGTTACCACAATACATACGAGTACTAGGTTTGTTTTAAATAAATCCGGATAGATTACAAAGGTATCGTTAGAGAAGGTATTGCAGTAGGTCTGCAGGAATCTATAGCCGGCGGGAATTCCAAAAATAGTTCCAATAATTAGAAGCATGAAATTTTCAACAGATGCCAGTTTCTGAATTTCATGATAATGAAAGCCTAAAACCCTGAAAGTGTTATACTCCTTGGTTCGCTCTATAAAGCTTAAAGTTCCAAGGTTATATAAAATAATTACGACCAAAATTACTGCGATGGAACGCATCAGTATAAATACTCCTAGCATGGCAGCCTTGAATTCTTTTAAGTTATTGGTTTGCTTCGCCTTGGACACGATTTGAGAAACTCTTACATCTTCTTTTAAGTCATCGTTAATTTTATCTGTAAGAATTGAGGAAGGCATATAACTTCCTCCTGCCAAAGTGAAGCACTCTTCTCTTATAAACATGGACTGGGGCATACTTGCGCTGATTAAACCCGCCACTTTTAAGGTTATTTCTCCCTCATGTAAGGATGGAGAAATTTTAACTTCATCGCCGACTTCAAGCCCCAGTGTATCTGCGATTCTTTCAGTCAAATAAAGGCCGTCATTTTCTATTTTTTTGCCATCAGTGGTCTTGAAATTCACATACTCGCCTTCTGAAATAATCATCAGTGGTTCAAAATGGAGTTCCCTGTCTTTTCCCTCAATCCCTGCCTGCAACACTTCCATGGTCTGGCCTTCTATCTCTTCATAAAGAGGTGTTAGCCCACTGTTTAAAAGGTTTGTCTGCAGGTTAATTTTGTACTCATAGTTGTATTGCTTTTCAAAGATTTTCTCTGTAACCGCAGTAAGGGAATCAGGCATTCCAAAGCCTGTCATAAGGAGCATATAACTTCCTGTTACACATAATATTCCAAGAAAAATTCTGGTTTTATGTGAGAAACCATCCCTAACAGACCATCTCATGCCATAGGCCATTCTCTTAAATCTGATTTTTGCTCCCTTAGTCTTACTCTTAGTATCTTTGTTTTCTGCAGGCAGACCCTTCATGGTCTTCCCTGCTGCAAGAACGGAAGTCAAAGTACATAAAAATACGATTACGAATATTACCACCAAAAGAAACGGTGTGTGAGTCACCGGCCACTCAGTCAGTGAGAACAAATAAATCTGTGTCTGTCTGATTACCGATGTAAAAGGATAGGACAGTACAAACCCCATACCTGCGCCTAAAAAACTAACCGCAAATCCGTACATAGAATAGTAAATAATAAGACCCTTATTGCTAAATCCCAGCGCCTTTAAAGTTATAATATCTTTTGCCTGTGCACCGATTATTCGTCTTATAGTGGTGTTCATCGAAAGCACTGACAGTAGGATAAAAAGCCCCGAAAAAAGAATTGATACCGCACGAAGATTCCTCACCTGATTTCTAATGAAATAAACATCCGGATTTGTAGTTCTGTCATAGTAGATGATAAATCTTTCTCCCAATAAATCTCTGATATTCTCTTTTACATCGGACGCATTGGACTTGATTTCCAAAAGATTTCCGTAAATCATTAGCCCCAGTTCTGGCTTTAAATCTTCTGAAATACAGCCGTAGCCATACTCATTATGAGCCGGTGCATAATAGTCTGTAGTCCCAACAAAATGAGTATGCTCCGCAGATAAGATTATTCCCTTAACCACTGGTTTTACACTTTTATCACCCAGTGCTATTTCCATTTTGTCTCCGACCTTTATGTCCAAGGCTGCAGCATAATCCTGATCTATCCAAATACTGTTTTTTAAATTCGCATTCCAGTTTTCTCCCTCCATTATTTTCATGGAGGTTATCCTGTTGTCGTCCAAAACATCTAAAGAAAGATAAGTGCCATTACTTTCAACATTGAATCTGGTTCTGATGGATACTTCATCTACCCCATCCATATTTCTTACTGCTTTTACATCTTCCTCTGTGAAATAGCTGGCAGATACCCACTCGTCTGCTAAATTGGTTTCTTCTGAATAAGATGTGAATTCCTTATCCATACTGCTCCACACGCCTTCAAGTCCACTGTAGATAATTACCGATAAAATCGAGAGCACTAAAACTGAAAGGAACTGTATTTTAAAGGAGCTTACGCTTCTTAACATTTTTTTGATTAAATACTTCACCGTTTTCCCTCCTATGCTCTCTCATCTGTCATAATATTTCCATCGCGAAGGCGGATTATATGGTCTGCAATTTCTGCTACCTCAGGGTTGTGGGTCACCACTACAACTGCTGTGTTTTCATTCTTTGAAAGCTTCTTTAAAAGTTCAAATATTTTATTTCCTGTTGCCACATCTAAGGCTCCTGTTGGTTCGTCACATAAAAGAAGGTTTGGTGTTTTTGCTACAGCTCTTGCAATGGCCACTCTCTGCATTTCACCACCGGAAAGCTGATTTGGGAAGTTGTACATTCTATCCTCTAATCCAACCTCAGTAAGGATTTTTTCCACCTGATTATCTCCGCCTGTAAGTTTGGCTGCGATACCTACATTCTCAAAGGCATTTAATTTGTCTACTAAGTTATAAAACTGGAATACAAACCCTACCTGACGTCTTCTGTATTCAGTTAATTTCTTATCTGAATACTTCGAAATATCTTCCCCGTTTACAAGAATGCTTCCCCCATCGGATCTGTCCATTCCACCAAGAAGGTTTAAAAGCGTACTCTTGCCTGAGCCAGAAGGACCAAGGATTACCGTAAGCTCATTGGGCTCAATCTTAGTGGAAATCTTGTTTAATGCAACGATTTCTCCGTTGCCTGATTTGTATCTTCTTTCTGCATTAATAATCTCAATCATTCTCTCTTCTCCTTTTTCCAAAAAGTAAACACTTGTGTCACTTACGGATTATATGGTATATTATTTATGAAAACAATAACCTGGAGACAAGTGATACTAATTTGCATTTTTGTGTCACATTTTTGATATGTACGAATCATCAAACCCAATAGCAATCCGCTCAAAACAGATAATAACTGATACACTTTTAAACTTAATGAAGGAGATTCCTTTTGAAGAGATTACCGTCAAACTCATTCTTCTTGAATCTGGGCTTTCTAGAAAGACTTTTTATCGTAATTTTGAATCAAAGGAAGATGTTCTTGATTCCTTTATAAGGCAGAAAATGAATGAATATGCTACAAGACTTTTAAGCAGGCAGTACACCAACTTTGCCAGTATTATTGATGTTATTTTTGAATTCTGCGAAGAGAACAAGGAACTTATTATTTTGCTTGATAAACATGATCTTCTGATGAGACTTTTAAAGATTGGAAATGAAGTTATGCCTGAACATCACAGACGCTTCACCACTTTTGAAGGCGAGGAAGACCCTATGGTGGAGTACATTCTTTTTTTCAACACTGGCTGCTTATTTAATGTGCTATTTAAGTGGGTGAAGGATGGCATGAAAATTCCCGCCTCTGTCATCAGAGACGGGATTATGGCTTATATATCAAATATTTCCAATATAAATCTGACTACGATTTGATTTTTTTCAATTAAAAATGCTGTATCTTGTGGTTTTATATTTCTTTTAAGACTATGGATTAAATTTTTTGTACCCAAATCGTACCCACCGCCACATAAAAAATCCCTACAAAGCTCATAACCACAAGCTTTGTAGGGATTCCCCCTCTCACTCGAACTCAATCGTCGCCGGCGGCTTGCCTGTACAATCATACATTACCCGGTTAACCCCCTTCACCTCATTTACAATTCTAGAAGTCACCTTTCCCAGCACCTCCCAAGGAATCTGAGCCGCCTCGGCAGTCATAAAATCACTGGTGGTTACTGCACGCAGTGCCACAGCATAATCATAGGTTCTCTCATCTCCCATAACACCAACACTGCGCATATTGGTAAGAGCTGCAAAGTATTGTCCTAAATTCTTATCTACACCGGCTTTCGCAATTTCCTCCCGGTAAATGGCATCAGCCTCCTGCACGATTCGAACTTTCTCAGCTGTCACTTCACCGATAATACGGATTCCAAGCCCCGGACCCGGGAACGGCTGACGGCTCACCAGATATTCCGGAATACCAAGCTCACGTCCTGCATTTCTCACCTCGTCCTTGAATAGTAGACGAAGTGGCTCCACAATCTCCTTAAAATCTACATAATCCGGGAGGCCTCCAACATTATGGTGGCTCTTAATCACTGCAGACTTACCAAGCCCGGACTCAATGACATCCGGATAAATGGTTCCCTGCACTAGAAAATCAACTGCACCGATTTTTTTCGCCTCTTCCTCAAATACACGGATAAATTCTTCACCGATAATCTTACGTTTTTCCTCTGGCTCCGTTACTCCCGCTAGTTTCCCATAGAAACGCTCCTGTGCATTGACACGGATAAAATTCAAATCATACGGTCCCTCCGGTCCAAATACCGCTTCCACCTCATCGCCTTCATCCTTACGGAGAAGTCCATGGTCAACAAACACACAGGTAAGCTGTTTTCCCACTGCCTTAGCCAGCAGTACCGCAGCTACCGAAGAATCCACACCACCTGACAGGGCACAGAGTACTTTTCCGCTGCCAATCTTTTCCCGCAGTGCCTCAACCGTATCCTCCACAAAGGAAGACATTTTCCAATCACCGCTGCAGCCACAAACCTTGTACACAAAATTAGACAGCATTTTCGTTCCCTCCACGGTGTGCATCACCTCTGGATGGAACTGTGTCGCATATAACTTCTTTTCCGGACATTCCATCGCTGCAACAGGGCAGACCGGTGTGGTAGCTGTAACCCGAAAGCCCTCCGGTGCCTCTGCAATATAATTGGTATGGCTCATCCAGCAAACCGTAGTCTTGCTGACATCCCCGAACAAAATCGAATCATGGTCAACCGTAACCTCTGTCTTACCATATTCGGAAACTGGTGCCTCTGCCACCTTGCCACCTAACAGATAGCTCACCAATTGGGCTCCATAACAGATACCAAGAATGGGAATTCCCATTTCCAGCAGCTCCTTCTCACATCTTGGAGATTCCTCTTTATACACACTGCTTGGTCCACCGGTAAAAATGATTCCCTTCGGATTCATTTCTCTAATCCTATCCATTCCCATTGTATACGGATGAACCTCGCAGTAAACATTACATTCACGGACACGGCGTGCAATCAACTGATTATACTGACCACCAAAATCCAATACGATAACTAATTCCTTTTCCACTTTGACGCCTCCTTAGTACTATGTAGATTCCAATATTTTACCTTATTTTCATAAAAACCACAACCTCACATTATAGAAAAATATAGGTAATTATTACACCATACCCAAAAATATACAAGACCCGGCGGAGTATAACCTCCGTCGAGTCTTATTATATTATACATGTCATCAACCTCCACTTGGTTGATAACATGATAAAATTCTATTCGTTTTCAGTGGCATCATCACCTGAATCACCAGCAACCTCCTCTGGCTGGTTATCATCTATTGGCTTCTTCCCAAGCTTCTCCAGTATATTGTCGATTGCTGCCTGCAGCTGATTATCCTTTTGACCCTCAGATTCCCGGTATGCCTCTACATCCAGCTCAACCTCCACATCCGGCTTAATTCCCACCTTATGAATATCATTTCCATTTGGTGTAAAATACTTGGCAATAGTAAGCTTCACTGCCGAGCCATCGTTTAACGGAAATACTCTCTGGACAATTCCTTTACCATAAGTATTTTCACCAATTATCGTTGCCAATCCGTAATCCTTAATTGCACCGGCAAAAATCTCAGATGCAGATGCACTGTAACCGTTCACCAGCAGCGCAAGCGGCTTAGTAAACTGATGCTCCTCATCAGAGGTATACTGACTGGTAACATTGCCTTCCTTATCCTCAGTATATACAATTTTACCTTCCGGAAGCATATAATCTAACATCTCTACAGCGATATCCAAAAGTCCGCCACCATTATCACGAAGGTCAACAATCAGACCTTCCATCCCCTGGCTCTCCAATGCCTCCACTGCTGCAATGTACTGCGCCCCAGTCACCTCATAGAAACTGCTAACAGAAATATATCCGATATTATCGGCTAACATCTTATACTCCACCGTAGGATTCTCCACTGCCTGCCTCTGCATTGTATATTCATGGTCCTTGGCATCAGAAGCGCGGTATACAGTAACCGTAACCTCAGTTCCCTCCGGTCCTCGGATTTTATCTACCACTGCATCAATATCCTGAGTAGTGATATCCTCACCATTCACCTCGGTTATCACATCATTCGCCTGAATTCCTGCTACTTTAGCCGGACCATCAAATACCTTGATAATCGTAATTACCTTTGTATCTACATTCTGTGACACCTGCACACCAACACCGACATATTCTCCTCCGGTATCCTCCATAAATTCCGCATACTCTTCTGCAGTGTAATATACTGAATAGGGATCATCGAGACTTTCCAGATAGCCTTTAATAATACCGTCCTGTTTAGTCTGTTCATCCTCATCCTCAAAATAGAAATTTTTATCAATCAGTCCCTGTATTGTCTCAAGCTTTTCATTGGTGGTTTTCCCCACTACATCGCTATTACTCAACATCTTGACTGTCTGATTCTCCGCAGCGGTAGATGTCTCCGCATCCGCTGTTGTCATTTTGACACTGTTACAACCCACAAGACCAAGAACCATCGCTGCCAATACAAGAGCAGTCACTGGCCTTTTCATCCATTTCTTCATCACTATATCCTTCTTTCCTACTTGCAATCCACCTTACGACAAGCAAACCTGTTCACGCTTATCACAAAATCAATTCAATATATTCGCTTCAGTAATATAATATACAATAAATGTTACAACTTCGTGAACACTACTGCAAATATCCCAGCGGATCCACATAAGTACCATCTACCCGCACACCAAAATGACAATGCGGTCCCGTAGAATAACCGGTAGAACCTGCTGCCGCAATCTGCTGTCCTGCAACTACTTCCTCACCAACAGATACCAGCAATGATGAATTATGCATATACAAAGTCACTACACCGCCCCCATGGTCAATACAGATATAATTTCCCTCCGCATAATTGTAAGTAGCCACAATGACCGTACCCGAGGAAGCAGCTACAACAGAAGCCCCTGTGTCACAGGCAATGTCTATACCCTTGTGATTACTGCTGGCACCCGCCAAAGGTGCCTCACGGCCACCAAAATATGACGTTATATGGTTGTATCCCGGAACCGGCCAGGTAAATATTCCACCAGTGTAAACACTATCAGCACTGCTGCTGGCCTGACTCTCTGCTGCTAAAATAATAGCCTCTGCTTCTGCCTGCGCCGCTGCATATTTTGCAACCTCCTGCTGCTGACCGGCGATTGACTGTTCATACTCACTCAGCTGCCTGCTTTTCTCTGCCACCAAGGCTTCCATTGTTTCTCGTTGCTCGTTTACCTCTGCCTGTAGCTGCTCATTGGTTTCCAAATCCCGGTCTAATTTCATCTTCAAATTGGCGACCTGTTCCTTAGCCGTCTTCAATTTCTGCAGGATATTGTAATCATACAGTGATACCTGGGCAGCATACTCTGTCTTATTCATCACATCCGTCATGGAAGAGGCTGTCAACAGTATATCCAAATACTGTTTGTCTCCAGATTCATATACCATCTGTATACGCTTTTTCATTTCCTCATACTGATTCTCCTGTGCTCCCTTCGCAATTTCCAGATTCTTTTCCGACTCGGCAATTGACTCCTCAAGCTTTTTCTGATTTTGCTCCAGATGACTGATTTCAATCTGCAATTCATTTAATGATTTATCCAGTTCAATGATATAGGTCTCAATATTTTCTTTTGCATTTTTCAGGTTATCCAAAATTTCCTGAGCCTGTCGTTTTTTGCTCTTGGCTTCTTTGGCATCCTCTCTCGCTTTACTCACAGAGGCATCAGCAGTACCGTTATCCGTACCCTGTGTCTCTCCGCCACCGGCTGCTTCTGTCGTTTCCGTTGACTCTGTTGTTTCCGTTGTCTCGGATGTTGCAAAGCTCGTAAAATCAGAATAACAAATGCCTCCAAACGCTAATGACACTGCCATAAGCCAGCTAAGTACTTTTTCTCTAAAAATCCCTTTTCTCTTCCCAAACATTACACAAGCCTCCTTTTGTCATCATACCCGTAAATGTTTATGCGTCGTAATTAAACTTCCAAAAAAACCAATACCTACACCCAAAAGAATAGAGATAGGTGCCATTCCACGAAATACTTCTCCAATCGGCACAAATTTAATGAGATTGGCAATAATCGAAAACTGTTCAGTCAAATACCGTGTCATGCCATTATATGCAAAATATACAATGCCAAGAGGAATAATCGAACCAATCAGACCAATAATCACTCCCTCCACTAAAAAAGGTGCCCGAACAAACAAATCTTTAGCTCCAATCAGCTTCATAATGGCAATCTCTTCCTTACGGACAGATATACCAATGGTAATGGTATTACTGATGAGAAACAGTGATACCAGCAGCAGTATGATAATCACACCGGCCGACATATAGCCTACCAGCCGGCTAACCGAATCCAGGCTTTTGGCCGTATCGTCACTGCTGTAAACCTTACGGATACCCGATATCTGTTCCAGCTGCTCAACGGTTTGCTGCTGAAGACTTATATCCTTCAATGTCATCTCGTATGATGAAGAATTCACCAAAGGATTGTCTTCTCCAAATACGGAATTTACATATTCCCTATCACCGCCATATACGTCTTCAATGTATTGATTCCATGCTTTATCTGCAGATATATAATTAATGGTGTCAATATTCTCTATCTTTTTGAGTTCATTACCAATATTCTGAATCTGGTTTTCGCTGCATCCCTCCTCAAAAAAAACGGAAATAGTCAGCGACTCCTCAATCTTGTGAATTTCCTGCTCCATATTCAGCACAATTGAATAAAATACACCAAATAAAAACAGACATGCCACCATGGTGCCAATAGAAGCAAGGGAAAAAAGCAGATTTCTGCGAATATTCTTAAGACCCTGCCTGATACTATATCCCAATGTATTAATCTTCATCGATATAACCACCCTTTTCTTCGTCGCTGATAATTCTGCCTTTTTTTAAGGTGATAACACGTTTCTGCATCAGATTGACGACTTCTTTGTTGTGCGTTACCACTACTACAGTAGTTCCTCTTTCGTTAATTTCCTCCAACAACCGCATAATGTCCAATGAAGTTTTGGGATCAAGATTACCGGTAGGCTCATCAGCCAAAATAATATCCGGACGATTCACCAATGCTCTGGCAAGCGCCACTCTCTGCTGCTCTCCACCGGAAAGCTCCTTTGGAAACTGCTTATATTTATCTGCCAGCCCCACCATAGTCAGCATTGCCGGAACTTCTCTCCTGATTTCTCTCATCGGACGCTCGATTACCTGCTGTGCAAACGCTACGTTTTCAAACACAGTCCTGTCCTTCAGCAGCCTGAAATTCTGAAACACGACACCAATCTTCCGTCGCAGCATCGGAAGTTCCCTTCTTTTCATCTTACTATACCTCTGATTATCAACGGTAATCTCTCCTGAGGTAGCTTTTAATTCCTGTAGCAGCAATTTAATCAATGTGGTCTTTCCTGATCCACTGCTGCCAACAATAAACACAAATTCTCCCTTGTTAATACGGAAACTGACATTATCAAGGGCTTTTATGCCAGTTGGATACTGCATAGTTACATGATCAAGCACTACCATATCAGTGCTCCTTTCCTCTTTATTTCTGCGGACAACGAGCCAAATAGAAATATTTGTATTCCCTCTCGACAGACGGTATATGGTCTAAAGCCCCCACCGTCCACTGCATCACCTAATATTCCAGTGATTCCATATACTTCATATATTTTACCACCATCAAAGCAATTTTAAAGGTAATTGCATCTTCAAATATACGAAGATCCAGCCCTGTACTCTTTTGTAGCTTATCCAGACGATATACCAGTGTATTACGATGGATATACAGCTGCCGCGATGTCTCGGATACATTTAAACTGTTCTCAAAAAACTTATTAATGGTTGTAAGTGTCTCATCGTCAAAGTCATCTGGAGAACGATTTTCAAAAATTTCTTTGATAAACATTTTACAAAGCGGTATTGGCAGCTGATAAATCAAACGACCAATTCCCAGATTACTATATGCAATAATATTGCGATTACCATAGAAAATCTTGCCCACATCCAGTGCCATCTTTGCTTCCTTATAGGAACGGGACACTTCCTTAATTTCATTTACAATGGTACCATAGGCAACGTGAACAGAGGACATCGCCTCAGTATTCAACATATCCACAATAACCTTGGCTGTTTTGCTCATATCCTCATAGTTTTCATTCTGCTTCACTTCCTTGACAAGAATAATATTCTTCTCATCTACAGCTGTCACAAAATCCTTCGCCTTACTTGAAAAAATATTACGCACTGTCTCCAATGCATTGGTATCTTTCTCATTCTTCGTCTCTATTATAAATACTATACGTTTCACATCTGTGTCAATATGAAGCTTTTTGGCTCTATTGTAAATATCTACCAATAACAGATTATCCAATAACAGATTTTTGATAAAATTGTCTTTATCAAACCGCTCTTTATATGCAATCAGCAGGTTCTGCACCTGAAAGGCCGCAATTTTACCAATCATATAAACGTCATCGGCCTCACCCTTGGCAATAATAATATATTCCAACTGGTTATCATCAAAGACCTTAAAAAACTGATAACCCTGAAGCATCTGGCTCTCCGCCGGAGAATCCACAAAGGCCAACACCGATTCCTCATATTCCTCCGTTTCCCGAAGAGTTGAAGCCAATGCCTTTCCCTCGGTATCCATAACACATAAATCGATTCTTGTTATTGCCTTTATCCCCTCAATGGTATCCTGCAAAATTTGATTTGATATCATCCTATTCACTCCTTATTATGTTGTTAAATACACCTAATCTATATTTTAACGGAAAATACAGAAAAAAGAAAGTAAATATTGAAAAAAAAACAGATTATGTATTTTTCAGTCCTTTTTCCTGCACATACAAAAAGCGGTCACATACGTGACCGCTTAGGTAAACAGTAAAATTAGTCTACAATTTTCTGCTCTGTCTCTTTGTCAAAGATATGAATCTTGCTCAAGTCAAATGCAAGCTTAACCGTATCACCAGGTCTTGCTGTTGTACGTGCATTTACTCTTGCAGTGATATCAAACTGATCGATGGTGAAGTATAAGTATACTTCTGCACCTAACATTTCATAAATTGTGATTCTTGCATCAATGATACTCTCCGGAGATGACTCAATGAATAACTGCTCATCGTGAATATCCTCAGGACGAATACCCAGAACAACTTCCTTATCAATGTATCCCTGCTCAACCAATATAGATGCCTTAGAATCCGGAACCTTAATAGAATGTGAACCGAACATCAACAGTACATCTGCACCAGACTTAACAACCTTACACTCAATAAAGTTCATCGGAGGCATACCCATGAAACCTGCAACAAACAAATTGGTCGGCTTGTCATATAAGTTCTGAGGAGTATCTACCTGCTGAATGATACCGTCCTTCATAACTACGATTCTGGTACCCAGTGTCATAGCCTCTGTCTGGTCATGTGTTACATAGATAATCGTTGTCTGTAATCTCTGATGTAACTTAGAAATCTCAACACGCATCTGAACTCTCAGCTTAGCATCCAGGTTTGATAACGGCTCGTCCATTAAGAATACCTTTGGCTCACGAACGATTGCACGACCCATAGCTACACGCTGTCTCTGACCACCTGATAAAGCCTTCGGCTTTCTGTCAAGCAAATGCTCGATATCAAGAATCTTAGCAGCCTCGTGTACCTGCTTATCAATTCTCTCCTTTGGAACTTTTCTCAGCTTAAGACCAAATGCCATGTTGTCATATACAGACATATGCGGATACAAAGCGTAATTCTGGAAAACCATCGCGATATCTCTATCCTTTGGCTCTACATCATTAACCATCTTGTCACCAATCCACAATTCTCCTGAACTAATGTCCTCAAGACCTGCAACCATACGAAGTGTAGTAGACTTACCACAACCTGAAGGTCCTACAAAGATGACAAATTCCCTGTCTTCAATCTCAAGATTGAAATCCTTTACCGCATTAAAGCCGTTTGGATAAATCTTATAAATGTTTTTGAGTGATAAACTAGCCATATTAATTTCCTCCTTGGGTTTTATAATTATTGCCCTGTGGCTTATACCCATCTGCCGCTGCCGCCGAATAGC
>CAMWYM010000080.1 GCA_947178475.1 uncultured Clostridium sp. | reverse complement strand
ATAATATATTACCTTTTGTATTTTTTCGTTTCTCTTACAAATTATAACATTGGTTATTCTTTTGTATAAAACATAAAAACTAATATCTTTTCACTTAATCAGTGGTTCCCATTCGCAAAGCCAATATAGCAGATATTTTCTTATACATTAAAATCCTAGTCTTAAGTTTATCACACATTAATGTCTTTTTCAATTCAATCAAATTAAAATTTATATTTGCTAATATATAATTCCAAATTTCGAAATCAGTATGCACTCCTCTAAAATCGTATAACGATTTTCTTATTGTCTAACCACACCATCAAAACAAAAAAGGCTATTGTCTCTACAATAGCCTTTTCGAAAAAAGATATAAATTTACAAAAGGATGAAAAGCAGTATAACACCTGCCAACATCGCAAAAAGGATTATCATCATAACATATGCCGTTCTTTTTTCCTTTTGGGGAACCTGCGGCTTCCTTTCACTGTCAAGCTGCTGCTTTACCAGATTAGTTGTACGTGCCGTATTCCACATCGGGTCATTTCCAAACCTTGGGTCAAATCCCATTGTCACACCCCCAAACTAATATATATCTGAATGCAATCCGAAATAGGATTTCCTTATGATCTGGATGCACCGTCTACAGACAGGATTTCTCCTGTTACATAGCTAGCCAAATCGCTGGCAAGATAAAGAAATGCCGCTGCTACCTCCTCCGGCTCACCCGGTCTTCCAATCGGAATCTTAGCAGAAATTGACTGAACAACCTGCTCCGGCAGTGCTGCCACCATATCTGTCTTTGTCACACCAGGCGCTACTGCATTGACACGGATATTGTCCCGTCCCAGCTCCCTTGCCAGAGAAATAGTCAGACCGTTTACTGCAAACTTACTTGTAGGATATCCCACACCTGCCGGTTGTCCGGAAATACTTACCATTGAGCTTGTATTAATAATACAGCCGCCCCCCTGCTCCTTCATTATCTTAGCTGCCGGCAAAATAGCGTAAAAAATCGCCTTCACATTTAAGTCAATGACCTTGTCAAATTCCTCCGGTGTATAGTCATATAATGGGGTATTCTGGGATATTCCGGCATTATTTACCAGAATATCAATCCTGCCAAACTTTTCTTTTACTTCCAGAATTGCTTTTTCTACTTCAGCCGCATCGGTAAGCTTTGGGAATTTACCTTCCACCTCCCAATCTGCATTTTCCTCCTTAAGCTTATTCAGTGCTGTGTCCACTGATTCCTGACGTGAGCCAAACAGTACAACTTTAGCGCCATTCTGAAGATATTTTCTCACAATCTCAAAACCAATACCTCTTGTTCCTCCTGTTACTACTGCCACTTTACCTTTTAACATAAATCTGCCTTCCTTTCTATAAAATTTTTAAATAATAAAGAAACCATCCGTAACCATCTACGTTTAGACCGGTTTCCTTTATAGCTTATTTTTATCTCCTCATTCACACATTCCGTCCAATTATTCTTGCTATGATTATAATATCATGTAAATAATAAGTCAAATTTTCCAATTGAATCATCGTAGCCTCCTAATTAAACAGCCCCAGCAACTCCTCCTTAGTCAGAGACGAAAGGGACACTCCATCAGCAGAAATAATCTTATCTGCCAAATCCTGTTTCATTTCCTGAAGCTTCAATATCCTCTCTTCTATTGTCTCCTTGGCAATCAGCTTCACCACTGTCACATCATTATTCTGTCCAATGCGGTGAGTGCGGTCCGTCGCCTGGTTCTGTGCCGCAACATTCCACCACGGATCATAATGAATCACCAAATCTGCCGCTGTAAGATTTAATCCGGTTCCCCCTGCCTTAAGAGAAATCAGAAACACCTTTCCTCTGCCATTTTGAAACTGCTCCACCAAATCCCGCCGCTTTGCCTTACCAGTACTCCCAGTCAGCATCAGGAAAGCTATTCCCTTCTCCTTCAGCTTAAGTGCCAATAAGTCAAGCATTGTGGTAAACTGGGAAAACAGCAGGATACGGTGTCCGCCTTCTATGGCATTTTCCAACACCTCCATACAGGTATCAAGCTTTGCAGAACCATCCTTATAATTATCATACAGCAGCCTGGGGTCACAGCATAGCTGTCTCAGTCTGGTCAGCTCCGCCAAAATCTGCAGCTTATTCTCCTGTATTTCTTTCCCTGACTTTTTCTTTAAACTCATAATAATATTTTTCTCTGCAGCCTTGTAGAGTCTGTCCTGTTCTCTGCCAAGCCTTGTGTATACTACCTTTTCCACCTTGTCAGGCAAATCTCTTAACACATCCTTTTTCAGGCGCCTGAGCAAAAAAGGTGCCGTCATTGCATGAAGCCTGTCCAACGCCTTCTTTTCCTTTTTTGTACCCTCCACAATATTCTGCTCAAAGGTTTCTTTAAAATGTTTGTAGCTATACAAATATCCGGGCATCAAATATTCAAAAATACTCCAAAGCTCACTTAACCTGTTTTCAATCGGTGTACCGGTAAGGGCAAACCGGTTTCTGCTCTCAACAGATTTCACTGCCTTCGCCGCCTGGGTAGACGGGTTCTTTATATACTGGGCCTCATCTATAATCTCACATCCAAACCGCTTTCCCGCATAGAAATCAATATCCCTCTTTAACAGATCATAGGAGGTCACCAACACATCATAATACTGCCACTCCGCCAGCAGCTCATGCCGCTCCTCTGCATTTCCCACAATCAGGCATACCCTCATATCCGGAGCAAACCTCTGAAACTCTGCCTCCCAGTTATATACAAGCGAAGCCGGACATACCACCAGATGTGTCATTCCCTTTACCGAGCATAAATAGGCTATCATCTGCAAGGTCTTTCCCAGTCCCATATCGTCTGCAAGTATGCCGCCAAAACCCATTTCCGCAAGGGAACATGCCCACCTGTACCCCTCGGTCTGGTATTCCCTAAGCTTAGCCTTAAGCCCCTCTGGAAGTATATATTCCTTGTGTGAATCAAATTTCCTAATTACCCGTTCAAACATATCATCTCTGGAAACCCTGATTTTATCTGCATTTTCCCTCATCAGCGCATCGAGATACAGCGCACGGTAAAGCGGTACCTCCGCCATTCCTGCCTTAAGCTGCGCCTTGGATAAACGCAAATCCTCCTGCATGTCTGCAAAAACACTTATTCCGCTTTCTGCCAGGTTCAGCAGCTCCCCGCTTTTCAGCCGAAAATACTTTTTTCTCCAGCGATACGCACTCAAAATCTCATAGAGCTCATCCTTAGACATTCCCGATATATCCCATTGGACATTTAAAAGATTCCCTTTTACTGATAGACCCGTTTTCACACTGATTGCAGTTGTCACCCTAATTTGTTTAAATGCCTCCGAAACAAATACATCTGCCAGATTTCTCAATTCCTCTACGCCATATTCTACCAAGGCGGCCAGCCTGTCATCATCTTCCCGTAGCAGATACTGTTCCCTGTCCTCTGTTTTCTCAGGGAAATACTGCTCCAAAAGCGTTCTCAGTTCATATTCCATTCTCACGTCTCGGTAAGTTTCCTGCAGGGAAGCCAGTTTGATTAAATTATGCTGTCGTTCTCCATAGACCGCTTCCGCCTTGCAGACTACCTCCTGACTCTCAGTCAAATCCAGATATAACGCAAAGCTCGCTTCCTCCACCTGATACGCTGAAAAATCCACATCCTCTATCTGAACATCCGTATATTTTTCCAAAATCGGCAGCAGTGTAGTGCAGAAAGCTGCATAATCTCTCTTTGATAAATGAAAACTGGTAATCTGGGGTGAATAAAAACTATAACGGGACTCTGCCACTCTGTACGATTGAGGCTTGTTGACTGTCATCAGCTTCACAAGCTCCTTCATTTCCCTGCAAAACTCTTCAGAACAGACATAAATACAATCCTTCCACCAGATGGAAAAGCTTTTAGCTCCCTCCAACAACAGAATTTCCGGAAATACAATCCGAACCGAATTGCCGTTATCCTCTCCCTTTATCACTATCGGAAGATATGGGTTCTCCTGCCTTATCGGTATTCTCTTCTTCCCCCGCTCCATATAGGTCTGAACCAGCAGGGTTCTTCCCACAAAAATGTTAATCAATTCCTGAAGCATTGCAGCACTCAGCTCCAGATATCGTCTATCCATAATTTTGTAGCTGTAGTAATCCGGCTTGGGAAAAGATACGTTCAGCAAAAAAGAAACCACCAGCAATGCCTCTTTTGTAAATGCACTCTGTGTATGAACAAACTCCAGATTTTTCCCATATTGGACAAATTCCTGTCTACGGATATTCCCCACCAGCTCCTCAATATTTTTCACCACATACATCTGGCCTCTTCCAATCCTCAGTCCAAGCTTTTCCGATTCTTTCTCCAAAAAAAGGGTTACCTCGAGCTCTACATCGCCTCCTGCAACCTCCTGACAAAACCTGTTTCTCTCCTGCAATACAACACCGGAAATGGCATCCAGCAATTGCTTCGAGCTCTCCCGCTGCACCACCGTGCTGACATCTGAAAAGGTCCGTCCCGACGCAGTTACCGGCGCAGCATTTGGCATCCCCTTTGTGACCAGCTCCTTTTCCAAAAGTTCCCCCAGATACCGGTCCAGGATTTTCTCCTTGTCCGCTTCGTCATCATATTCCGACCTCTTCTCTTCATACTGTTCCTGTAACACATCATAGGATTCGCCGTTACTGCCGTTTCTCAGCAGATCCAATACCTCTTCTTCCTCCACACAATAATCTGCCTCCAGCAGCGTAGCAGTCAGGTGCTTACAAAACCCGTTATATTCCGCAAACGCCCTGCAGTCACAGCTGCCATCTTGTATCCGCAAAAGACCGACATCCTCCCACATCTCCAGCTTAACACTGGTCTGATAGAGATTGCCGCCGGTTCCCTCTACCTCCCCAATCAGCTGCACACTGTGATCAGATATTTTTTTCATTAGAAGGGAAAAAACAGCATCCTCTTCAAATAACGTCTTCCCACGGTTAAAAGTGGCGGGTAATGCACATTTTTGTCTGATTGATTTGTTTGTCAGTATGCCCATTATATTCTCCTATCTCACACCCCTGTAATCTACCGCACCACTTTTCCCAATCTGCTTTTTATATCACAGTCAAAATCCCCACAGATTTCAAAAGTAAAATAACCAGAAGTACAGGTGCCACAAATTTAATCATTACAATATAAAGCCTTCTTCTTCCGAACTTACAGCCGCTTTTTTCAGCTTCCTCGATAACCATGTCAGGCTTCACAATCCAGCCAATTAAAATACATGTTCCGATTGCCACCAGCGGCATGAAGAGATTGTTGCTGATGTAATCCATAATATCCAGAATCTGTGCACTGCTCCCGTTTGGCAGGGTAAATTCAAAATAAAGCTTATTGTAACCGAGACAAACTATAATTCCACCCACCAGAGCAATTATTGTCTCTATTATTGTTGCTTTTTTTCTGGATATATGGAACTGGTCCATGAAGCTGGACACCACAGCCTCCATGACAGAAACCGCACTGGTAAGCGCTGCAAACAAAACCATGGCAAAAAACAGGCAGCCAATGACATTTCCTATCTTTCCCATACTGTCAAAAACCTTGGGAAGAGATACAAACATAAGGCTTGGTCCGTAGGCCGACATTCCTTCTTTTCCGGTAAAGGTATATACAGCCGGAATAATCATAACTCCTGCCAGGAAGGCCACTGCCGTGTCAAATATTTCAATCTGATTAATGGATTTTACGAGATTAGCATCATCCTTTACATAGGAACCATAGGCAATCATAATACCCATAGCCACACTGAGGCTAAAGAACAGCTGTCCCATGGCATCCAAAACCACCGTAAAGAATTTCTTTATTGTCAGCCCCTCAAAATCCGGTACTACATATATTCTAAAGCCCTCAAGACCGGTTCTTGTTATCCCGTCTGTATCAGTATACTTAATAGTAAGGGAAAAAACAGCAATCCCCACAACCAGTAAAAGCAGAATTGGCATAATTACCTTTGAAGAAGATTCGATACCCTTGTTCACGCCCTGAAAAATGATAATTGACACAATGCCCAGAAATATCAGCATCAAAACAATCGGCTCAACCTCTGCCGTAATATAACCAGTAAAATATCCGTCCTTTGCCGCACTGCTTCCGTTGCCGGTAAGGTAAGCAATGAAATACTTCACTACCCAGCCGCCAATAACCGAATAGTAGGGCATAATGATTACCGGAACCAGACAGGCGATCACGCCAAGGAATCCCCATTTCTTCCTCACTCTGCTATATGCGGTAAGCGGACTCTGCTTTGTTTTCCTACCGATGGCAACCTCTGTAGTAAGAAGGGTAAACCCAAAAGTAAGCGCCAGCACAAGATACATTACAAGAAATAATCCCCCGCCATCCTTTGCTGCCAGATATGGAAATCTCCAGATATTTCCCAGCCCGACGGCACTTCCCGCCGCCGCTAGAACAAAACCAATGGAACCTGAAAATGAATTTCTTTTTTTCTCTTTTTTCATACTCCCTATGCGGATATTTCTATCCGTCTCCCTCTCTTCATTGTTTTCATCAGCTAAAAGCAGCTGATACCTGTACAGTTATTGTTACAGCATAACATATCTGGCCGAAAATTCCCACCTATAATTTCCTTATAAGTGTAATATTCTCCTGTTAATACCCATACCCTTCCGGCATATTTTTATCTCTTCCAACATAATAATTAGGTAATACAAAGTTTCACAATCACCTAAACAATTTGAAAATCGGAGGTTAATGAAAATGCGTTCAAAAATCAAAACACTGGCAGTTTGCATTGCGATTCCCCTCATCGTAGGCGGAATATCTGCACTGATATCCCGCAACAGCATGGAGACGTTCCAAATGCTTGACAAACCGGCTCTTTCACCCCCAGGTGCTCTGTTTCCTATTGTATGGACTGTTTTATACATCCTGATGGGAATAGCCTCGTTTCTGATATTAACCTCAGACGAAGACCAGGAAGCCATCCAAAGCGCTCTGGCAGCCTATGCACTGCAGCTTGCCGTCAACTTTTTCTGGTCTATATTTTTCTTTAATCTCGGCTGGTATCTGTTTGCCTTTTTCTGGCTTGTACTGCTATGGCTGTTGATAGTCGTTACCATACAACGTTTCACTCCTATCTCCCTGACTGCCGCATATCTTATGCTTCCGTATCTGCTCTGGGTAACCTTTGCCGGTTATCTGAATCTCTCCATCTATCTGTTGCAGTAACTGGCCGTTGCAGAGTATTGTGCCATCATCACTTAGCTTTTGATGTGATACTCTGCATAAATGCGGTGACAAATACAGCTGCCGAATTCCAGTAAATCGTCGGCTCATTCAGGGAATAGCACTCCCATATATCCAGATAACACTTCATCGGAGGAGTTCCTGGTGCGATCATCCACTCCGCCTTCTCGTCTGCCGGGTGCCCATTGGCACCGCCTGCAACAAATCCGGGAATTGTTTCGTCAATCCCGTCTGCCACCGTTACCCGGTTGTGAAGATTCCTGCAGGCATGTTCACCTATCCCGGTAATATAACTGTATCCCACTGCATTCACACCCAATATATAGTGCAGCTGCTGTGCGGCACACTCCCGAAAAATTTCCTCTCCATTCAACAGATATGCTGTGGCAAAAAGCATTCCTCTATTTAACGGTACTGAATTGCTTCCCCAATGATATTCCTCCTTTGTCATGGCTGCCATGTACCCGCACTGACCGCTCACCTCTGCCAGTCGGAATGCCTCCTCGATAAATATATCCCTATACTGCTGCCTAAACTGCTCTTCCTGTTTATCAATTACAGCATCCGGTCTCTCCTCTGCCATTGCCTCTAACTGATTTTCCAGTATTGCCCAACCGGCAAAGGCGGCCACATCCCTCCAGCCTAATCCGCTTTTTTCCTCAATGTCCTGCATCAAAAACACTGCCTTTTCCAGATAAGCCAAATCCCCCGTACACCTAAAAAGCTCCACTGCAGCCCACATCCGTTCATCGGTATCCTTCCTGTCACCATACTCTCCCGTATTACACTCCTCAGGATTTTTAAATCCGATAAATTCCGGATGCTGCTCCAGCCAATCCCACGCCCGCTTAGCTGCCTTTAACGCTGTATCTGCAAAATCAGCATCCAGCCTGTGGTACACTCTGGATGCCTTTGCCATAACCCCCGCAAAATCGCCTGTTGCTACGGTAGATGCAGGAAACAGAATCATTTGTCTCACATCCTCACAGGGCATAACAAAATTCGCATGCCGCATAGAAGTCAGCTTATGACGGACACTTCCATCCGGCATCTGCATTTTCAACAGCCATTTAAGCTCGTAAAGACACTCATTTAAAATATCATCCATTCCGTTACCGCTCTCCGGAATATTCAGATTTGTTTTGAAACTATCTGAATAAAAACTCCATGCATAGAGCAAATGCGCCAGCGCTGTTGCAGCAGCGGTAGTATATCTGCCATAATCACCGGCATCATGCCAGCCACCGGTGACATCAAGCAGTTTCACATCCTGTCCCCCGCTTTGCCACCGGGAATAATCCTCCAGCAGCACAGCTCCTTTCTCATGACAGCACTTCCTTTTAAAAATACCTGCATATTTTTCCTCCAGCTTCATACCGCAGCGCTGATAGTAAAAGGATTTGCACAGTACCTGATTTAAATGACTGTACAAATCCGACCCAATCTGAAAACAGCAGGAGCTCTGCTCCTGTCCACTCTCAATCCGGTAGGTTCCCGGTGTGCTGACCTCAGAAAAGTCCGCCTGCCATATATAATCTCCGGAAGCCTCATCATATCCAAAATAGACAGCCTTCCCTTCATACACACAATCTCCCTTTTCGTCCAGTACTCTTATATACTTCTCCTCCTCTGGAAGAGAAGCACTACTCCCTGCCAGAACTGCCGTCTTTTTGCTATAGGGCGCATATCCCAACTGGTCCACGTATATCATATTCCTGTCTTCCTCCAAACTATATAGTCCCATACACGGCCGCTATATCATAATGAAGCTCGCTGATGCTCGCGTAGGTCATCAACCTTCGCTTTGCTTCGGTTGGTGACATTATATCATATGTCACCAATTTTCGAAGAAACTTCGTTTGTTGCAATAGTCGCCAAATGTATATACAAGTATCTACGCTTGGCTCGTTATCTGCACAAATTGATGACCTGCTTGCGCATCAGCGCAATTCATTATATCGTCTTTTCCAGCTCCTCGGCATAATAGGCCGCCTGTTCCCTGTTGCCCAATGCCTGATAACACCGGATTAATCCCTGAAGTGGTATTTCCCGACTGTATTTTAAAGACAACTCACTCTGTGCCTCATAAACCCCATTATAGTACCAGATAACCGCCTCGCCATATTCCCCCAGCTCTTCATAATATTGTCCCAGACATGTACATACCTCAGAACAGCCGTCTCCGTTTGCCATATGCTTCAAGGCTTCTCTGAGGATAAAATGCGCATCTTTTTCAAGAACACCACATCTTACCAGCACACACTGCACCGCCCGCAGCTCGTCCTCTCTAAGCACACGTTCAGACAGCCTAACAAAATAATTCTTTGCCGCCAAAAAATCCTTCGCCTCTCCTGCAATAAACAGCTCCTTTGCATACATAACATTCAGCTTTGGCGACAAAACAGCTCCTGATTCCGTCATGCTCTGCAGATTTGCAAAATCCCTTGCGCTATGGCTTTCATGGGGCTTATGAATAATGGCAATATCACTGTCATAAATCACCGGCTCCAGCTTAATCGTCTCGTGAAGCGGGTCCTGCCAGATAAACTGCCGCAGACGTTTTACCAGCTTAGGTCGATATTCCTTATCATAATTATAGGTCGTTCCAAATTCAAGCTGGTTTGCATAATACATCTGCACAATATCAATCTCCGGTAAAAGTACCTTTTTCAGGTCTAATATCTGGCGGATATTCTCATCATCTATTACCTCGTCTGCATCCGCAACATAAATATATTCCTTTGTTGCCTTGGAAAAGGAAAAATTCCGTGCGGCAGAAAAATCATTTACCCACTGAAAATCATATATCTTATCCGTATAGCCGGTAGCAATCTCCTTGGTCCTATCTGTAGAACCGGTATCAACAATAATAATTTCATCGGAAAAGACCCTGACACATTCCAGACATCTGGCCAGCAGCCTCTCTTCGTTTTTCACAATCATACAAGTACTAATCGTTATCATAGAACTCCTCCTGTAAATCAGCAGTCTTCACACCGGTCTGCTCTTTTTCCTGTCATCGGTTTGCCTCCCTGCTTTTTTGATGCTTTTCCTTGCAATCCATAGCAAACTCAATAAGGAAATCATAAAAATCCTTAACAATACGGTTCTCAGAGAACTGCTGATTATAGGTAATAATAATGTCCCGCTTGCATTCCGGACTCTTTATCGGTAAAAGAACCATATTCTGTGAATGCTCTGCACTCTCCCATGAATATTCCGGCCAGAATCCCACACCTAAGCCTGCACTGATCAGACTGCGCACCGACTCAAAATTCATACTCTCAAAAACAATGTCTGGCGAAAATCCTGCTTCCAGACAAAACTGATCACAGATGCTTCGGATTGGTCTGGTATCCGCCATGACAATAAAGCCCTCCTCTGACACCTCCTCCAGCTGGATTTCCTTGTACCTTGCATATTTTGAATTTGCTGGCACAGCCAAAAAGAACTTCTCCTCCAATACTACCTGATTGGCAGCAGGATTCTTCCTCGGCAATGCCGCTGTAATACAAAGGTCATAATCCATAGAAAACTGACTCTGCAGAAAATGAAAGTTTACATCCGGATGCTGTGCCTTATAGGCAATAATGCAGTTCGTTACCAGCACCGATGCCGCCAATACATTTAAATGAATGGTCTGATGCTGTTTCTTTGCGGTATCCGCCAGCTTCTTGGGAAGACTGTCCAGACTTTTCATAATAGGCTTCAGCTCCTCCACCAAAAGCCTGCCGGAGTCACTTAAAATTATTCCCCCCTTCTTGCGGTCAAACAGCTTCACCCCTAATTCTGATTCTAACCGCTTAATGGATTGCGACAGTGCCGGCTGTGCAATATGAAGTGAATTTGCCGCCTTAGTGATATGCTCATACTGAGCCGCTACCAAAAAATACTGTAACTGTTGTAATTCCATACCTAATCTCCATTTCATTTAGCAAAAAAGGATTCCCAATATCCATCAGGAATCCAAAGATAATATTTTTATTATTATAACTTTTGTGTTATTATCTGTCAAGTGAGTCCTCTATCCAAATACATAAATCTTACTCCAATGCCGCCTCAATAGCACTCTTATACTCCTCATATTGTTCATCCGCATCTCTTGCCCCCAGATAAACATTCCTTACAATACCCTCCTTGTCAATCACCAGAGTATAAGGTATCCCATCAGAAGGATATTTCATTGATGCCGTTCCTTCCAGATCATAAGCAATGGGAAAGGTATATCCATTATCGGAAATAAACTGACTTACCGTATCCTTATCCTCCATACAATTGACTGCCAGAATGACCACATCCTCTCCGTAATCACTGTGAAGCTTCTCAAATGCCGGCATTTCCCTGACGCAGGGACCACACCATGTCGCCCAGAAATTTAACAGCACTACCTTACCGCTATACTCTGAAAGAACAAAGGTACCTCCGTCTGCTGTCTCCACAGTAAAATCCGGTGCACTGTCCCCTTCCAAAACCTCCTGATAAACAGTCTGCACCTCCTGTCCCGAATCAGAAGAACCTGCACTGTTCTCACCGGAGGCTTTCCGCCTGTCTCCACAGCCTACCAATGCAAGTATCACTATACAAACAAGAAAAACACCTGTCTTTTTCCCTCTTATCACTGTTATTCCTCCTACTATAATAATCAGTTTAAATACCACTTATAGTCCATATATAATGCCTCGCACATTTCATGCGCCTTATGATTAATTTCCTTCATTTGTTCGTCATCCCTTAACAGTTTCTTTGTTTCCTGGTCCGTCAGAAGATGCTTTCCCGTCCTGTCATAGGTATATGCAGTTACCCCATCACCGTCTCTTCCATACCATTCCACCTGCAGCAAATGATCCTCCCGCTGCACCTGGCACATCAGTATCTGATTCCAACTTCCCAGATAACGAATGTCATACCAGTCCGACATCACTACGTGAGAAAGCAAAAAGGTCACTCCATCACCACCTTCCAATCTGTAAGGATATTGGTAATATTCCTCCTCTGGATTTTCCGACAGGTTCTCCTGAAAGCCAAACCGTTCTACTCCATCCTGAAACTGCTTTTCTGTCTCCTGCTTTGTATCATACCACAAAATGCTCCAGATTACACAAAAAATTATCAGTATTCCTCCTAGCAGGAGCGCACTTCGCTTCACATATTTACTAAATTTTCTTTCTTTGTCAATCTTTTTTACCATATCCACATTCTCCTTCAACATACTGTCTAAGGAAACCTCAAAACGTTCACTCATATCTACCAATGTCTGCAAATCGGGATAGCTTTTTTCCGTCTCCCAATTAGAAACCGTCTGCCTTGTGACAGAAAAAATGGAAGCAAACTCCTCCTGTGTCATCTCCTTCTCCTTCCGGATATTCAAAATGCTCTCTCCTATCTTCATACCATGTCCTCCTTTTTAATCATAATTTTTATCCATTGCAATGTCATAGGTCTATTATGTGACAGACAAAATGAAAAATCCAGCAAATCCTTTTTGCACAGACAAAAAAGAGACGCAAAGAATCTTTGCATCCCTTTTTCTCACTGCCTTTACATCACACCAGGCAATCACTCCGTCTCCCGAAGCCGCTCCACCACAGATTTTTTTACCGCCATCCGATAAGACACCAGTGGTACAAGAATCCCTATCATTACAAAAAACGGTAATATCACAAAAATAGGCATAATCGTAAAATGATATTTCATAAACGGAAAAATCTCTTGTATGCCCGCAGACACCACCGGGCTTCCCGCCGTAAAAATCAGCAATGCCACAAAAACAGAACCCACTGCATAGCAAAGCCCTTCCGTTATCAGCATACCTTTTAACTGCGTTCCCGTCATTCCCACCGACTGCAGCACCGCAAACTCCCGCCTTCTGGCAAGAATCCCCGTCACAATGGAGTTTAAAAAGTTCAACACACCCACCAGACCGATGATAAAGCTTATGGAAATACCCGTTACCAGAAACATCCGGTAAAAATCATTAAAGTCGTTTATCTGCTGCTGTCTGCTGTCATAATAGACATCCTTTGCCGCATTCTCGGTATAATCCGAAAGAAATGCTTCCATTTTATCCACACAGCTCTCCTCCATATTGCATAGGTAGTATATCGGGTCGTCAACTCCTGTCTCTGCAATAAAGCTTTCAGCATCCAGCAAAAAACGTCCGGTATAGCCATAATATCCTAAACTCATCTGAGCAGGAACAGTGACTAACGCTGCCACCTCATACTCTATATCATGCCATTCCATTGCCCTGTAATAAAACGCTTCTTCGCCTTCCCACGGAACGTCTTCCTTTTTTTCATAGATTTCACCACTTTCCAAACCGTAAAATACCATCTTATCACCATACCGTATCGTAATGGTATCTCCCACCTGCAGACGGCTTTTCGTGATATCGTCTTCCACTCCTTTCAGATTATCACAGACAAATGCAATATACTTCTTATCCTCTGCTGTATTAGAAAGCTTACTGATATCTCCGGCCAGTACATTTAATTTGCCCATACAAAAGGGCTCCATCCCATACAGCTCTATCATATCTCCTACCAGACCATTTTTATGGGGCTCATATTCCATGCCTTCTCTCACCAAATCCTCCGGATTATCATTATCCTTTGACCATCTGTTGATATACTGTTCCTCTGTGATAAACTCATAAGCAGCCCCCTTACTGGCATATACCCTGCCAGCTTCGGCAATATTTCCCCGATGCTCTATCATCTCCAAAGCATCCGTAGAAAGCACCGGAAAACTCTCCATTTCCCACACATTACCGCTCACCATTCCGGAATCAGATATGACAAAATCTGCCAGCAGGTCACCGATATATGCTTCGATATCAAAGCTGTTGGTCATCGTAAAGGTCAAATTCAGGAGCACCAGGGAAAGACACATGGATAACAGCGTGACGACAGTCCGGCTCTTACTTCTGGAGAGATTCGCCCATGCCATCTGGGAAACGGAAGCACCCTGTTTTCTCTTTCTTCTTTTTCCAGCTATAGAATTCCCTTCCGTAAAACGGAGTGCCTCAATCGGCGATACCTTCGCCGCCGCCTTTCCCGGCTTTCTTACCGATACGAATACCGTAACCAGTGAAAATACCGCCGAACCTATGAAAATAAATGGGCTTACAGATACTGTCTGAACATAGGGTGCATTGATAGACAGTGCAGTAATTACCG
>CAMWYM010000079.1 GCA_947178475.1 uncultured Clostridium sp. | reverse complement strand
AGTTAATACTAATTATATAACTTTTTTATAAAATTTTCAAGAAAATAAATATCCACAAAATATTGTATGTTATTGCTTTTTATCCACAAAATAGGAATCCATAACCTTGGAATTACTCATTGTCTTAAAGTAATTCTGGGCTACATTCGCCTGATTCTTGGTGGATGAATACTCTGCATGAGCCTTGGAAAACAAAACGCTAAACCGGTTCCGGTTTCTCTCCTCCATCACCATAATCTCATTTCCCAGCTCTGTACAGATACGTATCTTATCCTGCAACTCCAAAACATCTTCCCTATAGGTGTCTATATGATTCCGAATCTCTGAACTAACACGGTCATATACTGACTGAAATCCTTCATCCAGATAATTTAATCGGGCAATCTGAATTTCCTTCTCATTCAGCGTGCTCTCCATATCCTCAGAAGAATATTCCTCCTGCTTGCTCAGCACCTCCTGCTGCTTCGTAATATCAAGAATCTTCCGCAGAGTCTCTTCTTTTTTGACAATTGTATCAATCAAAACCTGAACATAATTTTGATCCATTAAGCTACCTCTTACTTTCCAATCCAGTAACCATTACTGCGCCCTCGGGTCTCTGGCCACCTTCATCACCTGTTTCCAGATATCCCGCAGTTCTCTTAGCTGTACCAGAATCTCCTCCACCACATCCGGATTCTTGGACACATTCGCCTCCACCATTCGATCAAATATAAATGTATAGATGGCATCAAAGTCCTTTGCAACCGGATAGTCAAAATTCAGCGTGGTCTGGAGCTCCACAATAATATTCCGTGCCTTCTGTATATTCAGATTGGCATTTTGCATATCATTTCTCTCCATCGCCACCTTTGCGATATTACAAAACTTGATTGCCCCTTCATAAAGCATCAAGGTAAGCTCCGCAGGAGTTGCCGTTGTAACCTTATTTGTGCTGTATGCCGCCATCGGGTTATACGCCATGTCTTCACCTCATAATCAAAACGTATTCTCTGTTTCCGGATTTATCAACCACCAAACAGCTGGGAAATATATGTCTGTTGAGACTGAAGCTTTGCCATAGCAGTCTCCATTGCGGAAAACTGTTTATAATACTTATCCTGCTCTGCTATCATTTTCTCCTGCAAAGTGCTGACTCTATCCTTATATCTATCAATATCCTTATCCAGCTGTACGTCATTGTAGAATGTCAACGCACTGCTCACACCATCTACACGCCTCATTGCTGTCTGTAAATTCTTATAAATCTCATTGCCCAGCTCAGAAAATGTCTTTGCTACCGCCTCCGGATCTGCCATAATCGCTTTCATTAAGCTGTCATCAAAATCAGCAAAATCAGAGTCATCGGAATTACCATAGATATGCAGCTTACCGCGCTCGGTATATACACTGGTATTAATTCCAAAGGATGTCAAAGAATAATTCTTCGTTGTTCCATCAGAATTTGTATAGGCAACCTGCTTACTTAAAGTAGTACGCATACTGGACAGCAGGGAGCTTATCGTATCATCTCTTCTGAGTAATGAGCCCTTAATAACTGCCTCCCATTTCTCCACCTCATCGTCACTCATGGCTTTTTTCTCGTCATCAGTCAACGGCTCATAATCCTTAACGCGCTTAGCGTTATACATTGTATTCATCTCTTCAATCAGGTCATTATAGGACTTGACAAATTCCTTAACCTTGTCATAAATGCCCTGTGCATCTGTTCCAACATTGAATGTCTGCTCATTTCCCTCTGCTGTTGCCTCGATAGTAAGACCGTTGATATTGAAGGTTGAACTTGACTGCTTATATTTGACACCATTATATAAAATCTCTGCATCCTGTGCATCGATACGACCCTCGTCACCGACTTGTAAATCCAATCCTAACGCACCTAATGCATTAGATGCACTGCCATCTGCATTCACTGCCTCAATAGTAAATGCATTGCCCTCTCCAGTTCCCTTGGAATTCAAATAGAATCTTCCCTGTCCTGCATCATAGTTTGCCTCAATTCCAAGCTTTGCCATCTGAGTTGCCAGACTGCTTAAGGTCGTTGTCTTATCAACCGTGATTGCATTGCCGTTAACCTTAATCTCTGTACCCTCTGCAATTCCTAAATCCACCAGCTTAGAAGAGCCTGTAACCTTCGTACCCTCATTCTCAACCTCTTCATAAAATCTTGTGGAACCGCCAACTATCGTCACATCTGACTCCTGGCTTGATTTTGAATACAAAGTAGCTTCTTTTGTATTAATACCAAAAATGTTAGCCGTAGTCTCATCGGCAGCAGATACCTTTACATCATATCCATTCTCAAAAACGGTAACTGTCTCCCCTGTATCATTTTCAATCTCTTTGGCAACCGCAGAATCATTGCTCATACGGAAATTACCAGCTGCAAAATCCACAGAGACACCCGAACCATTCAGCTGTGAATTGATATTATCCAAAACATCCTGAATAGTTGCGTCATCACCAACATTTACCTTAACATTATAATCTGTACCATTGGCAGACACCTTAAACTCCGCATTCTTAATCTGGTCACCAATAGAATATCCATTCTTATCCTTCAAATCGGACAGCTTCATGCTAGTATCAGATGTCGTCTTGTAGGAGGTAGAAGTATACGTCTTGTCAACTGTCTTCCCATCGGCATCTGTTGTCTTATTCAACCGCTTACCTGTCCACATCTGTGCAGTCGCCGTCTTCAATACCTGTACCCTATGAGTACCGTTTACCGCCTCACTTCCGGCTGTGATCTTAACACCTGACAAATCACCGGTTGCTGACTTTGCCCGATAGGTTGAGATACTCTTAAATGTTGAGAGTGCTCCCTTATAAAAATCCATTAACTTTGTATTCAGTGCAGACCATGCTTCTTTCTTCCATTCCAGCTTTGTCTGCTCTTTCTTAACATTATCTACCTTTGCCTGGTATGCCTGTGACAACTGGGAAACCAGAGTCTCTGTATCCAATCCAGAAACCAGACCTGTCATTCTTATTCCTGCCATAATTACTCCTCCTATCTCTTCTCATCAACTAAAAGACCAGCCAATTCCAATGTCTTGGCTATCATATCCAACGTTTTCTCCGGAGGAATCTCCTTGATTACCTCCTGTGTCTCCGAATCCCTTACGGTAATGGAAAGCCGGTTCGTCTTCTCATGAAACTTAAACTCACACTGTGTATGTGTCGGTCTAATCTTCTTATTAATCTCCTCAACCGCTTTCTTAACCTTCTCTGCAGAGACATCCTGAATATTCTTGCCCTCGTCGTTAGGATTTTTCTCCTTATCCTCGTAACCGGACTGTCTTTCCTTAACCGGAGTAATCTCTTTCGGTGTTACCTGTACTGCCTCCGTGCTCTCTACCGGTGCCGGTTTCTCTACCCGTGTCACCTGCTGGCTCATTGTGTTACTTGAAATTCCTTCAATTGCCATGTTTGTTCACCTCCATGTGAAATTCAAAACGATAGTTGTATGCAATTGTTAAGTATCCTTCTAAATAGATAACAAAACAAACTTGCATAAATATTCTATAGTAGCTTTATCGGCTATTCTGCTAGAATATTTTACACCTTTTTTTGCATTTTTGCAAATTTTTCTATGGGATTATTTTGCAATAACCCCCATAGACATCCTGTCTTGAATTTCAGTATATAAAACAATTAACTTTATCATCAGAAATTATACTAGTTAACCTTAGTATTTGCCGAAGGCAAATGCTTAGTTTAACTGCATATACCGCGGCAAAATGTTGAATCCATCAATCAAATTCATTCGCGAGTATAACAATTTACTGGAACAGCTTTTTCACGCTTTCCTGTACTGTATCAGCAGCTGCCTCTCTGTTTGCTTCTTTTATCTGCTCATATACCTCTTCACGGTAAATGGGTACAGACTTTGGAGCAGTAATACCCACCTTCACCTGATCACCCTTTACCTCAAGAATGGTAACTTCAATATCATTGCCAATAATAATGGACTCATTTTCTTTTCTCGATAATGCCAACATACTACTCACCCGCCTTTTCTTTCATCTTCTGTACGGATTCATATACGTTGAATTTCACCGGATAATCCTCATTTTCCACAATTAACTGAACACCTTTCTTGGCAACAGTGTTCACAATAATCGGAGCTTTCATATTCGCCGTCACCTTTGTCATGTCAGAGGGCACCGTCATTGCAAGCAAAAATAGTAAATCCTCATCTGCCGGATTGCCAAGGGGCTCTAACAGCTCATCCTCTATCATCGGAGTGTAATCTGTTGTCACTGCCAACGGGTCAATCACCGGAAGCGCCAGAGACTGCTCCTCTAAAGACTGCAGCCAGCTAATTGTAGTTGCCCCCTCATTTTTCTCATCATATATAATGGCAAATTTTCTAAGCTCCTCAAATCCGATAATACCATGTGGAAATTCCAAAATCTTATCATCATCCAGCTCAACTTCACCAAAAAACTTCGTCTTTGCGATCATATGGTTCTTCTCCTTTCATGCTGCTTTTATAAATAATCCAACAATGTCTTCTGAATTACTGTAGCTGTGGTTGCCAGAGCAGAATCATATACCAGCTCGGACTGATATAAATCAATGGCGGCCTCCTCAGTCTCCACATCCTCATTGGAAGATTTCAATTCTTTGAAATCTGCCAGCTGCTCCTTTACACGAGTTTCAATCAACTCTGTCTTAGAATATACTGTACCTACTCTTGCCTGAACAGCACTGACATCCTCCTTAAAGTTCTGGAAATGAGAAATATTATTGCCGAACAGCTTCTGCATATTCTCTCTCTTAAGAGCAAGCTCTATATCTGCATCCTCTAACATCTTATTAATCTGAGCTTCCGCTTTCTCGTCTCCCTTGTATTTAGGATCCTCTAACAAGCCTTTCAGCTTAGTGATTGTATTCTCGATATCCAAAACATCCTGTACCGCATCTGCCAAGTCATCAATACGGTTACCCATTTCATGGGTGATAAACTCTCTACCCTCCGCATTAACTGTTACATATTGCTTAAAGTTTACCTCATAGCGAATCGGCTGACCATCCTCACTCATCTCATATTCGGTCTCCTTAACGGTTCCGTCTTTCTGTGTCTTGTACTGTGTGCAGTTAAAATACATCTCTGGACGGAGGTCTCCTACTGCAAACTCAGATTTGTCATAATTTACCGAAATATTGTCTGCTACTTTAACTTGTTCATAAACATCCTTGCCGAAAATGATTTCTCCGGTCTCCGGAATATAATGAACGTCTCCCGCTCCTACCTTATAATAAGAATCCGGGTCGGAAGCATCCATAACCGTCGGTGTAATCGTCGTCTCTGTCTGATTACCGTTCTCATCTGTAGTCGTATATTTGATGGAAATAAAGCTTGTATTCGGGGTTGCATCTGGATCTGCTGTAGCTCTAGCCTCTGTATCCAGATTGTCATAGGCAAGACGCAGCTTATATACACTCTCTGATACAGGTGCATCATAATTGCTGGTGCCACCCAAAATACCATCTATATCCGCTGGATCAATCTCATTCAATACAACATTTTTCACTTCAATCTTTGACGGATGAATATCTTCTGTAATATTGTAAGAAAGTCCCTTTTTGGCTTCCTCATCCTGAAAGATCAGATTGGTTTCTGTCTTATATCCGGAAAACAGATATCTTCCCGCATACGTCATACCACCCTCCTGATAGATGGCATCCTTAAGAGCCCGCAGCTCATTGATAATGGTATTGCGGTCCTTTGTCTGATAGGTGTCCGATGCACCCTGTGTACAGTATTCATACACATCATCCAAACGGTTGTAGACATTCTCCACGCTGGTCTGGGTAATATCCAGCCAGTTCAACGCATCCTTGATATTCTTGCTCTTATACTGCTCTAACTGGTCACAGGTTGCGCGCAGCTTCAATGCACGAATCGCAATAACAGGATCCTCAGATGGCTTGGATATAATTTTACCGGTTGTAACCTGTTCATTTAACTTGCTTACACGCTGCATCGCCTTCTGCATATTTCTCAATGAACTATTTGTTACCATATTATTTGTTATTCTCATCAGCTCTCTCCTGTCCGGTTATTCCGTTAACCTCACTTATTTGCTGCCGCCTCCCTGTGCAGCTCAACTATTCTCTATATGTTATGTCGGCTTAAAGTCCGGTTTGGTTAATAAGCTTATCATAAACTTCATTCATTACCGAAATCACTTTACATGCCAGATTATATCCCTCTTTAAATATAATCAGATTTGAGGCCTCCTCATTGGTGTCCACAGAGGAAATGGAAAGTCTCTGGTTATTGATCACCGTCGTCACCTCATTCATATTTGCCTCAAAGGAATCATACTTTGAAATATCCACAGCCAAAGCTGTTGTAATGGATTGTAAAAATTGTTCCATGGTACCCTGAGCAAACATCGACTGGTCAGTCATACCATAAATAATCTTGCCCAGCACTTCATCCTTTGCCTCCAGATTATCCTGAGCGATATCCTTTCCAAGAGACACAACCAGCTTATTCTGGTCCGCCATAATCGACTTATTGATTGACCAGTTCAAGGCGGTCAGCTGATAATAGTTGGACTCTGCTGAGGACAACGATGTTATCGTTCCGTCTTCAATATCCTTATTATTAGGAAGCACATAATCCACACCGGTCACTGTACTGACAGCTGTATAGAAATCCATTCCCGGGTCTCCATTGGCGTCTGCCCCCGTCTTAAATATCTCATTCATATAATTGGAGAAGGTACGGACAAATTCGTTTAACTGCGTCATATAATACGGTATCCCCCGGCAGTCAATACTCTCACCCATAATTGCCTCTTTGCCCAAATCTAAACTTGTGTCAAATTCCGCTGGAACTCTTTTGCCGGTGTCGTCCGTCACCGTAAGATTCTTAAAGGTAAATCCGTTTAACTTGCCATCTGCACTGTAATCGGCTTCAAAGCCCTCATAATAGTAATCCTTACAGTTCAGCTTAATCGTACCCTCCATCGGAAGATTCAGCTTATCCACATCTATATCCTTTGCCAGCTTAACCGTGGCTGTAGAACCATCCGGTGTGTTCTCATCCATTGCTGTAATCTCACCGGAAAATGGATTTGCATTGTTACCGTCTCTAACCTGTAACAAGCCCTTGATACAGCCGGTAATGGTCGTCGTGTTAAAGTTAAGCTTCTCTCCAATCGTATCATTTATTCCCAGCCAGAATATATCATATAATCCGTCAATATCATTCTGGTTAACCTTTTCCTGTCTTGCAACAACAGTCAGCTGACGGCTCTCCATCTGGTCTACCAAAAGGGCACCAGCGATACGAACCTCAAAATTAGTAGCACCTGAATCCACGGCATCCTCGCCTGTTCCATACATGATCGGTGTCTCTACCACATCCACTGTCACCAGCTCGGAAAGCTGATCTACCAGCAATTCTCTCTGGTCTCTTAAATCATTGGCATTACCACCTCTGATTTCAATATTTACAATCTGCTGGTTAAGTGCATAAATCTGTGAAGAAATAGAATTAATTGTAGACACATGTATTGCCAGCTCACCATTGATATCGGTCTGGGTATTCTGATAATCCGTTGCTATTTCCTTAATGAAATCCGTGAAATTGCTTGCGGACTGAATGAACTGTGTACGATAAGTTGCATCGGCCGGACTTCTTGATAAATCCTGTAAGGCTCCGTTTAACTCAGCCAGCAGCTTGGTGTATCCTGCCTCAGACTTTTCCTCATTCAAATAGGCCTCTAACTGCAAAAGCTGATTGTGAGCTGCAGTATATTCATTCATCTTAGAAGCAGCCGCACGATATTTGGTATCATAATAGTGATTGCGAAACTGACTTATCTCCGTTATCTTTACACCGGTTCCCATCATACCGTATGAGCTGCTCACCCGAAGAGCCTGTGCTGCCTGGGAAAGCACGGTCTGTCTGGAATAACCTTTTGTATTGGAATTGGATATATTATGTCCTGTCGTATTCAGGGCTGCTTGAAAATAATTCAGTCCTGACAAACCGGTATTAAGTCCTAAAAATGTTGATGGCATATGCTCACGTCCTCTCTCAATCTTATCCTAATTTATTAATCAAATGCTCCACCATCTCAGATACAACAGAAAAATATCTGGAAGATGCATTAAATCCCTGCTGGAATTTAATCAAATTACTCAGCTCCTCATCTGTGGATACTCCTACAACGGTCTGACGCTGGTTATCTGCCTCCAGCACCGCCTGTGTCTGGGACTCGGCTATGCCGTTATAGGTATAACCCTTATTGGCGAAATCACCAACAAACTCTTTATAGTACTCCAAAAAAGTATCTTCAACCAGACTGTTGGGTCCCAACGTTCCGATTTTGTCACTCCACATATGGATTAACTGTTCTGCTGCACCCTGTAATTCCTCCTGCTGAAGATTTGACATCGGCAGCAGGCTCGGATTCTTCACCAGTTCATCATTAATCTCTATATTACCAATGGTATAAAGAGATGAATAATCATCCGGATTCTCTTCGTTATATACCTGAACTGTCATTTCCTGTTCATTTCCATTCTCATCCACAACGGTTACTGTCTGGGTGGTATAACGCTCCACATGGCTTCTCTTAATCAGCTCAGTTCCCTGAACCTGATTGCCCTCACCTATTCCGTAGCCGGCTTTTTCCTCATCCAGCACCTTGATAGTCTTGGTTACCATCTGCGGATTCGGGTCATCCGGGTCTGCATCCGGATCCGGTACCTTAACCGTAATCTCCTTGTTCGGACAGAGGATATCATTAATCTTTGTCACAATCCTATGAATCATCTGGTCGAACTGGGCAATGATATTACCCACGGTGTAAGGCTCTATGTATATATTATAAAAATCCCGTTCCTTTACAAAGGCTTCATAATCCGTCTGATACTGCTGATAATCAACTGCATATTTATCCATTGCTGCATCGTATTTATCCTGGTCCAATACACCCTGCTCATTCATATACTGTGACTGTATCGGTCTCTCAGGAGCAATCGGAGCAATCGGAATATCCGTATAATTCATTACCCAGTCTCCACGGGACATGATTATTCCTTTTAAGGATCCTGTATCCGTTTCATTCTCTGGACAGGGAATTGCCACCTTATTCACGTTGTCATTATACCGTGGGTCCTTCTCCTTGTCATAATGCATATTAAATACTGCTTCCTGATCATCCTCCCAGATTGGCATCAGATAGTCACAGTCCTCACTGACCTGCTTTGTACCTATTCTGAAAACCCTATCCATGCTGACCAGATTACGATTCTCGGCATAGACATCTACCTGACCGTTTGAATTCTCCTTATAAGAAATGGAAATAATACCTGCAAGCTCATCCAATGCCGCATCCCGCTGGTCACGATAGTCATTAGCGCTCTCTATTTTAGCAGCTTCAACCGCTGTGATTTTATCATTTAACTCCTTAATGATATCTGCCAGCTCATTGATACGGTCAACCTGATCCGTTATCTCCTCATTCAAATTATTCTGATATGTAGTTAACTGCTTGTAAATTTCATTTGCCTGATCTACAAGTGTGTCTACTCTGGCAATATATGCACTTCTTCTGACTATACTGTTGGGCTCTTGCTGTAACTCCTGTGCAGCCTTCCAAAGATTCTCCATATAGCTGCTAAAGGTACTGCTCTCCATCTCACCAAAGTAGTTCTGAACCTCTGCCACCACATCATACTTAGTTATGTAGTACTGCTCTCTTCCCACCTCTGTCCTGTATGCTCTATCCATAAAACGATCCCGGACAAGACGGACATCTGCAATCCTTGTACCCAGACCAGACTGCTTAAGACCAATTGCCGACCTTCCCATATTTGTATAAGAAAGATCGGTAAGAAGAACCTGCTGTCTGGAATATCCGGCTGTACCGGCATTTGTGATATTATGTGAAGTTGTGTTCAATGCATATTGGCTCGACTGCAAGCCACTCACACCAACCCAAAAATTACCCATTGTTCCTGCCATCTGATTCTCCTCCTTAACAAATACTGCTGTTTATTTAAACACCGGATCATTGTCAGTCCGTATGTTATATACACTTTATTGCTTCGTATCAAACGAAGAATTGCTGTTTCCCAAAGTGGAGCCGTTGTAATTTGCTCCGCTATAGTTTGCCGTTTCCGGCGCCTGATTCAACGATTGTATCAGGTTAATGGAATACTCTGTCATCTCCAGAGATTCCTGTAATAAATCCCGATTATGAATACTTATCTGTCTTAATGTTTCCACCTGTTTTAACAGCCTGCTTTTAATGTCAATTAAAGGATGCTGAAACTCCGGCTGCTTCCCCATCGTCTGGATGACCTCGGAAACAGTAATCGTTTTCGCATCCTTGCTTAATACTGTCGCAATCTCTGTTAATATGTTATCTCTTCTATGCGACACCGCTGTTATCTTATCGACAATTGCTTGCTCTCTCGTATTCGCTTCCGTAAGCTTTGCTAAATCATTTGCCACAATTGCAGGTGTCTTTGCCATCGACTCCTTAGTTAAAGCTTCATATAATTCACTCTCTTCCTCCAGAGTCGTAATCAAAGTTTCAATTAGGCTTGCCATCTGATTCTCCTTCTACCTTGAACAAAAGCCCGGTTTAGTATTCGAAAGCTCACGGCTTCCGAATACTAAATGGCTTTTTCATTAAATGCAGTCATGAGTTTATCTGCAAAACTCTCCGCACTTACCTGATAGGTACCATTCGCAATGCTTTCCTTTAATGCGTTCACCTTGTCTTCTCTCACATCAGGTACAGCCTTAAGCGCTGTCTTTGCAATCTGCATATCCTTTCCCATAGTAGAAAAAGATACCTGATCCATTGTAGATGAGACATTCACATCCTCTGAGTTATAGCCCTTCTTTACCGGCTTATTTCCATATACCTGAGCAATTTGATTATATGAACCGATTCGCATTGTTACACCTTCTTCCTTCTATTGATTCTTATGACCCAACAGAACCAAATTATTAAATCCATGTATTTGTGGATTCAATAATTATATCGGTGCTTTTCGGAAAAACATTAGAGTAAAAATAAAATAAGTCAAATTTTTACCAATTACTTATCGAGAAAGCGCATTCTCGCTGCCTCTCTGTGCTTCCTTGCCACAACAGAATCCTCGCTGCCATACATATTGCTCATCTCGGAATTCAATTTTGACTTACAGGACTCACAGTACCGTCCCGACCTGATCAGTCTGCCGCAGTTCTCACAGTCAAGTCCTACTCCGGACTCCTCTGAAAAGGATAAACGCTCCTCACGAATCCAGCGCCTGATCTGGTTCGTAGACACCTCATTTGCCTCTGCCACCTCGTTAATTCCCTCTTTGGGATTCTCACGGACATATTCCCGGACCTCAAGGAACTTCGCCTCCAGTTTATCCTTGCAGGCACCACAAATCGGTGCTCCACTCAAATAGTTAAACAGTCTCTTACAAGATTTGCAGGTTCTTACTTCCATCGCTCTCACTCCTAATTCATTATAGTTAATTTTGTCTCCCGGTACAGCCATCACAAAATTCCATTAAAAGCCCTTACCGATAGCTACACTGGTATAGTAAACTTTCTCCACACCTGCGGATAACAGCACTCTTGTGCACGCCTCAATGGTGGCACCGGACGTATAGATATCATCCACAAGCAGAACCTTTTTTAATTTTATCTTATTTTCACCTATTTTAAAAGCATTTTTTAGATTTTTCATCCTGGAAATATCATTCAATTCCATTTGAGGGGCAGTATTAATCTGGCGCACCAGATAATCGGAATAGCAGACAAGCCCCAAACGTGCCGCCAGCTCCTTTGCCAGCAGCTCTGCCTGATTGTAACCACGGCTTCGTTTTTTTCTTGGATGCACAGGAACCGGTACTAGCCCATCCAGACACAGCCGTTTAAGGCGGCTGCTATAGCGCTGGTAAATACATTCGGCAAAAAAGTCCGCAAAGCTGCGCTGATTCTTGTACTTAAAATCATGCAGCGCTCCTTTTATTCTCTCCTCATACTCAAATACCGGGTATCCCCGCTGAAAGCTCTTAGGTATCATCAAACAGTCCTGACAATATTCCTCCTCGTCACTTGTTATTGTCTTACCACACTTAAGACAACAGGGCTCCTTTACCCTTTTGAGTTTTTTCAGACATCTCCCACAGACTCCAGCCCCCTGATAGGGCTGTACCTCACTACAAATCGGACAACGCTGCGGATAGATTAAATCCAACACGATATTTTTCCCGATAGCCACCACCCCGCTTTACTGTATTCCGTTCAGCCGCAGCTCCTGCAGCCGTATATCCAGAGAGGAATACCTCTTCTGCTCGTCATTGTTGCGTATCATGCTTTCCACCAGATGCCCGTTTCCCACAATCACAACACATTGCTTTGCTCTCGTCACCGCAGTGTAGAGCAGATTGCGCTTCATCAACACCGGAGGACCGCTAAGCAGCGGCAGCACCACTGCCGGATACTCACTCCCCTGAGATTTATGAATAGTAATGGCATAGGAAAGCTCTAATTCATCCAGCAGGCTGTAGGGATAACGCACCTCCTTATCATCATCAAACAGCACCACAATCTCCTCATTATATTCATCAATCTCCGAAATGACACCCATATCTCCGTTAAAAACGCCAACACCTTCCTCTTCCTTGAACCGTCCTTTCCCACGATAAACCGTCCATTCCAGCTTGTAGTTGTTGCGAATCTGCATGACCTTGTCTCCCTCCCGGAAAACAGAGCCATCCGGTAGCTCCTTTTCTTTTCTGCCGCTTTCCGGCGGATTCAACACCCGCTGTAAAGTAAGATTCAGGTTTCCCACACCCAGGTCACCGTTACGCATCGGTGTCAGCACCTGAATCTCACTGCTTTGACAGTTGACATACTTAGGCAGCTTCTTTACCAGCAGTTCTCCAACCTCCTTCAGGATATCTCTGGTATTGCTCCGGGGCAGATAAAAGAAATCCCGGCTCTTATTATCCAGCTTTATCGGCTCACCCTTATTAATCCTATGGGCATTCTCCACAATGGCGCTCCCCTCCTCCTGGCGGAAGATCCGGTTAAGAGACACCACGGGAACACAGCCGGAATGAATAATATCCTTCAGCACATTACCGGCCCCCACCGACGGAAGCTGATTCTCATCTCCCACCAGAATCAAATGGGTTCCCGGCATTACCGCCAACAGCAGAGCATGCATCAGGGATAAATCCACCATAGACATTTCATCAATAATGATCACATCTGCTTCTAACGGATTGGAGGCATTTCTCTCAAATCTGGTCACCCTGCTGTCATGGTCATCAGACACACCACCGCTTAGCTCCAGCATACGGTGTATCGTCTGGGATTTGTAGCCGGTTGCCTCCGTCATACGCTTTGCCGCACGTCCTGTGGGCGCTGCCAGCAGCAAATCCAGCTCCTCCATCTCGAAATATTTAATGATTGCATTAATGGTCGTTGTTTTACCGGTTCCGGGACCACCGGTGATCACCAGCACACCCTGTCTTACCGCTTGCCTTACCGCCTCCCGTTGCAGCTCGTCAAGGGTAATCCCCTCCTTTTGTTCAATGGCGGCAATCGTCTCATCTATCGTCCTATCTTTTCCTCCTACTGTAGACTTAATCTCCAACAGCATACGCGCTGTATCCAGTTCCTGATGATAATGGCGGGAAGCATAAATGATCTCCTCTCCCTCTAACTCCCTAAAGACCACCTTGCCCTCTATCTGCAGATTCATTAACTGTACCTCAATTATCTCCTCAGGCACTGCATAAGGATTCTCCCCACCATCGTCATATCTACCGGAACCACTGTTTAAAGCGGTGTCATTGCTCTTCGCCAAAAGCTGCCTTGTCCAGCTCACCAGCAAATGCCTTGGGAGAAAAATATGTCCCAGACCTGTGGACTGGTTAAGGGTATAAATAATCGCCGCCCGCACACGGAAATCCGACTGCATACCGATTCCTGCCCTCGCTGCGATAGTGTCTGCCATTTTAAATCCCACTCCGCTTATGTCCTCAGCGATCTGATACGGATTATTTTTGACAATCGTATACATTTTCTGTCCATACTCGTTAAATATCTTCACTGCCAGATTGGGAGAGATCCCGTATCCCGACAGGAACATCAACGCCTCCCGCATTGCCTGCTTCTCGATAAACTGTACACCTATCTCATTCGCCTTGCGCTCCGATATACCCTTTATCTCTGCCAGACGCTCCGGCTCTGCCTCCATAATGCGAAACGTATCCTTTCCAAAGGTCTTTAAAATTCTCTTTGCCATAATCTCACCAATACCCTTTATGGCACCGGAGGCGAGATAACGCTCCATACTCATCAGATCATCCGGCATTTTCACCTGGTATTCCGATACCTTAAACTGGATACTGTAATTCGGGTGGTCCACATATTCCCCTTTTGCAAGAATATACATTCCTTCTTCTATCCCAGTAAGATTCCCCACAAAGGTCTCATCCCCACCATCCTCCGTCTCCACCGCAAAGACGATGTACTGATTTCCCTCATTTCGGTATATAATTTTTGAAACGACACCTTCCCGTTCCATTAAAATTACTCCATTTCCTGAATATTTTCTATTCCTCATCATATCACGGAATAAAAAATATTACTACCACATTTTATTTGTTAAGTGCCAGTAAACATTTGTCTACTGCTACTTAACAAATGTGTATTTTCAGTAACATCTTATT
>CAMWYM010000078.1 GCA_947178475.1 uncultured Clostridium sp. | reverse complement strand
ATTCTACCAAATCTTTTGTATAGGCACAAAAGAAACGAACCTGATTATCTGCTGTTGTTCCCCGTACAATAATATCGTTCATGTATTTTTCTCCTCGTATAATATCTTTTAGATACACTGATTGTTTACAATATACTTGATGTTACCCCATAAGAATACCGCAATAATAAGTGTAGCCTATTATTACGGTATATATGGTATAATTTGGTTTTAGAAATCTAATCTATCCTGTTCCTCAAGGACATCCGGGTCCTCTGAGACATCAGATAAGCCTTCGTTTTCATAAGCAGAAACGGTTTCTGCATTAGAGTCTGGAGTAGTCCATACTGGAGTAGTAGCAGGCTCCGGAGTAGAGGTAGGAATGCCAAAGCTTCCGCCAAATGTAATAATAGGAATTGCCTCATCGGAAAAAATCTCTGTCATATCCTCTGCTGTTTTGTCTGAACTGTCGTCTTGAAGGGAATCACTTGTCTCTTCTGAAGAATCACTTGCTGCCTCTTCCTGTACAATATTGTTAGGAGTGATATCTTGAGTAGGGTTCAAAGCATCTTCCGGATTGCTATTAGTAATCTGTTCAGAAACGGCATCAACAGGAGCGATATCTTGAGTAGGACTCACCGTGTCGTCTGGATTGTTGTCAGTAACCTGTTCAGAAATGGTCTCAACTGGAGCAGCATCCAGAGCAGGGCTCAAAGAATCGTCTGGATTGTTATCGGTAGTTTGCTCAGAAGCCGTCTCAACAGGAGCGGTATCCAGAGCGGGGCTCAAAGAATCGTCTGAATCGTTATCGGTAGTCTGTTCAGAAACGGTCTCAACAGGAGCGATATCTTGAGTAGGGCTCACCATATCGTCTATGCTGTTATTGGTAACCTGTTGAGAAATGGTTTCAACAGGAGTGACATCCTGAACGGTTTCATTGGTAACATCAGAGGGATTTGTTTCCTCAGGATCTTCTTTTGCATTAATGCTGATAGAGGTGTACTCCCGTCCGTTCTTTTTATCAGGGAAAATGCAGTCGGAAAAATCGTCATTTTCACTTTTAAAGGAAAAACTATTGTTTTCCTGATTGTCGCTTTTGCCGGGCAGCTTTTTCAGCAAACCCAATAAAGTATTAGTAGATTTTTGGTAGATGGCGCTCTCTCTAATCTGATCTCGGAAGATATAGCAGACACCTCCAACGGCAGCAGCTACAGTCGTCAGGGCAAGCAGCTTGCCAAGCGTATGATCTTTCTTTGCCATAATATTCTCCTTATTTATAGTATAGTATTACTTAATTTCATATTTTAATACGTTTGTACAAAAAAAGCAATTATTTTTTTGTACAAACTATACAAAGTGAGTTTGTCATAATAACTGAAAAGGAATTAAATTTCAGTTGTAAATATGTAAAAATTGTGATAATATTAGAAATAGTTAGGTGGATTTTATTTATTTCACACAAATTGAATAGGTAAGGAGGAGTTGGAATGCAGAATTTGCCAGCAAATGTTACACGTAGTAATGATACGAACATTATATCAATTGCAGCATCCTCAAATAAAGGTATGTTAATTCGATTTCTGAATGAGCAGGTCGAAGAGGGATTTTATGCATTGGTGATTGATTATTTAAAAGATCATAATTTTGATTTATCCACTATGCTGGTTGATGATGATGTCAGAGCACAGTGTACAAAATTATATGAATTGGGTGAATTTGTGGATGAGTATATTAAAAAGCCCGGGAAATATGAGATAGAGGAATGGATTGAACCCTTATTCAAATTTGTATATGGTGATATTACTCCGACAGATACTGATGCCATTATTAATACGACGGGAATTTACCGGTATAGTGTATGGCTGATTTATTTGTATCAATTGGATCATTTTGGTGAGGCAATGCGTTTGATTGGTGAGCGGGTGGCTCCACTGCTGATTAATACCTGCTATCAGATTGCGGATGCAGATGACAGACCGGGGACTTATGACAAAGCGGTTATGGGTTATATGGATTTAGTCAATGTAGTGATGGAAATGGATTTGCCACCGTCAGCATCCAATTCTGAGGCATATTTGAATAATCTTGAAGTATTATATGATTATTTTGTGGAAGATACACATGTGGGTAATGATTATAAAATTCAGTTCAGTATGGGAATGTTTAATTCCTATATTCGCAAACAGGATTACAATAAAGCATTTGAATTCTATGGTTTGAATGCAGAGTATATCCCTGTTGATAATATGATGGTATACGAGAATTTTAAGGATTTAATCCGCAACTGTAACAGCACCCAGTACACAAATGTATTAAGCCGGACGGTTATCTCCACTATCTCAAAGCAGGATATTTACAACAAGAGAATAGATACATTGTTAGTTGAGGTTTCTGCTTTCGTTAAAAAGGTCTGCCGTTATATTGAAGAAGAGCCGACTATGAAAAAGAATATGCAGATTCTGGGAACAGGGTCTTCTCTTAGTGATAAGAGTAATGTTTTTGAAGGATTATATGAGTACAATCTGGTGTTTCATGAATGTGGAATTAAGCAGTTGGTTAATCAGGATCTTTCTACTCGTTCATGGGAAGAAAAGTATGAAATTCTGGATTTGCTCTATACAACACTGAATGTTGTTTTTGATGGATATAATGTATATGAGATTTCAAATCGTATTGAGCATCAGTATGTAGAACTTACTTGGATTGGAAATTATGTCAATGCAAATCCGTCAATGCTAAAGCTGTTCTTTAGTATCAAGGAGAAGATTAAGGCATTTAAGATTCGTAAAAATGCTATTCTTGAAAAGAGCAAGACCAATTATGAAATTAAGAAATTGTTAGAGGACAGACAGAAGCATCTGGTATTTTTAGCGGCAGATGATATGATTAGAAATGGCTTAAATAATAAGGATGTTCGCATTTTGAGCAACACATATAATGAGGAACGTTCCAGAAAAATGTTCAATGAATCCTTTGCTAAAATTAATCTGCCATCTAGATACGACAACATAAAAACCGAGGCAAGCGGAGGAAAGTTTGGCTTTGGTAAATCGGCATCAGCTTCCGGAGGGATGGATATTCACAAGCTTTTGGCCAATCCACAGATTGAAGATATGGTATGCAAGTCTGAGTGGCTGTGGAATCAATACAGGGAGAAGGGAAAGGATAGGCCTACAGAGGAAGAGGTGACTTATAGTGTGGCATGCCTGATTAAGGTGGTGGAGCTCTTGATTGTTCGCAAGACTAAGAATGTTGCTGCCCCAACTGCGGCGGCACCGAATAAAAAAGTGATTATCACCAAGACCGGCAAAGTGATAGAGCTTTCCGATGAATTAGGCGATAAACCAGTGAATAGTAAGAATAATGAGCCAACGGTTATTGAGCATATTCATAATATAGGTGATTATTTAAAGGATCGTAGTACCAAAAATGTCGAATATGTGCAGGGATATATTGAGGATTGGGTAAATCTGCTGATGCAGAATAAGTTTGATCGTGATTCGCTGTTGACCGTTTTTGATGCAGATGAGGTACGTGCAAAGACATTGCAAACCATCAAAAAGCTGACAATGGATATGTCTGCATTATAGGCGGATACCAGTTATGAAAAAGGGGAGGTTATTCCCCTTTTTCAATCATTAGGATAGCGGATATTTTAAGGAGGAGATTATGAAAAATAGAGGGTTTTCATTAGTGGAATTACTAATTATTATTGCGATAATGGCTGTTCTTTCGGGGGCACTTGCTCCCATGTTAATACGATATATCAATAAGAGCAGATTGAGTACCGATATTGACAGTGGAAAAGCACTGGCAACCGCTTTGATGAGTGCTGCGGCAGACGAATCGGTAGGGGATGCGGCAGAAGGATACAGCGGAGGACCTCATCCTGTTTCACAGATGGCTGATGGGGCTTTTAAAAATGCAGTTTTTTCTGTTTTGGGAACGGATGAATTAGTGGGAAAGTCCAAAAAGGATGTGGATGGAAATGCTTTTCCGCACCCAGAGTTTTATTATACATTAGATACTGAAACGGGAAAGGTTGAGGTTTACTATGGGGATACCTCTGATGACTATCAGATATATCCGGTTACAGGAAGTAAATTGGTTGACAATTAGTTTTCAGATGTTTGGAAAAATTTTAACTTCGGGTTTTAAATAAAAAAATATGCAAAAAGTTGTTGACAAATATTTTTTCATTTGATATATTAATACCTGTCGTTAAGATGTGCGCGAGTGGCTCAGCGGTGGAGCACCTCCTTGCCAAGGAGGGGGTCGCGGGTTCGATCCCCGTCTCGCGCTCTTTGTTAAAAGCCAGGAACTTTAACGGATATAAGGTTCCGGGCTTTTTTTATTTAGGCCGGTTGTCATTGTCGTTTCCCCATGAGAGGCAAAAGAAAATAGTTAAATTTAAGAAGTAGGTAAAACATGAAGGGTAATTGTTTAAAATGATGTGTAATCCAAAGAGGGAGCTGGAATGTTTGGTTATGTAGTGGTGAATAAGCCGGAGCTTAAAATAAGAGAGTTTCATGAATACCAGTCCTATTATTGCGGTCTTTGCAGGACGTTAAAACAAAGGTGGGGAATAAGAGGGCAGATATCCTTAAGCTATGACATGACATTTCTGGCAATACTGTTAAGCTTGTTGTATGAGCCGGTAGAAGAGGAATTGGCAGAAAGATGTGTGGCACATCCTATGGAAAAGCATAGGGCAAGGCATAATGAAATGATAGCTTATGCAGCAGATATGAATTTAATGCTGACATGGTATAAATGTAGAGATGACCTTAAGGATGAGAAAAGGGTAGTAAAGGGAATATATGGAATGAGTCTGGGTTCTGGAATAGATGAAATTAAGAATATCTATGAAAGACAACATCGGGCAGTGCAAGATAATATGGAAAAGCTTGCGTTTCTTGAAGGAGAGTGCTGTGAGGATATCGATAACTTGTCAGGCTGTTTTGGTCATTTACTGGAAGAAATTTTTGTAGTAAAGCAGGATGAGTGGGAGAGCTGTCTTCGCAGGATGGGGTTTCACATGGGAAAATTTGTTTATCTGCTGGATGCTTATGATGATTTGGAGCAGGACAGAAAAAAGGGTTGTTTTAATCCGTTTTTACATAGAGCGGGGAAAGAGGGATTTGACGAATGGATAAAGGAAATTCTTACCATGACAGCAGTGGAATTTGCGTCGGCATTTGAGAGGCTTCCCCTCGTTGAACATGTGGATATTTTGAGGAACATTATTTATTCCGGTATATGGACAAGATATGAAGAGGTAAGAAAGAAAAGAATGGAAGGCAATGGAGGCAGATAATGAAAAATCCGTATGATATATTAGGTGTACCGCCTGGTGCTTCTGAAGAAGAAATTAAAAAAGCATATCGTAATCTGAGCAGAAAATATCATCCTGATGCCAATATAAATAATCCCAATAGGGCGCAGGCAGAGGAGCGGTTTAAGGAGGTACAGCAGGCATATCAGGCAATTATGGATGGTCAGGCAGGCGGCTATGGAGGACGCGGAACTAGTAACGGATATGGCGGAGGCTATGGAAGCTTTGGGAGTGGCTTTGGCGGTTTTGGAGAATACTATCGTTCAAAGCGAGATACTGATGAAAACGATAAGGATGCAGCATACTTAAATGCAGCGATGAATTATATTAATGGAGGGGATTACCAGTCTGCACTTCGTATTCTTTCGGAAATTCAGACTAGAAATAGCAGATGGTATTATGTATCGGCCGTTGCAAACCACGGTGCGGGAAATCAGGTGACCTCGTTAGAGCATATCCGGACGGCTATGGCAATGGAACCCGGTAATATGGAGTACAGAAGATTTTACAATGCCATGCAGGACGGCAGCGCATGGTACGCTGGTCGGGGAGCTTCGTATAGTATGCCGACAGTGGAGGGGACCGGTTTTTGCCTTAAGCTATGTCTGGCAAATATTTTGTGTAATCTCTGCTGTGGAGGAAATTGTTGCTGTTTTCCACGTATATATTATTAATTAGAGGATAGCTGCATGGTATATTCTGCTGTTTGCAGTGATAAATAGAGGGAAGGAGAGGATACAATGAAGGATAATGATAGCACACAAAAAGAGATACCAGCTGAGGAGTACCGAGAGTATAACAGTCCGTTTTTTGCGATGATGTCAAGGATGAAATATATTAACAGGTGGGCGCTGATGCGTAATTCCTATCCGGAAAATATTAGTGAGCATTCTCTGGAGGTAGGGATGATTGCCCATGTACTGGCACTTATCGGTAATAAGCGGTTTAAAAGAAATCTAAATGCTGAGAGGGCAGGGCTGATTGGAATGTATCATGACTGTACGGAAATTATAACCGGAGATATGCCCACACCGATTAAATATTACAATACCGATACAAAGGAAGCCTACAAAAATGTAGAGAAGAGGGCGGCGGAGGAACTGTTGGATATGCTGCCGGATTATCTCTATGAGGAATATAAAGGACTTTTCTTTCCACAAGGGGGAGAGGAATATCTTTGGAGACTGGTAAAGGCAGCGGACAGCTTGTCTGCTTATATTAAATGTATAGAAGAGGAGAAGGCTGGAAATCGGGAGTTTGACAGTGCCAAGGCAACAATTTATGAAAAAATTTTGCAGATGGATCTACCAGAAGTGAAGATATTTTTGAGAGATTTTTCGAGGGGCTACAAGAAAACCTTAGATGAATTGAAAAAAGATTGATGGACAGACATGGAAAAAAAAGGTATAATACTTTTAAAGGCAAAAAGTTGTTTTACTAAGTCAACAACCCCGGTTAGACATGAATGGGTTGAGAATTGGAGGGTTTTATGAAAAACATTTTATTTGTAGCATCAGAATGTGTTCCATTTATTAAGACCGGAGGTCTGGCGGATGTAGTGGGTGCGCTTCCCAAAATGTTTCCTAAGGAGGAGTATGATGTTCGCGTGGTGATTCCGAACTATACTTGTATCCCATGGGAGTACAGGGAAAAATTCCAGTATGTGCATCATTTTTATATGGATTTGGGCAGTCGGTTTGAAAATGTGCACGTGGGTATCATGACCTGTGAATTAGACGGTATAACCTATTACTTTATCGATAACGAGTATTATTTTTCCGGCTGGGCTCCCTATGGAACCATACGTTTTGATATTGAAAAATTTACTTTCTTCAGCAAGGCGGCACTGGCAATTCTGCCGGTTATCAATTTTAAACCGGATGTTATTCATTGTCACGATTGGCAGGCAGGACTTGTGCCAGTATATTTGAGAACACTGTATCATGATAATCCGTTTTTCTTTGGAACCAAGACGGTGATGACTATTCACAATCTGAAATTTCAGGGTGTATGGGATGTAAAAACATTTAAATATATTTCCGGCCTTCCGGATTATGTGTTTACTCCGGACCGTATGGAGTTCCACAAGGATGGTAATATGTTGAAGGCTGGTATGGTTTATTCCGATTATATTACCACTGTCAGTGACACCTATGCCGGAGAAATTCAGACACCGGAATATGGTGAGAATCTTGATGATGTACTGCGCTTCCACAACCAGAAGCTTTGCGGTATTGTCAATGGTATTGACTGTCAGATATATGATCCGAATACAGATGATAAGCTGTTTAAAAAGTATAATGTCAGAAGCTATAAAAAGGGTAAGGCTACCAATAAGGTGGAGCTGCAGAAGGAGCTGGGGCTTCCTGTGGACGAGGGCAAGTATATGATTGGTATTATATCCCGCCTCACCGACCAGAAGGGACTTGACCTGATTGACTGGGTAATGGAGAAAATTGTGGATCCGTATATGCAGTTTGTCATTATCGGTACCGGTGAAGCCAAATATGAGAATATGTTTAAGCATTATCAGTGGGTATATTCCGACAGGGTTTCTGCCAATATTTTCTATTCAGACGAGCGGGCGCATAGGCTTTATGCAGCAGCGGATGCCATGTTAATGCCGTCTAGATTCGAACCGTGTGGATTGACACAGTTGATTTCTCTGCGCTACGGTACTGTACCGATTGTCAGGGAAACAGGCGGACTCAAGGATACGGTTGTTCCGTATAATGAATATGAGGGGACAGGAACCGGATTTTCCTTTGCCAATTACAATGCAGATGAAATGTTAAATATTATCAATTACTCTAAAGAGATATACTATGACCATAGAGATGACTGGAATAAAATGGTAGTCAGAGGAATGAAGGAGGATTTCTCATGGGATAAATCGGCAGAGAAATACATGCGGCTCTATGATAAAATATTGGGTTATTAGGATGATGTGATATAGGATATACTTAAGAAATATCAAGGGTGACAGCTGACACATATATAGTAGTGTGGAATCAGTGGCAGGTCATCGAAGAAAGAGGAGAGAGAAACATGATTGACATTAAATTTTTGCGTGAGAATCCAGACATTGTGAAGCAGAATATCAAGAACAAATTTCAGGATGAAAAGCTTCCTTTGGTTGATGAGGTTATTGAGCTTGACGAGAAGAGCCGTAAGGCGAAGGGGCAGGCGGATGCACTTCGGGCAGAGCGCAATAAGATTTCAAAGCAGATTGGAGCTTTGATGGCACAGGGAAAAAAGGAGGAAGCTGAGGAGACGAAAAAGCTGGTAACAGAACGTTCTGCTGAGCTTGCTGCCTTGGAAGAGCAGGAAAAAGAATTGCAGGAAAAGATAACCAGCATAATGATGACAATCCCGAATATTATTGATTCCTCTGTACCTATTGGTAAAGATGACAGTGAAAATGTGGAGATTGAGAAATTTGGTGAGCCGGTGATACCGGATTTTGAGATTCCCTATCACACAGAAATTATGGAAAAATTTAATGGCATTGACTTGGATGCTGCCGGAAGAGTGGCAGGTAACGGATTCTATTATCTGATGGGAGATATTGCGAGACTTCACTCTGCAATTATTTCTTATGCCAGAGATTTTATGATTGATAGAGGTTTTACTTACTGTGTACCGCCATTTATGATTCGTTCAAATGTTGTCACCGGTGTAATGAGCTTTGCAGAGATGGATGCAATGATGTACAAAATCGAAGGAGAAGATTTGTATTTAATCGGAACAAGCGAGCATTCTATGATTGGTAAATTTATCGATACAATCATTAAGGAGGATCAGTTGCCGAAAACAATGACCAGCTATTCCCCATGTTTCCGGAAGGAGAAGGGTGCTCATGGTATTGAGGAGAGAGGCGTATATCGGATTCATCAGTTTGAAAAGCAGGAAATGATTGTGGTGTGCAAACCAGAGGAGAGTCAGATGTGGTTTGACAAGCTGTGGCAGAATACGGTAGACCTGTTTAGGAGTCTGGATATTCCAGTGCGTACTTTGGAGTGCTGTTCAGGGGATTTGGCAGACCTTAAGGTGAAATCTGTTGATGTGGAGGCGTGGTCGCCAAGACAGAAGAAATATTTCGAGGTGGGAAGCTGTTCCAATCTTGGAGATGCTCAGGCAAGACGCCTTAAAATTCGGGTAGATAACGGAAAAGGTAAATATTTTGCTCATACGTTAAATAATACCGTGGTAGCGCCACCTAGAATGCTCATTGCATTTTTGGAGAATAATCTGAATGAGGATGGCACGGTGAATATTCCAAAGGTATTGCAGCCATATATGGGTGGCAAAGAGAAGCTTCAGTGATAATGTAAGTAGTTTATAAAGAGATTTTAAGAGAGACGCTTTGTAGGAAAGGCGTCTCTCTTTTTGGGTAGGAGATTATTGATAGGGAAAGCTCTTTATTATATGCTTATACATAGCTTTGACTGCCGGAGACATTAATTCCATGTCTGGAGAGTAAATGCCAATTGTGCGCTGTATAGATGGCTTGAAGGGATAGGGGGCTGTATTGTCAGGAAGCTGTAGACTTTGTAGTGTCAGTTTGGATATAAGGTACAGACCAAATCCGGCAGATACCATGGCAATGGCACTTGGAACATCACTTACCTGGCAGGAAGGGTGAATGGGAATTCGGTTTTCGTCAAGCAGTTGAAGAATATCGGTATCCGTATTTTTGCCATGACAGATAAACGGAATACCGGTTAATTCGGTGAATTCAATATAGCTGCGATGCTTGGGACGGAAGTGCTTTGGAGCAATGCAGAGAAGCTCATCCGTATACAGGGGAATCAGCGGAATATCCTTACCATTAGCTTGTGGCAATAAACCTAAATCTATTTGCCCTGTGCTAATCCAATTGCGAACATCATTTGATGTTCCCTGATATATCGTAATTTCCGTGTTGGGATTTGCTTTAGAAAAATCGGTGACTAAACCGGGAATAAAACTTTGGCAGAAGGAGGAAAAAGTTCCGATTCTGATCTTGCCCTGATTCAGTCCGTTGAACGTTCCGATTGCCTCCTGCAGTTTTGTCTCGCTGTTTAATACGGCTGATATATATGGTTGGAGTTTTGTGCCGTATTCAGTCAGTGTAACACCATTTTTGCTGCGATTAAAGAGCGGAAAACCTAACTCCTTTTCGGCAGTAGAGATGGCGTGGCTGATGGCAGAGGGGGTAAGATTCAGGACCTTTGCAGCATGTTGAAAGCTGCCCTGTTCTGCAACCGTTTGAAAAATCTGATAGGTGAGTAATGTCATAGGGCTTTATCTCCTTTGTCTGGGAAAATCAGCTCCAAGTCTGACGGGATAAGGGTCATTAGGGCATCAGCATCCGTAGCATTTTCCTCTAACAGACGGTTTGCCTGTGTAGAAATAGCAACGTCCAAAAAGTTACGTATGTCTCTCGCATTTCCGAAGTTTGCATCCTTATTGAGAACATAATTCTGTAGTTTCTCCATTAGATATTCAGAGGCGCTTTGACTTAGCATATAGTCGTTTTCTGTGCAGAATTTAGCAAATACTTTATATAAATCGTCGGCTGTATAGTCGGGAAAATACAGTGTCTTTTGGAAACGGGATTTAAGACCGGGATTAGAATTCATAAAATTATTCATTAAATCAGGATATCCTGCGACAATAACAATAAGGTCATCACGATTGTCTTCCATAGCCTTAACCAGTGTATCAATAGCCTCCTGTCCGAAGTCTCCACCAGGGGTTTCGTTGGCGAGGGAATAAGCTTCATCAATAAATAAAACTCCACCCTTTGCACGGTCAATTACTTCTTTTACCTTGATTGCTGTCTGTCCCATATAGGCAGCCACCAGTCCTGAACGGTCTACTTCTACCAGATGTCCCTTTGAAAGGATGCCAAGGGAGCAATATATCTGTGATAACAGTCGGGCTACGGTGGTCTTTCCTGTTCCGGGATTGCCAGTGAACACAAAATGCTTGGTGACGGAAGGTGCCTTGAGACCACTTTTGCTGCGCAGTTCAATAATCTTTAACAGATTGATTAGGTTCTTAACTTCTGTCTTAACAGAGGCAAGACCGATTAGGTCATCTAATTCCTTTAATAGAGAATCCAAATCTGCAACGGTTTTGTCTCCGCCGGATACATTGCCGATAAATGGAATTTCAGACTCTTCGTTCGGGGTAGAGATGTCTTCTCTGGATTTTAATTTGAAGGGGATGCTGTCGGGGCGGGAGGGTGCTATGCCTCCGCTTCTGGTATAGGAGCGGATATTGCTTTCCAGCATGAACCGGTAACGGGTTAGCTGGTTTACCTCCTTTATATCCATATGCTTACAGCTCGATAAAAAATCTTCACCGATAGTCTGAAAGGTCAAAATATAAAGCTTTTGGATATCATAGTATTTGGCCTCATGAACAGTAAACTCATCCCTTCCGTATTTCAAAAAGTAGTGCATGGATGCTGGGGGCTGGTTGAGAAAATCTTCTCTGGTGATATTGCTGTTAATGGCAAACTGCTTCATTGTGGTATCATCAAAATCGTAACCCAGAGATTTGTTGATATAGCGGATTTCGTCTTTGGCGACCACATGATCGGCAATAGTAAGAAAAATCAGGAAATTGCGCAGGTCTATACGGAGTAATTCCTTTACGTTTTCCGGTGTTGTATTTTCCTGCATGAGTTTGCGGTCAATTTTGTCAGCAATAGACATGAGTGTTGTGTAAATGTTCCGAGTTTCTGAATCCATGATTTCCCCCTGAAAATATTTGTATTTTAAACCTGTATATATAATATCAAAAATGAGGTGGGGTATCAATAAAAAAAGTGAAAAGTCATGTTAAAAATATATACGTAAAGAAGATTGTTTTTTTTCGGGTTATATTGTATACTGATTGCATTTGATGAATAAGGAGGCGGTATTGTGAACGACATTAAAATAAAAAGATTTGTCCAGTGCGGGATAATTGTGGCACTGTTGTGTCTGGTGGTGATTCATTTTCAGACCATTATCGGTTGGACGGGGAACCTTCTGTTAATCGCATACCCATTGCTTTTAGGCTGTATTATGGCATATGTTTTAAATATTTTAATGGTACGTTTGGAGAGAATATACTTTCCGCATAGTAAAAACAGTTGGATTAATCAATCCAGAAGGGGAATTTGTATTATACTTTCCCTTGCCCTTCTAGTTCTGATTGTAATATTTGTCATGTATCTGGTTGTTCCACAGGTGGTAGATTGCTTTGTGATCATTTCCAAGGATGTTCCTGATGTGCTGCAGCGGGTTATACAGTTTTTAATTGACAAATCGGATGAATTGCCAACATTACAGCACCAGCTTCAGGATATTAATCTGGATTGGGGCAATATAATCAATAAAGTGTCAACAGGCCTACTGACAGGCACTAAGGGAGTTCTCACTTCAGCTACAACGATTGTAGGTTCTGTTGTGGGAGCGGTTACCAATGTGGTCATTGGTCTTATCTTTAGCCTGTATGTATTGGCGTGCAAGGAGGATATACAGGGAAAAACAGCCAGGGTTGGGAAGGCATTTATGCGGAGTAAGACCTATGAAAGGTGCACATATGTACTGGGAATCCTCCATGAAAGCTTTTCTAATTTTATTGTAGGGCAGGTTACAGAGGCTGTGATTCTGGGAGGACTTTGTGCTATTGGAATGTCTGTTCTGAGACTGCCATATGCGGCTCCAATCGGTGCGCTTGTGGGTCTGACAGCGCTTATTCCGGTGTTTGGCGCATATATTGGTGCAGTATTGGGAGTCTTTATGATCGTAACAGTTGCGCCCCGACAGACATTAGTATTTCTGATTTTTCTGCTTGTTTTACAGCAGATAGAGGGAAATCTGATTTATCCTAAGGTGGTAGGTTCTTCTATTGGTCTTCCAGGGATATGGGTACTGGCAGCTATTATTCTGGGAAGCGGTCTTGGCGGTGTTGCCGGTATGTTAGTCGGTGTGCCGGTGGCTGCGACGGTCTATAAGCTGTTGCGTAATGCCACGGTGAAAAGGGAAGCAGAGGGAAAAAACTTGCCAGACTCTAATAAGCCGGTATGATGGAGAAAATACTTGAATAATCATACATAAGATGATAAGATAAAAAACGTATGTAAAAAATAACATAAGGATGGGAGAAAAAGGATGTCAGGACATTCAAAGTTTGCAAATATTAAACATAAAAAAGAAAAAAATGATGCGGCAAAGGGAAAAATCTTTACCGTTATTGGAAGAGAAATCGCTGTAGCGGTGAAGGAGGGCGGTGCAGATCCGAATAACAATTCAAAGCTCCGTGACGTAATTGCAAAGGCGAAGGCGAATAATATGCCAAATGATACGATTGAAAGAGGAATTAAGAAGGCTGCAGGAGATGCAAACTCTGTCAACTATGTATCTATTACCTATGAAGGGTATGGACCAAACGGCACGGCGATTATTGTAGATGCACTTACCGATAATAAGAACCGAACAGCATCTAATGTGAGAAATGCATTTACAAAGGGCGGCGGTAATGTGGGAACCACAGGCTGTGTATCCTTTATGTTTGACAAGAAGGGGCAGATAATCGTAGATAAAGAGGAATGTGAATTAGTGGCAGACGACCTGATGATGATGGCTTTGGATGCAGGCGCAGAGGATTTTGTAGAGGAAGAGGACAGCTTTGAAATTATCACAGCTCCGGATGATTTTTCGGCTGTTCGTGAGGCACTTGAGGCTGGGAAGGTTTCTATGGTATCTGCAGAGGTGACGATGGTTCCACAGACATGGGTGGAGCTTACCAGTGATGAGGATATTAAGAAGATGAACAAAATTCTGGACTTGCTTGATGAGGATGACGATGTTCAGGCAGTTTATCACAATTGGGACGAATAAGCTGTTACTTTGACAACTGGAATAATTCTGTTAAATAGATATAAAGGGAATATTTACTATACCAAACATGAAGGAGATTACAGAATGGAATTACATAAGCTTAGTTCAAATGTCAACAAGAGAGCTGGTCTGTCAATCCGGAGAATCATCTTTGGATTATGTTTATTAGCCGGGATATCAGTACTTGCTATTATTATTTCTTATACAATAAAAGATAATAGCAAGCAGGTGCAATTATATAGCTCACAAATAGATAATACAATGTCAGAAAAAATAGCATTTATCAATACTGTTGCAGCAGGGGCTTCTTCCGGAAATTCAGATTTAGATTATTATGCCTATGTGGATGCGATGGTGGAACAGTATGATGATGTATCGGCAGTATATGTTTGCGTAAAGCAGGACGATGTGATCTATTCAGATGGAATTATGACCTATATGTCAGGCGGATGGCTGCCGGGAGAAGATTTTGTAGTGTCTGAGCGTGCATGGTACTCGGGTGCGGTAAATACGCAGGGTGTGTATGTGACAGAGCCATACGTAGATGAACAATCAGGAAATATCTGCATCACTCTTTCGAAAGCGATATATAGCGGTGATTCCATCATTGGTGTAGCAGGAATGGATATGTATATGGATGATCTGGTTACACTGATTGAAAATTCTTACAATGGCGGGAATTATGTGTTTTTGGTATCAAAGGAAGGGATCATTTTAACACATCCGGATAAAGATATTGCACTGAACACAGAAAAAGGTACGGCGATATCAGATGCTTTGAACGGGAAATATAACAGTGTATATGAAAAAAAGTTAGCAACAAGATTAATTTGGGATTATAGTGGTGGATTAAAATTTGCTATCTGTAACGTTTCGGAAACGACAGAGTGGAATGTGATAGCGGTGATTTCTCTTACATGGATAATCGCGGTAATTGTTTTGATCATTATATTGACAGTTGTACTAGGGGTTGTTCTGGGGCAATGGGCAAAGCGGCAGCTGAACAATGGAATCAGCCCGATGTTTTCACCGCTTGAAGAACTGGCAGCAAATG
>CAMWYM010000077.1 GCA_947178475.1 uncultured Clostridium sp. | reverse complement strand
TAATTTGTAACCAATTTTGCTCTGCAAACTCCGTTTGTTGCGATAGTCGCCAAATGTGTGTGCAAGCACCCACGCTTGGCTCGTTATTCGCACAAATTGATTACCTGCTTGCCCGCCATCACTTTTTGTAACCAATTGCGATGCAATTGATTACCTACTCACGTGCCATCACGAAGTGATTTTCATGCACGTGATACCTTAAAAAAGTGATTCTTAATGCGGGCAATTCCCGTCTCATAAATTTTCATAATCTACTTTACACTATCTTGACTTGTAACCAATTTTGCTTTTTTGAATGTTTTATATTATACTCCCAGCAGACAGACAAGTCAACAATCATATTCAATATTATGAATATTTTAGTTATTTTTATTAATAATCAATCCATAATATTCATCTTTCCAGTATGTAATGAATATTTATTCATTTTCTTTCACTAAGACATCACTATCCTTCTTATCATCATTTTCGCTATCATTTTCACTTTCCTTATTCTCTGTCTCCTCCTGATTTCCGGTGCCTCCCACCGTCTCCTCCACTGGGTCTATACCTGCGGGATAAAGCACACCCTCCATACTCTGATAAAGAAGCGGATCTTCGATATCCAGACGCTTCCCTATCCAGTTCTCCAACATCTGCATATTTTCTTTAGATAAGCCTTCCTTCACCTCTAAAACAACTGTCATCTGCTCTTGCTGCCCACTGCCCAGATACCCCGCATGGATTTCCGTGACCACCGGATACAGCGCAATGATTTCCTCCTTCAGAGCTTCCACATCTACCTGCCGGTTAAGATACTCCGAAAGCTCAGACCTTGCAGCAATAAGCTGGCTCTGCAGCTCTTTGTAATCCTCCTCATTCTCGGCAGTAAGCAGACTTGTCTCACTTTTTACATAGGCCTCTAACTCATCTGTAGTGATTCCTGCCTTTACCTCCGTCTGCTGTACTCTAAGTGAAAGACTGTCGATATGATAATTTTTCATGGCATTTCTAAGTCCTGCTATTGTATCCTCACTGAGCGTTGTTCCTATTACTGCCACATTTAATTCCTTATTCTCGCTGTCTACGCTATATTTTACCACCTGGGTATCATCAAACTGAAACTCCTGTTCCACAAAGCTGTTCACGTTGTTTTCAAACACTGAATCCTTAACGATATTCGCTCCCAGAAATACCGACGGTACAATAGCCACCACAGCCACTAAAATCACACGCTTGGTAATTTGCTTCTTTGTTTCTGCATTTGCCGTATTCCTTGACGGCAGACGTAAGAATACGGTAATCAGCATGGTAGAAATCGCAATAAAAATGCCATTGATACAAAACAAATACATTGCTCCCGCAAAATACCGTAAATTACTCATCGCAAGTCCGTATCCCGCCGTGCAAAGAGGTGGCATAAGAGCCGTGGCAATGGCTACACCAGGAAGAATATTGGATTTCTCCTTTCTCGTCGTACCAATCATCCCTGCCAGTCCGCCGCACACGGCAATAATTACATCCCATATCGTAGGACTTGTCCTTGCCAACAGCTCCGAGCTCGCCGTCGTAATCGGGGTCAGCGTAAAATATACAGTAGAGGTCGACAATGCAACAACCACCTCAAAGAGCAGAATTGTGGCGGAACGTTTTAACAGATTTGTATCATAGATAGCTACAGAAAATCCGATTCCCATAATCGGCCCCATCAAAGGTGACACCAGCATTGCACCAATGATAACAGCCGTCGAATTCATATTAAGACCCACAGAGGCAATAAAAATCGCCAGAATCAGAATACACATATTGGTTCCCCTAAGCACTATACCTGATTCTATCCGTTCACTGATTTCCTCATAATCAGCCTGGTCCGCACTCAGATTAAAAGCGGCATGAAATAAACCCTTGAAGCTGTATGTATTTCTTTTCTCCCCAATCTGTTTTTTCACTCCCTGTGCCTTTTCACTCAGCACCTCCCTGTCATGGTCCAGTCTTTCATTTAACCTCTGCTTATCATGCTTTAACCTGTCACTCAGCTGTTCTCTGCCTTGCTCCGGTTTTTCTTTACTGTTTTTCCCCACCTGTAGTTCCTCCCTGTATTTTCTGCAGATTAAAGCATACCGTCTAAATTAAGCTTTAACCCTGTACTCCACACTTGACATTTCTCCCTGCTCTACATTATTATAAACAGGTAATTATATAAGAAAAAAGGAGAATATATATGTCAAACATTCCAAACGATCCAATGATGCTGTTAAGCTACATCAACACCAAGCTGCGGGACGACTATCCGAACCTTGATTCACTGTGCGAGGACCTAAACCTCAACCAAAAAGAGCTTACCGATAAGCTTTCTGCCATCAGCTACACCTACGATGCCAGCCTGAACCGCTTTTTGTAAATTCGTGTGCCTGCTTTAATATACCGTCTGGTTTTCGAATATTTCCGAACAATAAAACACTATACTCCGAGAAATTTTTTCATTGCCGCAAATTCCTTCACCATGGTATAGTATCCATGTTCATAGAAGGACTGTAGCTTTTCCCTGCTTATGTCTGTCCGCTTCGGACATTGTATGGAAGGGCGCAGCACAAATATCTTCCCCTCTCTTTCCAGCCGTTCAATTGCCTCTACCCTCTTGTTATAGTAGAACGAACGATAATAAATACATTTTACCAGATTAGGATAATCCTTATAAAATGCGATATATGCTCTTGCCTTGCGGCTGGGAAATTTTTTCCGATACCCATATGGTCTTGTCAAAATCAACACATTCCTCTTGTGTCCGGCTTCCAATGCACGCTTTAGCGGAATAGAGTCTGCCAGACCCCCGTCCAGATATGGCACGCCGTCAATAGTGACCATTGGTGCCGCCAGTGGCAGACTTGCCGACGCCCGGCAGATATTCGTAAGTCTGTCTACGTTTTCCTTTTCCTGCATATACTCTGCCTGCCCCGTCAGTACATTTGTGACCACCATCTCACACTCCATGCCCTGATTGATATAGGTCTCAAAATCATAGGGAAAGGTTTCATTAGGAAATGTCTCAAATAACTTATCCATATCATATATACTGCGTTTCAAAATTGCTTTTCCAAGGGAATTCCGATAATAATTTTCTTTGCTCTCCGGTGCCATACAGTTAAGGCTTCTCCCCTTCTGTTTGGAAACATAGCTCAATGCATTACAGGCACCCGCCGAAACACCTATCACATACGGAAACAAAAAATCCTGCTCCAACAGATAGTCAAGTGCTCCCGCTGTAAACACTCCTCTGGATGCGCCTCCCTCTAAAACAAGCCCTGCTGTCCTCTTTTTCAAGTCATCCTGAATCATTTTTTCACATCCCTTTCTGTATCCTCCACGTCTTCCTCACTGCTTTTCAATTTCCCTGCATGAATATCTTTAAAGATTTCCTCCATCGTCACCGATATTTCCTCCTCTATCCTATGTATCTGTCCGTCGTCGGCTATCTGGTCAATATCATAATATGCCGCAGTTTCCAACGGCAGATTCTTTGCCTCTAATTTCATCTTACAGATTGAACTGACCATTGCATAAAGGCAGGCAAAACAGGGTGCTCCCAAAATCATTCCCGGCACACCGAAAAAACCGCCACCGACAAGAATGGCAAACAAAATCCACATACTGGATATCTGCAACCGGTCGCCTATAATTATCGGTCCGATAATATTTCCGTCAACCTGCTGTAAAATCAAAACAAATATAGCAAAAATCAGACCATGCTTATAGTCCACAATAAGCAATATCAGCGAACTGGGTATTGCACCGATAAACGGTCCAAAATAGGGAATGATATTTGTCACACCTACTATAATACTGATTAAAACCGCATATTCAAAGCTCACAATCCGCATAAAGCAATAACAGATAACACCAATAATAAACGAGTCGATAATTTTTCCATTGATAAATCCGCCAAACACTTGGTTTACATAACGTCCACCTCGAATTATCGCATTGGCATTTCTTGCACTAAACAGACTAAATACCAGTTTCTTGACAACTGACACCAGAATCTCCTTCTCTGCCATAACATAAATGGATATAATCAATGCCAAAACAACATTCAGGAGCATTTTTAATCCTCCCACTATCCCTGAAGTAATGCTGACAACAATCTTGTCCATATTTGGAAGAATGGAATTATTCAGATATGCCAATGCCTGAGAATAAATACGGTCCAAACCCATCAAGACATACTTACTCACTTCGGGATTTTCGGGGTGGAGAGAATCTACCCACTTCACCGCTGTATTATAGTAGTTCGGCGCATCTGTTACCAATGTTACCAGTGACTGATATAGCTGTGGAATAACCATATACAAGCCTCCTACCAGGATAATCAGGAAAAAAATCATTGTACACAGTATACCCACTCCTCTGGAAAACCGCTTGCGGATTGTCTCCTTATCTTCTTTTTTCCATATTTTTCCTGCAAGGGGAGTAAAGCAATACCGTTCAAAAAAATTCAATATCGGATTTAACAGATAGGCAAAAATGAAACCAAAGATAATTGGCATCATCGTACCGCTTACCACACTCTGAAACTCCTCTACCCTTGCCTCATGCTCTAACATATATTGGAATAGGATTGCCAAGGCAATTACAACAAAAGCAATCGCTCCAATCCGCAGATATTTTTTTTCAACCTTCCATCTCAAATCATTGTCCTCCCGTCTTCCCAAAAAATGGCAGTCATTTAGAGAGAAAACCTTCTCCTCTAAATGATTGCCATATATTTTACTTTCTAAGCATTGTGATTATTGCTGCTCATCATTTGCTGCCACCTCAACTACAGACTTTGCAAGACCAGCCAACCCCTGAATCTCTGATGGAATGATAATTTTGGTAGCCTTACCATCTGCAGCCTTGCCAAATGCCTCTAAGCTCTTCAACTGAATAACCTCGACTGAAGGTGCTGCTTCATTTAAAAGCTTAATACCATCTGCATTTGCCTTTTGGATTGCGAGAATTGCTTCAGCCTGACCTTCTGCTTCACGGATAGTTGCCTCTTTCTTAGCCTCAGCCCGTAAAATCGCAGACTGCTTATCTGCTTCCGCCTCCAAAATCACAGATTCCTTATGTCCCTCTGCGCGAAGCACTGCAGATTTCTTCTCACCCTCTGCAATCAGAATCTGCTCACGTCTCTCACGCTCTGCCTTCATCTGTTTCTCCATCGCATCCTGAATCGCTGCCGGTGGAATAATATTCTTGAGCTCCACACGATTAACCTTGATACCCCATGGGTCCGTTGCCTCGTCCAGAGTTGCCCGCATTTTGGTGTTAATGGTTTCTCTTGAGGTAAGTGTCTCATCTAACTCCAAATCACCGATGATATTACGAAGAGTAGTGGCGGTAAGATTTTCGATTGCCATAATCGGACTCTCTACACCATAGCAAAACAGCTTCGGGTCTGTAATCTGAAAAAATACAACGGTATCAATTCTCATGGTTACGTTATCCTTTGTGATAACCGGCTGTGGTGCAAAATCAACCACCTGTTCCTTCAAAGTAACTCTCTTTGCAACCTTATCAATAATCGGTGTCTTAAAGTGCAGCCCAACAGACCATGTCCCGGTATATGTTCCCAAACGTTCAATAACATATGCATGCGCCTGCGGAACAATACGAATACTGCTCATAATAATTACAATAACAATAAATACTAAAAATACTAAAAATCCTGCAAAACCTGCTCCCATAATATTCTCCTTTTCTCTTACTTAGATAATTAGTTCTCTAGGTCTGTCCTATCTGCCGACTCCTCTTTTCTTTCTACAATCAGCTTCACACCCTGAATTTCCTTAATGACAACCTGAACTCCTGCCGGAATTATCTCCTCATCACTTTGTGCTCTCGCTGTCCATTCCATGCCGTTCACCTTTGCCTGCCCTGTTCCTTCAATATTATTAATCTCCTGCAATACAACTGCAGTCTGACCAATCAGGGATTCGGCATTCGTCTTCTCTGTTTTTGAATCCAAATGCTTAACAGCAAGCGGTCTTGTCAGAATCAATAACAGTATCGACACCACTAAAAACAAAATGACCTGAACGACAAGATTCGCATTACACAGACATGCGATTGCCGCAACAAATGCACCACCGGCAAACCATATTGTAGTAAGTCCAAGTGAGATAATCTCAATCACAATAAAAATTGCTGCAAGTGACAGCCAGGATATCACCTGTACTGCTATACTCATATTTTCCACCTCCCTCTCTTATTTATTCAACAATAATCCTTAAATATAATCAATATGTACTCAAAAAATAATTAATACACAATTAACAAGCCCGGAGCTTATCTCTATTTGCCGTCATATATAATCAGTGAATCTACATTATATTTACTAAGACGCTCCCGCCCTTTAAGTCCTGCCAGTTCCATAACAAACTGGATTTTCACTACTTCTCCGCCCAGACTTCCCACCATATCTATAATGGCCTCAGTAGTTCCTCCTGTGGCAATCAAATCATCTACAATTACCACTTTATCTCCTGGTTTCACTGCATCCTTATGCATTTCGATAACAGCAGTGCCATACTCCAAAGCATATTCCCTTTCAATGGTCTCACAGGGAAGCTTGCCCTGCTTGCGGACGGGCACAAATCCTTTTCCTAACATATATGCCACCGGCATACCAAAAATAAAGCCTCTGGATTCCGGTCCGATCACAATATCAAAGTCAACCTCCTTAAGGCTCTCTATCATTCCGTCAACAGATTTCTTCAATCCCTCCGGACTTTGGATTATGGACGTAATATCCCTGAATATAATTCCCTCCTCCGGAAAATCCGGAATACTTCTCACATACTGGTCAATACCACATCTGTCCTGCATAAGCATACCCTCCTGATTTTATCCCTGCATGAAGTCATACAATTTTGTAAATATTCAATAGTATAAGAATATCACACCCGAGGAATCTGCGCAAGAATTTCATTGCTTTTTTTATTTTCCCTTCTTATAGTCATTTAAACCCAGACAGGGACTGAATGGCAAGCCCTGCAATCCATACACTCACGACCACGCTGCTTATCGCTATAACAATACCTGCCGGAACCGTCCAACGCGACCTTCCTATCCCGACACTCATGAAATACACAGAAACGGTATAGAACAGTGTCTCCGTACAGCTTAGAAGAATCGATGCGGTCATACCGATATAGGAATCTGTTCCAAATTCCTTAAAAATATCAAAGAGGAGTCCGTTTGCACCGGAGGCAGAGAACATTTTGACAATACCAACCGGAAGTATCTCCACTGGGATATGAAATAACTCTGCCAGCGGCTCCAGCCATGAGCTTAACAGGTCTAAAGCCCCGGAGGTTCGCAAAACACCTACCGCCACAAGGAGACCGACAATGGTAGGAGCAATGTCAAGAATAATCAAGAAACCCTTTCTACCCCCCTCCACAAAATCCTCAAAAACCGGTTTCCTGTTAATTATCCCATATCCTACAATATAAAAAATCACAAGAGGAATCAAAAAGACAGAAAGAAAATTCAGAAAACGTATCATATCCGCCCTCCCCGTTTTCCAATCACGCACATAACCTTACAGATCACAAATGCCAGAGCGGTAGTCAGAGCTGTGGCCAGCAGTGCCGGTCCCACCACCGCTGCCGGACTCGCACTGCCATACTGGCTTCGGTAAGCGATCATATTGATTGGGATTAACTGCAATGACGAAATATTTAACAGCAGGAAGGTGCACATCTCATCACTTGCTATCCCTTTATCGTTTCCCCTTTCCCATTCTAATTTCTGCAGTGCTTTCATCGCCTGCAGCCCGGTAGGAGTACAGGCCCACCCCAGCCCCAGAATATTGGCTATGAAATTGGCAGATATGTACTGGGCAGCCTCATGTTCGATTGGCAAATGTGGAAACAAAAGCTTTAATAGCGGCTTCATCCTTTGCGTAAGCTGGTCCACCAGACCGGATTTTTGTGCTATGTGAAGCAGTCCATTCCACATACTCACTACTCCAGCCATAACAAAAAGAAGTTCCACTGCTTCCTTCGAGGAAGCAATCACCCCCTCACACACGGCATTTAAATTTCCCTGAAAAGCAGCCACCACAATTCCAAACAGAATCATTCCGGCCCACAGATAATTCAGCACATGAAAACCCCTCTCTTTTTGCAATGCGCTTTCATTTAAATAAAATATACGGGAGCACAACCCAAAATAGAACCTAAATCATGCTCCCGTATCCCGATTAATTTACTCTCTTCTCCATTTCCGTATTATCAATGCTGCCACAATCATAAGAATGCCCGCTATCAAAAGATATCCCTTAGAGGAGATATCCTCACCGGCACTGAAGCTAAAAAGCCAGAATTTTCTTAAATACTTTTTGCCGCCCCCCATAGACATGGTGAAATATAAAAACGGTATCATATAGGCCAGGGCAATATTGTCAATCAGGCTGTAAATCAAAAGCCCAAGACCACCCATGAAGATGCAGTTCGCCATAGCCGCATAGAAGCATGCCCCGTAGCGAAAGCTGCAATCCCCCAGCCTCAATGCATACAAATATACCAGAAGGATTATGACAAGACATACTACCGCCTCCAGTAGCCGAATCAGACGCACCCCAGTAATGGGTGTCTTCTTCGATGCAATCAAATCCCGGATATCCTTGTTTGTATCTGGCAAAAACAGTGGTATCAGAAGAACGACGCCCAAAAACTCCAGATAAAATTCTATAATTTTTGCCACCTGCGGCTCCTCCAAATTTTTCACACCCATAAGCAGCGGTGTTACTGCACAAAGAAAAACAGCAATCACACAATGGAAAAGCAGATTGTGCTTTAAGTTAGCTTTTGCGATTTCTAAGCATCGTTCCAACACTCACAAACTCCCCTTTCCGTTTTTTGTTATAGACAATTATGGTAAATATGAGCAATAGCAGTGAAAATCCCACATAAAATAGTCTGTTTTTCATTAGCTGTCCCTTCATCTGCTGATAAATAGGAAAGGCACCCACTGCATTAAACCTCGGAACCAGATTCCAGCCCACCGCTCCGACCAAATTCATTCCAGTCATAAAAATGCTGACAAACCACCATGCCCCCTGCACCAGAATGGCAATGGCACTGTCCGTTAGCTCCGTCAGGAAGAAGCCTACGGAAAGACTGACCAAAATCATCGGCAGCAGCCAGAAACCGATATGCCTGATAAAGGCAAAAGCATCATATTGTGCCTGTATACTCTTTGCATAGTACACCGACTGCAGCATTGTCGAACAGCTCAGTACAATAACCGGAATTACCGTCATTAATACTGCTGCAAGAAAACGGCTTAATACAATTTTTGCCGAACCTGCTCCAGCCATAAAAATAACCTGTTCTGCCTGTGCTTTCCTGTCACGCAGTACTCTGGTTACTGCCAAAAACACCGGCAGGATTGCCAGCATGATACCGACATAATCACAAAAAAGCCTTGCATATGCATTCGTTATCCTATCATTTTTTATCAGGCTTTCATATTCCTCCAAAGCCTGCTCATAGGTCTTCTTTCTCCATGTAAACTCCAAATCACTTTCACTATATTTGCTTCCGCCGCCTAGCAAATGGTCCAACGTCTTCATTTCCTCTGCAAACTCCTGCCACGATAAGTCCTGTCTAATAGTGATATTGGCATAGAGATCCTCCTCCACCATAATCGCCTCATTTCCTGAAAGGGCCTGTTGATACAGTTCTTCCATTTCCTTATGAATTTCCTCATAAGCCTGATCCAATTCCTGTTCAGTCAAACCTGTTATCCGCAGCAATGACTCCTTTACCTGTTCCTGCTCCTCATCATTTAATATTACCTTTTTATAAAAACCGATTGGATAAGTCGTATACTCTTCTCTATCATATTCGTCCAGCAGGTCAGATAATGCATTTCTCATAATTAAATCCTTGTCCGTTGTCCTTACTCTGCCATAATCCTCCCATCCCGGCTCCGGCTTTTCCACCGTCTCAAAGGTTCCCATCTGGGTAATGAAATCAAGTGTCAGTGCAATAAGAAAAATATAGTAAGTGATACTTTTTAAATACTGGATGCACTCCTTTTTTAATAATGTCAAAAACATGATGCATCACCTCTTTCCCTGTACATCAGATACATATAGGCATCCTCCACATTAACTTCACATGTCTTTGCCCCTTCAAAAAGCTTCTGTGCCGGATTTTTTAATAAAAAGCGCACGGTCACATGATTGCCCTGAGTCAGCATTCCGGTCACTAAATACTCCTGTTTTACTTTTTCCAGCTCCATACGGGAAATGTCTGCGGTATAGATGTTTCCTTCTGCAATGGAAAGCAGCTCAGACACCGTACCCTTATAAATAATCTCTCCTGCATCCATGATTGCGATATTCTCACAGGTTGCTTCAATATCCCCAACAATATGGGTAGATAATATTACAATCCGCTCCTCTGCAATCTCACATAACAGATTTCGGAATCTTACTCTCTCTTCTGGGTCTAATCCCGCCGTCGGCTCATCTACAATCAATACCTTGGGGTCATGTAAAATTGCCTGTGCAATCCCCAGTCTCCTTCTCATACCACCGGACATTGCCTTTACCTTTGTGCGGTGATTATTTTGCAAATTCACTCTTTCCAACAGCTCCGGAATACGTTTTTTTCTCTCTGCCTTTGACAGTCCGGACAGTACTCCAAGGTAGTCCATTGCCTCATATACACCCATATTGCCATACATCGAGAAATCCTGTGGAAGATATCCTGTCATTTCTCTGATCTTCCCTGCATTTCCCACCGGCACCCCGCAAATATCAATCTCTCCGCTGCTTGCAGGAAGTAACGTCGCAAGTACCTTCATCAGAGTTGTTTTGCCTGCTCCGTTTCTGCCAAGCAGTCCAAACATTCCCTGCGGAATGGTGAGATTAATATCCTTCAATGCCTGTTTGGTGCCATAAAACTTATTGACATTCTCTAACCATATTTCTGTTCCCATGTTTTCTCCTTTCAAATTCCAAGTCTGTATTTAAAAGATATTATATATTTCTCTATATTTTCTCTATAAATGACAAAAAAATGGGATGCCAAAATTTCCTGACACCCCATGATAAGATTACATTTTTGCTGGAAGCAAAAATCCTATACAAAAGATATTTCCTTCTTTTTCGGCAAATACCTCACCGTGCATTTTTTCCACCAGAATCTTTACAATAGACAATCCAAGACCAGTAGAACGGTTTCTTGCTTCAACTCCGACATAAAAACGGTCAAATACTCTGTCAATAGCTATAGGTGAATCCTCCTCTAATACATTTGTTACACTTACCCTTACCTTATTTTGCTGAGGACCTTCTTCATCCGTACATACCTTGATTAAAACCGGCATTTCCTTGGAGGCATATTGCAGACAATTTTTTAACAGATTCTGCAGGACTCTTCGAATTAACTCCTCGTTGCCCCAGCCCTTTTGTATCTTCTCATCCTCCAATTCCACGGTTATCCCCTTTTCCTCAAATACAGGAATAAAGTCCGTAATCGTATCTGTCACGAGATTCGTCACATTTACAAAATGCATGGAAACCTCCTGCTGTTCATTTATCCAGTAGGAATATTCAAAAAACTGTTGGATTCTTTTTTCTAATTCTGTTCCGTGACGGAACATGATTTCTAAATATTCTCTTCCCTTTTCTTCCATATCGCAGTTCTCTAACAGTTGAAGATATCCTTTCATCACGGTTAGAGGTGTACGCAAATCGTGGGAAATATTTGTAATCATATCCCTGAATTCCCGCTCCTGTATCTCCTGCGATACCCGTAATTCTTCTTCCCTTTTTAACGTTTCATTCAGGGTAATGGTTAAATTCCGCAGCGTTTTTTCCTGGAATTCCAAAGAAACCGGAATATTGCTTTGATTGTGAAGTCTCTGTTCCAGCTGTTTTTGAATACTTTTTAACTGCAGCTTTATTCCCAGCAGATATGATATTAATAAGATACACAGTATCCCTATTCCAATCCACATCATTATCTTTTCCCCATTCTTTATAACCAGAAAATCTATTTTAATTCAACCTTCTGAAATCTCCATAAACCAATACCATAGATAATTACAATCCAAGCCAGACTCACAAAACTTGTTTTCCATATATCCGTCCATTGTAAATCCAATTTCAGTACCTGCTTATATAGTCCCAGCGGTGTATAATTGATAATTTTCATAACTGTATCCGGCAAAAACATTGCAAACAGGTTTCCCCCAGCCAGGATACCTGCAATGCATATTCCAATCGTTATACTGGCCTTCCTGCTCCAAAAACCAATAAATCCACATACAGAAAACAGACTGTTACATGCCAAAATTTCTGCTAAAACCATACCTGCTATATATTCGATATGGCACAGATTTCCAACAGTATCCGGATCACCCACTCCGTTTTTGAGAAATGTCGGTATGCTGCTTCCAAACCAATAGATTAGACAGAGCGCTGTCACAACAAAGGAAAACATCAAAAGTTTTGCAATATATACCTTGGAACGCCCCCTTCCATAGGAAACCGCTTCCTGAATCGTTCTGTTTTCAAATGCAGCAGTAATCAGCCAACCGGCAAACAGGCTGGCAAATAGCAGACCGGTTGCTCCGTCCTCCATGCTGCTACATAAGCTGCCTGCACCATATAGCCGATACTGCCATCCTAATTCCTTCAATCTTTCGGTAGAGGCTTGGTTTATTTCATTCAATCCCAATATTAGGGATGCCAAAAGAATTAATCCAAAGGTAATCTTTACCGATAGTGCCTTTCTTACCTGATACCACTCACTCCGCAATAAACTAAACATCTTCTTCCCCTCCTATCACATCCATAAAATATTCCTCCAGACTTGCCTCGACTACCGTAAGCCCTGTCACTACCACACCACAATCAAACAGTGTTTGTCCCAGCCGTTCCCGTTCCTCTAAAAAATCATATAATCTCACGCTGTGGTCTGGCATCACTTTAAACCGGTCTGTTCCCAGTTTATCCTCCAGTACCGTGGTCAGATGGTTTGTATCTGTACATTCAAGGGAAATATAGCTTTTGCACCGTTCCTCTAACTCTTCATGAGTGAGAAACTCTTTTATTTCTCCGTTATGGATAATGATATAATCCGTTGCCACCTGATAAAGCTCTGGCAGATTATGACTGGAAATTAGAATTGCTTTATTTTTGTACTGCTGAAGCCCCTTTAATAAATTCCGAATTTCAATCACACCTGACGGGTCCAATCCATTAATGGGTTCATCAAGCATAAGTAAATCCGGATTTCCGATTAAAATATTTGCAATTCCCAGGCGCTGCTTCATCCCAAGTGAAAAATTTTTAACCTTCTTTCTGGAAGCGGAGTCAAGCCCCACCAGGGTAAGCAACTCTTCCTCAATTTCGTAATTGGGAATTCCCTTCATCAGACATTGCAGATGAATATTTTCTTTTGCCGTCATTCCGCCCACTAATGCCGGATATTCGATTAGCGAACCAATCCTCTTTCCGGCTTCCTCTAAATGCTTCCGGCTGTTCATTCCGAACAATTCAATATTTCCCTCCGTCGGTAATCCCAGACCTGCAATCATGCGCATAAGCGTAGTTTTGCCTGCGCCGTTTTTTCCAATCAAGCCATAAATCCGCCCCTGCTCCAGACGTAGATTTACATGGCTTAACGCCATCTGGGTTTTATAATACTTGGAGAGATCTTTGATTTCTACAAATACATTTCCCATAGCACCTTATTCCTCCTTCATGCTACTATTTCTGTCAGGTAAATTCTTATTATTTACTTTACCCTGTACTATGAAATATAATTGGAAAAGGTTTAAGAAAGGTTAAGAAAAACAAAAAAAGGTCAAGAAAAGGTTAATTTTTTATTTTGCCAGACGATATCCCAGTCCCCATACCGTTTCAATATATTCCGTTACGCTGTCTGCTGCCTTCATCTTATTTCTAAGATTGCTGATATGGGTTTTGATCACATTGTCATCTCCAAGATACTCCTCACCCCAAATTGTTTCGTACAGGTTTGCCTTAGAAAATACTTTACCCGGAAACTGCATGAGCAGTTCAAGCATCTGGTATTCTTTTGCCGTCAAATCCAGATTTATACCATTTAATGTGACCGATTTGAATTCTATATCTAATATCAATTCCTTATAAGTAAGCTGCTTATGCTTTACGGACTTGCCAAATCTCCTCAAATTGGAACGTACCCTTGCAGCCACCTCACCCAAATCAAAGGGCTTCGTGATATAATCATCCGCTCCCAAATTAAGCAGGTCAATCTTTGTCCCCACCATATCCTTTGCAGAAATTACAATTACCGGAATCTCGCTGTTTCTCCGAATATCTTTTAATACCTCATCACCACTTTTGTACGGAATCATCAAATCCAGGAGGACCATGTCGAAATCTTCTTTTTCAAGAATTTGAATACCGTCCAGTCCGTCATATGCGCAAACTGTCTCGTACCCATTTTCTTTCAAGGTCTGTGCCAGCAGCTGGTTTATGTCTTTTTCGTCTTCAATAATTAGAATTCGTTTCATGAAAGCTTCTCCCTTTTATCTATTCCAACCTCTTTACACCAATCTGAATATTCTTTCTCTAGTCGCATTGCATAAGAATCATTAACCGCCTTTGCCGCAGCAATCCCCTTCGTATACAAATTTCCATATCTGTTGCTCATGTGCTGTAATTCCGTTTTTGCCCACTTCCACAACTTTTTTGAAGCATTTGGGCAATTACATATTATCTCAAAAGCAGCCTCTAATAAATCTCCAAATAAGCGAATACCCCTTATTTCTTTGTAATTTATTGTTTCCAGCAATTCGTTCAAATATATATAAGCAATATCATACTTTTTCAAACGCAAATAATATTGAATTAGATCTTTATACGCAGAGACAATATCAAATACCTTCCCGTTCAAAATGACTGAATCCATTATCGCCTTATATAGCACTTCATTTTCTGTTTCCCTATCCAAAAAGGAATTGAATCTTATAAGTAATGTGCGATTGGAATCATTCCATTCTTCAACCGATTCTTTCCATTTATCAACCAATTGTTCCATAACATCCTTATAGTCCAAATCCCAACACAAATATATACAGTCCATAAGGTCGTTGTCATAAATATCCTCACTTATATCAAAATTGACATCATACCCACAGGCACAATCGAAATTAGCATTTTTAGCTCTATCAAACAAATCATCATATTTTTGTCCGGCACTACATTTTCTTAACAGATACGTCAATATATGAATGGTATTTCCTATTCCCTGAAACGAATTTGTCTCCCTATCTTTTAATTCTTCTTTAAACAAATATGCGATTACTTCCTCATCAACTATGCTTTCATATAAAAGATAGTAAGATAACCTCATGCGGTTTGTATAATTTGCATCCTTTTTCCCCCATTCCGGATCTTTCAATTCCTTATAACAGACTGTTTCTTTTTCAGCTGCTTTTAAGGATTCATAGACCGTCTGCTGGCCCAGTATTTTATTTCTCAATAGATCAGCATACATAGTAATATCTCCTTCCTAATTTTAAAATACCATATCCACTTAAAATGTACAATATGTTTATAATTCTGGCCATTTATTTTTATGTTTCAAAACATAATGTTTACAAACATAAAAAATATGGTATAATAAACTTGAACCATTGACATACAAATTTTCAATTAATCGAAAAAAGGATATTGATAAAGATGAAAAAATTTATTG
>CAMWYM010000076.1 GCA_947178475.1 uncultured Clostridium sp. | reverse complement strand
ACCAAATATTACAAAAAATTTAACAAAATATTGTGATTTATTGACCTTATACAGATATCCATCTGCGGCACTGTGCCGTACACTTATCCATCTGACACACAGATATATAGCCAACAGATAGAATACATAATGGGGAAAAAAGCACGCAACTCCATACCCAATGCCCTTAATTCCATATTGCAGAATAACATTAGAAAAAACCATCCCATAAAATAGACCAATTAGAAAACTATATACCCCTGCGGCAATCCAATAGGACATTAACGCACCCAACACAATAAACATCAAAAGCTGTCCGATTCTCTTTCTCAGTATATAAAATGCCACCTGTAAAACCGGAAGATTCATAACCGCCCCAACAGAATATGACTCCATTCCATTCCTGAAAATACCGGTATCCAAAAAGGCCATATCTAATAAATAGAACAGCGAACCGGCTATCATTCCAAAAACAACCGTATCAAAGGTAATATATTCCATACTCCGCGATTTAGTTTTATATCCTGCTTCTAATTGATTCTTCATATCAAAATATATGAATATACAAAATGTTTTATGACAGATATTCCCTTACGCCATAGACTCAGAGATGTAAAAACCCCAAAGTCCCGAAAGACTTTGGGGTTAGCATCCATATTAAAGCAAAATATTCTAATTCTATTTGGCATAATCCGTAACACGTGATTCTCGAATCAAATTCACCTTAATCTGACCCGGATACTGCAACTCACTCTCTATCTTCTTAGAGATATCTCTAGCCATAAGTATCATGTCTGAATCGTTAATCTGCTCTGGAACTACCATAATACGAATCTCTCTACCTGCCTGAATAGCAAAAGTTTTGTCAACACCCTTAAAGCTGTTAGCAATATCCTCTAACTGTTTGAGCCTTGTGGTGTATGTTTCCAATGTCTCACGTCTTGCACCCGGACGGGCTGCAGATATTGCGTCTGCTGCCTGTACAATACATGCAATCAATGATTCCGGCTCTACATCACCGTGATGTGCCTCTACAGCATTGATAATCAATGCTGATTCCTTGTATTTCCTACACAAATCCACACCAAGCTGAATGTGAGACCCCTCCATCTCATGATCCACAGATTTACCAATATCATGTAAAAGACCAGCACGTTTGGCAACTCGAACATCCACACCAATCTCAGCAGCCAACAAACCACATAATTGAGCCACCTCCATTGAATGCTTCAATGCATTCTGTCCGTAGCTTGTTCGGAATTTCATCTTACCAAGCAGACGGATTAATTCAGGATGGATTCCCTGAACGCCAACCTCAAGGGCTGCATTCTCACCCTCCTCGCGCATCATCTGTTCAACTTCCTTCTGCGCTTTTTCTACCATTTCTTCAATTCTAGCCGGATGGATTCTACCATCTACAATCAGCTTCTCCAGTGCAATTCTTGCAACTTCTCTTCTGACCGGATCAAAACTTGATAAAATCACAGCTTCCGGCGTATCATCAATAATCAAATCTACACCGGTTAAGGTTTCCAAAGTACGGATATTACGACCCTCACGACCAATGATTCGACCCTTCATCTCGTCATTAGGTAATTGTACTAAAGAAATTGTAGTTTCAGCAACATGGTCTACAGCGCATTTCTGAATGGCTGTAACAACATATTCCTTCGCCTTTTTACTTGCTTCTTCTTTTGCTCTAGTTTCTAATTCCTTCACTAGAACTGCGGTTTCATGCTTTACTTCATCTTCAACAGTCTTTAATAAATATTCTTTTGCTTGTTCAGAGGTTAATCCAGAGATTCGCTCCAGTTCCTGTAGCCTTTTTGCCTCAAGCTCTTCAATGCTTGCTTTTTGCTTCTCTAAGGCCTGCTCTCTAGATGCAAGGTTTGCCTCTTTCTTTTCAATCGCCTCTGTCTTACGGTCCAGATTCTCTTCACGGGAAAGCACACGCTTTTCCATTCTCTGCACTTCATTTCTGCGATCCTTAATCTCTTTATCAAGGTCATTCTTGGTCTTGATAGACTCTTCCTTCGCCTCTAGGAGAATTTCCTTTTTTCTGGCCTCAGCATTCTTTACAGCTTCATCTATAATCTCTCTCGCTCTGTCCTGGGCATCTGAATTTTTCTTCTCCACTACATTCTTACGGTATGTAACGGAAAGCAATCCGGTTGCCACTACAGCTACGATTAAAATAATAGCAAAACCAACAAAATAGCCTATTTCCACAGGAGCACCTCCTTATTAAGTTATCATGCACTTAACATAAGTGCAACACTTAGATTTTAGCTTTTTTTGTGCATTATGTCAAGCAAAACAATCATTGAATGTAAATATTAGCAATTCTCCAACTCATCCCTAAGTGCCGATTCAATCATGGCTGGTGAGAATCCCTTACTGTAGAAGTAACGGAATATTCTCTGCCGCTCTCTTGGGTCCCCTACCTCTCTTCTACGAATATACTTTTGAAACTGATACTCAAATCCGGACTGTTCAGAATAATCATTCTCCTCAAAATAAGTATCTAAAAGCGGTCTGCTGATTCCCTTTTGCTGCAAATCGTATATCAACTGGCGTTTGCTTTTGCGGCTGCCATAAGTATTAACATACATACGGATATAATTCTCATCATCCAGATAGTGATAATTTTCCAAAAAGGAAACAACCTGCTCAATCACCTCTAACGGATAGTCATTCTCCTTGAGCTTCGTCCTTAGCATAACTGTTGTCAACGGTCTTTTCTCCAGTAAAAACAGTGCCCGCTCCTTTGCTCTTTTATAGATAACCTCATGAATAATGGATAAAATCATCGCATCTGAAATATCTGTTCCTTCTTCAATGCAATAGCGCTTCAATTCCTTACCATATAGAGCAAACAAAAATTTATCCTCGCCAAAAATACGATATCTGTTATTCCTTCCTGCCTCAATCGCTGTAATCAACATATCCGACTACTCCCTTATGCCTATTCCTCTTCTTTGCTCCTATCCAATACATCGGTATCTGCTTTATCTCCACTCGGTTCGTCACCTTCAATAAGTCCGGCAGCAGCGCGTACCTTTTGCTCTACCTCTGCAGCAATCTCAGGATTATCCTGTAAAAATATCTTAGAATTCTCTCGTCCCTGCCCAATTTTGTCACCGTTATAGGAGAACCATGCTCCTGACTTAACTATAATATTCTCCTTCACTGCAAGGTCAAGGATATCTCCGGTCTTGGAAATGCCTTTACCGAACATGATATCAAATTCAGCCTCTTTAAACGGCGGTGCAACCTTATTCTTCACCACCTTCACACGGGTACGGTTACCAATCACTTCTCCGTTCTGCTTCAGGGTCTCAATCCTTCTGACATCCAGGCGGACAGAGGAATAGAACTTAAGTGCCCTTCCTCCGGTAGTAGTCTCCGGATTGCCAAACATTACACCGACCTTCTCGCGAAGCTGATTGATAAAGATCACCACGCAGTTTGACCTGCTGATCACTGCCGTAAGCTTACGCAACGCCTGTGACATCAGCCTTGCCTGCAGTCCCACGTGGGAATCCCCCATCTCTCCATCTATCTCTGCCTTAGGCACTAATGCTGCCACAGAGTCGATGATAATCACGTCCACCGCACCGGAACGCACCATAGTCTCGGTAATCTCCAATGCCTGCTCACCATTATCCGGCTGCGATATATATAAATTGTTGATATCCACACCGATATTCCCGGCATAAACCGGATCCAATGCATGTTCCGCATCGATAAATCCTGCTATCCCTCCAGTCTTTTGCACCTCTGCCACAACATGAAGCGCTACTGTCGTCTTACCACTGGACTCCGGTCCATATATCTCGATAATTCTTCCCTTAGGTACACCACCTATTCCCAATGCCAAATCCAGACTCAGGGAACCGGTAGGAACTGCCTCCACATTCATATGGGCTGCTGTATCGCCTAATTTCATCACTGTACCTTTACCAAATTGTTTCTCAATATTTGCAAGTGCTGCATCTAATGCTTTCATTTTCTCTTCATTTGCCATTATACCAACCTCCTGAACATTTGTTCGTTTTTTCAATAATAATATATTCTCTGCCTCTTGTCAACAAAAAAATCGAATATACTTTCGATTTCTTATACGACATAAGACAGACTATATTTGCTATAAACCATGGAAAATATGTGATAACCCAGATAAAATGATATTATTACTTTATCATTTTCTTTACACTTTGTAAATAGTATTATAAAATTACATGCATAAATAAACAACATAAGTGATTGCGAAACTCCTTATTTCTTAAACTAGTTGTTCAATATAGACAATATCATAAGCAGGGTACTTTGGAGCCGTCGGTACTTAGGTGCCGTATTTTGGCACCTTATGTACCGTTACGAGCGACAAGTAGCGCAAGCGTGCCCTGCGGTGATTTGTCTGTATTGTACAACGGGCATATTGAAAAACAGAGTTTCGCAATCACCTGTAAATAAGCAACAGACTGCGAGGAGTGTATAATGAAACACATTGGACTAATTGCCGAATATAATCCGTTTCATAACGGACATCAATATCAGATTAACAAAATCAAATCCCTTTTCCCCGAAAAGAAGCTTGTAATCGTGATGAGTGGAGACTATGTGCAACGCGGTGAACCAGCTATCTTCAATAAATATCTGCGTGCGCACTGCGCACTTGCAGCCGGCGCAGATATCATACTGGAGCTCCCATCCCGCTATGCTGCCTCCAGCGCCGAGCACTTTGCCTTCGCCGGAGTGCTTTCCCTTGCAGCCACAGGGATTATTGATACTCTCTGCTTTGGCGCAGAGAGTACAGACCTTTCGATGTTTCAAAATCTGGCCTCACTTTTCAATGATGAACCGGAGGACTACCGTACACAGTTAAAAACCCATCTTAAAAGCGGCATATCCTATCCGAAGGCACGGGGGCTTTCTGCCGCTGCCTGCCTGAAAAACGATTCCGTTGAAACATTTTTAAAACAACCAAACAATATTCTCGGCATAGAATATATCAGAGCAATCCATGCCTGCGGTCTGAATCTTACTCCCGTCATTATAGAGCGCATAGGAAACGGGCACCACGACTTATCCACACAGGCAGATTTCTGTTCCGCCTCCGCACTCCGTCAGGAAATCCAAACCTTTGATTCCTCCAAACAATCCCAGCCTGACCTACACCGTTGGATTCCCCCCTATGCAGATGAAATTCTGTCTTCCTCTCCCTATGCAAAACCACTGTTCTTATCAGATTTTTACCCTTTTCTGCAGTATGCCCTCTGGCAGGAAAGCTCCTACGATAAATATGATGAGGTCTCCAGCGAAATCTCTAACCGTCTGTCTGCACTCACCGCATATCCGGCAGATATGCACGCAATGACAGAATACCTCTCCGGAAGAAATCTCACCAAAACCCGGATACAGCGGGCGCTGCTAAATATATTACTTAAACGCAGTAAAAGGGACATGTCTAAACAAAGAGAAGTCGCCTATCTCCGTCTTCTTGGCTTTCGCAGTACTGCTTCCCCCCTGTTAAAAAGTATACAGGACAACGGCGAAATTCCGATTATCAATAAGGTTGCCAATGCCCGAAAAATTCTGTCAGTATCTGCAAACCGACAGTTTGAACACGACATTCAATGCAGCTTTCTCTACCGACAGGCTTTTTATAACAAATACGGCATCCTGATGCCTACAGAATATGAACATTCCGTCATAATTATCTAAAAAAACCATAGAATAGAACAAAAGTCTTCTCTTGGGGTTTCCAATGAAACAATTTGTGCTGATGCTTTTGCTTTTATTCTGTCTGCTGATTTTTCACCGTGAAACCATTGACGGAGTACAAAACGGTCTGCTGCTATGGTATCAGACGCTGATTCCTTCTCTTCTGCCCTTTATTCTAGTCACCAATGCCCTGTCAGAAACCAATGCCTATCAGGCTGCGGCTTCCTGCTTTCAAAAATATTGTCCCCACCGAATTTATGAGATTATGGCTGTCCTGATGGGAAATCTCTGCGGCTATCCCATCGGAGGAAAAATCATCAGCGACTTTGTCAACAACCGATACATCGACCCGATTCATGGCAATTGGCTGCTGGCACTTTCCAGCCAATCCAGCCCAATGTTTCTCATTGGATATGTGTACATCCATATTTTAAATGAATCCATTCCGCTGCCAATTTTTTTGCTAAGCATTTATCTGCCGGTTCTTATCTACTATCCTTTCTTTGCCTCATACCACAGGCAAAAATACTATACAGCAGCTCCATCCGCCACCAACCACCCCTGTATCAGCGATACCTTTCTGCACTCTGTACAGATTATGGTGAGTATCGGTATTTATGTTATCATTTTTTCTGTGTTTCTGGGTATTTTGCTTCCCATATGCAAAATACAGACATTTAAAATTTTCCTTTCCTTTATGGAAATCACCACCGGCCTAAAGCTGTTGAACAGTCTTGAGCTTTCCCAAAGTCTTCAGCTTTCACTGATTTGCGCCCTCTCCGCCTTTGGGGGGTTCTGCAGTGCATTTCAGATTAAAGGCGTACTTGATTATCCCGGAGCATCCATTAAAAAATACCTGCTGGATAAACTGTTTTTATCCGCAGGTACCTTTTTTATTATGGAAATCTATCTACATATCTGATACCATATATGCCAAAATCAGATTTTTTCCTTCATGGCAAAATCATCCACCATTCCCAATGACTTACCCGGCTCACTTGTCACCTCTCCTAAAGGCTGTTCCGTCACCTCTAAAACCTCTTCAGCCACCGGTGTCTTTTCTACCATTCCCCGACCGACTCTGGGTCCTCTGGTCACCCGGCCTTCCATAGCCGGAACCTCCCTTGCTTGTTCCCCGTTAGCCTTATACACTGTTCTATCTGCCTTTGCTGCCGCTGCTGCCTCTAATGTCTTGGCAACCGTTTCCTGAGCCGTCTGCGGGGTGTGCATAACTGGAGTTCTCTTTTTCACAATCTTTTTCTTTATTTTTTTCGGCACAGCCTCAGCTGTCGCTGCCATCTCCTCCTGTGCCGTTCCGGCATCAGCAGTTTGAGGCGGTACGGCCTGAGGACTTCTCATCTGTGTCTGTGCACTGGTCTGAGCTACCGGTTTAGCAGGGGCTGCAGAAGCAGGATTTGCAGCCTGACTCACAGCCGGTTTCACGTTTTGCACATTATCTGTTACAGCAGCCTCTCTCTGTTTAAGGGACACTGTCGGCTCTAATGGTGTTTCGTTCGGAACCACCGTCTCTCCGCTTGTGATAAAGTCCGGGATATTCACCGGCGGCTTTGGCTCCGGCTTAGGTTCCGGTTTTTCCGTCTTCATTCCCACAGCCTGCTTCATCTTCTGTGCCACACTTGCCTTGGTTCTTCCTTCCGGTCTTCGTGCCGCAGGACGCTCCTCTGCAGTTTTCATCTGCGGTGCACGGGTAACGCTGTTCGGATTCCCGGTAAATTCTACAATCTGGTTCTGTACCTCCTCCAGATTTGCATTAGCGAGCATAAAGTCATTATTCAACGCCATAATCAAGTTTTCATAATTGGCCTGCTCCGCTTCCATTGTTGCCTCCACATAATTGCGGATTCCCATCATAATGTCATTGGTATACTGCATAGAGCCTAAACGAATTTCATTAGATTCCGCCACAGCCTGTGCCAGCATATCATTAGCCTGTACTCTTGCCATTTCCACTGTCTCATAGGCCTGCTGGTTTGCCATAGCCATAACCTCAGTTTCCGATACCATTTGCTTTGCCTTGGCTGTCGCTTCTGCAATAATACCGTCCGCCGTCTTTCTGGCATCCATCAAAATAGCCTCTTTATTACGCATGATTTTCTTACAGCGGTCAATCTCCGCAGGAATCTTAACCTTCAATTCTCCAAAAAGCTCATCAAACTGGTCTCGCGGCACGATTACCTTATTTGCAGATAATGCCGATGGCTTACAACTGTTCAAAAAATCCTCAATTTGATTCATCACTTCTTCAATACTTTTTCTTGTTGCCACTTTCTTTTCCTCCATTTCCTAATCCCTTGACTCGCTTCTCTTTATGTAAAAATATCTTTAAGTCTCTCTTCTACATACAGCGGAACAAAATCCGAAACATCCGTCCCGTACTGTGCATATTCCTTAACAATGCTTGAACTGAGATAGGCATATTCTACACTGGTTGTCAAAAATACGGTATCTATTTTGTCTGCGCTGACCTTGCGGTTACTCTGGGCAATCTGAAGCTCATAATCAAAATCCGTAATTGCCCTCAGACCTCTGATAATCACCGAAATATCATTATCTGCCATATAGTCCACTAACAATCCACCAAAACTGATCACCTTGACATTGTCATACTCCTTTGTTGCTTCTAACAGCATTTCCTTCCGAACCTCTACGGGAAACAATGGATTCTTCACACTGTTATTTAACACTCCCACAATCACCTCATCAAACATCTCCGAAGAACGCCTAATAATGTCTAAATGACCATATGTCACCGGGTCAAAGCTGCCCGGATAAATCGCTCTACTCACCTTAGTATCCTCTTTTCCTCTCATTTTTGCAGACGCTTCCAAAGAATTGTCCTAATACTTTTCCAAAAAAATATGCTTATTGGTCTTGTACACCTTCTCCTTGAGTATCCGAAAACCTTCTATTTCATTCTCCGGCAGGCTTGTATTCAAATCCGCCTCCACAATAACCAATGCTCTGTCTCCTAATATCTGATAAAATGCCGATGATCTTAAAAGCTCTAGCTCCAATCCCTTTCCATAAGGCGGATCCATAAACGCCACTTGAAATAATTCCTTACCCTGTAGCATGGCAACCGCAGACAGAGCCGTGCAATTCATCACCTCCGCCTGATTCGCTAAATGGGTAAAGGCAAGATTCTCCCTGATGATCGAAACGGCTTCTGAGTTTTTCTCCACAAAGCATGCCTTCTCAGCCCCACGACTCAAGGCCTCAATACCAATACCACCGCTTCCGCTAAAGAGATCAAGAAAATGAATACCGTCGAGCTCGTCCTGAATCATGTTAAACAGAGTCTCCTTAATCCGGTCCGTGGTAGGTCTTGTATCCATTCCTTTTGGTGTCTTTAATTGTAGTCTTCTCGCCTTTCCTGCAATCACACGCATACTATTCCCCTACTTTATTTTATTAAAAAACATGAATTTGTCAATAGGCTACTCCATATCTTGTCATTTTTCTGCCCTGACTGCCATAGCTTAACCGCTATTTTCCGAACTGATCCATAAACCAAAGCCCTGTTTCCGAGAAATCCTCTTTTGAAAAATCACCTGTCTTCGCAACAGAGGATTTTAGCAGGGAAGACTGCTCATCCTTATTACTGAGATTCCATGCAAAAAAGCCCAGATGATACTTATCAATCAATTCCATCCAGCTTTCGGCCTCATCATAATTGATGGTGCCGTTACCGGAAGCCTCACAGATGCTACATTCACTGACAATCACCGGAAGTCCTTTCCCTCTGGCAGTCTCAACCTTTCTCCGCATATCCGACTTATGTGTAGAAGCATAAAAGTGCACCGCATACAAAAGATTATCCTGATTAGCAATGGGATTGTCTGAAGCAATATCTACATCCTGCGACCAATTTGGTGTTCCAACAATAATCAGTGCCTCCTTATCCTTTTTCCGGATAACGGGTATAATCTCCTCCGCATAGGCTTTGACACTTTCCCATGTTGTCCCTCCGTTAGGCTCATTACAGATTTCATAAATTACGTTGTCATAATTGGCATACTTACCTGCCATTTTATCAAAGAAATCCTTTGCCTCTTCTTTGTATTGATTTGGGTCACCATCGTTTAGGATATGCCAGTCAATAATCACATACAGACCCAGTTCCGTACAGGCAGTCACGCCTTCATTTACCAGTTTTTCCAGTTCGTCCGGACTGCCTCCACTGCAATATCCACTGTTATCTGCCGTATACATAGCCAGACGGATAGCATTGACCCCATAGCCAGCCAGAGAAGAGAATGCCTGCTTGTTCACATATTCAGGAAACCAGTTGATTCCATGGGTAGAAACCCCTTTCAACTGAAACAGCTTTCCATTTTTATCCACAATGTCCGTGCCCTTTATCGATAATGCACCATGATTTGCAACGGGAGTTCCCGTAGTGTCGGGAGCCGCCACCTCTGCCTCTGTAAGTTCTTCCTGCTCTGTATCGGACTCCCTGCTGCTATTTGCCGCACTGTCACGCACCTGTCCCCCTAAAGCATACTCCTTATCTCCAATGGATAAAATCCCCTCATCCAGGGAAAAAGCCTCCAACGTATCCAAAATAAATCCAAAGGTGACCTCGCCTCCCGCCGGGACCTCCACATTGTAATCTACCGGAGTAATCTCCAATGTCGTTCCGTTTATGCTGTAATTGCCATTCCAGCTACTTTCTATCTCTGCTCCCTCCGGAACTGTAATAGAAACCTTCCAATCCTTTCCCGTTTTTTCTGTATGATTGCTGATTGCAGCATCAAACTGTGTACAGATCTTTTCACCATTACTCCAGCTGCTAACACTCTCTACAGTCAATATATAATCTGCCTGTGCCTCGGCTGCATCCTCTTTTTCTTCCTGGGTCTGCCCCTGCTCATCCACATTCTTCTCCGTGCCTGTCCCTTCAGGTTTCACATCTGTCACTGCATCTTTTCCACAGCCGGAAAGAATAACAAATAGGGCAAGCATAGCTAAAATCCGCCATATTCTCCATTCCTTTTTCCCATGTCTGTCTGACTTTCTCATCTCTTTTACCTCCATTTTTGTAATCAATTTTGCCCTGCAAAATTGTTTATCTATACTACAGCTGTACTGACGCTACATTCTCTGCTACAAGTGTATCTAACGGATACCCTTCCTTTTCCAAAAAGAGCAAAGCATCATTTGCCTGTCTTAACATGTCCGCATTAGAATAGATGTCCCCCAGCCGAAATAGCATATCCCCGCTCTGTCTGACACCAAAGAAATCTCCCGGTCCCCGCAGCTTTAAATCCTCATTGGCAATGCGGAAACCATCATTAGATTCCCGCAAAATATTCAGACGGTCCAGAGCCTCCTTTTTCTCCGTCCCACAAAGCATAATGCAATAGGACTGTGCTTCGCCTCTTCCCACACGTCCCCGTAGCTGGTGAAGCTGTGCCAAGCCAAATTTCTCCGCATTCTCAATCATCATCACAGTAGCATTAGGATTATTGATTCCCACCTCAATCACTGTAGTAGAAACCAGAATGTCAATCTGCCTCTCGGCAAAGGCTTTCATGATATCATTTTTTTCCCCCGGAGACATTCTGCCATGCAGACAGGAAACACGAATTTCCTTCGGGAAAACTCCCTTCAGACTTTCCCCATATTCGGTTACATTCTCTGCCTCCGTATTCTCACCTGCCTCCACCATAGGACAGATAATATAAATCTGATGCCCCTCCCGAATCTGCTCCGCCATAAATTTGTACGCCGTAGGACGATATTTAGGTCCTACCACACAATTCTTAATGGGCTTACGCGTCGCAGGCATATCCTTCATCACTGATATATCCAAGTCACCGTACAAAATAATGGCAAGCGTTCTCGGAATCGGTGTAGCACTCATCACCAGCACATGTGGCTCCTTCCCTTTCTCCGACAGCTTTGCACGCTGCCGCACGCCAAAGCGGTGCTGTTCGTCTGTGATAACTAACGCAAGATTTCTGAAAATAACCTTGTCCTGAATCAACGCATGTGTTCCAATCAGAATATCAATCTCTCCTGCTGCCAGCGCATTATAAATCCTCCGCTTTTCCGCAGGCTTTGTAGAGCCTACCAGTATTTCCACCCTGACACCAAAGGATTCCAAATCCTTGGACACTCCCTCGTAATGCTGCATTGCCAGCACCTCGGTTGGTGCCATAAATGCTGCCTGATATCCATTTTTAACCGCTGCCAATAATGCCATTTCTGCCACTGCCGTCTTGCCAGAGCCCACATCACCCTGAACAAGGCGATTCATGACAAAAGAGCCTGACAAATCCTTCTTTATCTCCCAAAGAGCCTGACTCTGTCCATCGGTAAGACTAAAAGGCAGACCTTGAATAAAAGCATCTACAGAGGAAAAATCCTCCATCACAAAATGATTTTCCGCCTTTACCGTCCTTTCCCTAACCAGCCGCATATGAACCAGAAACCAGAAAAATTCATCAAAAACCAGACGATTTCGGCACTCTATGACCTCCTCAAAATTTCTCGGAAAATGACTGCCCTGTACTGCCTGTCCAATCGGCATCAAATCAAACCGCTTCCTTATCTGCTCAGGAACATCCTCCGTAAGCTGTTCTAAAAGAGGCAGTGCTGACGTCACAGCCTTTGTCACCACCTTATTGCTCAGTCCCTCCGTCAGCGGATAAACCGGCTGCATAGACGAGACAACATTCTGGTATTGTTGTACCGTATAATATTCCGGATGTTCCATAACCAACTGATTGTTACGGACCGAAACCACTCCGACAAAAACATAAACCTGCCCTATATGGAATGTCTGTTTTAAAAAAGGTGAATTATACCAGGTGAGCTTCACCGCTCCCGTTCCATCCTTCACCATACAGCTTACCAGTGTCAGGCTTCTGATTTTCTTAACATTGACATAGGACTGCACCGATGCTTTAATCGCTACTCTCTGTCCCAGCTCAACCTCTGCAATATCCACCGGATCCTCATACCTAAGATAATTGCGCGGATAAAACCTCAGCAAATCTTCAATTGTATGTACCTTCAATTTTTCAAATAAGGCAGCTGTTTTGGGACCAATCCCCTTTAAGCTGTCCACTCTGTCTCCTATATTCATCTGCATTTACCCTCTTTGTCGTTCTCATCACCATTCCTTTTTCCTTCACCCGGCATGTATCTCCTCATAAACCAGATTCCTCATAACGAAAGAAAAGCTGCCGCTCTCCTTATCCCGGTGCGGCAGCCCTGCCTTCTTTTATTCAACTGATAGGATATAATAGTAAATTGGCTGTCCTCCATAGTTAAATTCCACATCACAGTCGCCGTATGTCTCCTCCACATAATCGGCAAACTCCTTGGCATCCTCTTCCTTTATATCTGCGCCATAGTAAATACTGATAAGCTCGGAATCCTCGTCCACCATCTCCTTCATTAAATCCTTGGCCGCCGTCATCAAATCCGCAGACACCGACTTGATTCCATCATCATCAATACCCATAATATCACCGGCATTAATAGTTTTGCCATCTATATTTGTATCTCTTACTGCGTAAGTGACCTGACCGGTCTTTACATTCGCCATTTCTTCTGTCATGGCACTAAGATTTTCCTCTCCCGACTTGGCTGCATCAAAACTGATCAGCGCCGCTACACCCTGAGGTGCAGTACGTGACGGAACGACAATTATCTCCTTATCCTCCGTTAAGGATTGTGCCTGATTAGCTGCCAAAATAATATTTTTGTTGTTCGGAAGAATATAAATCGTATCCGCATTCACCTGTTCAATGGCATTTAACATATCCTCCGTACTAGGATTCATTGTCTGTCCGCCCTCAATCAGATAATCCACTCCCAAATCCTTGAAAATATCATTCATTCCCTGACCTACCGATACAGAGATAAACCCATACTGCTTGCGCTTAGCAGGGTCACTATCTCCCTTGTCAGCCTGTTTAAGCTCTTCCCTCTCCCTGGCCTGCTGTGCCGCCATCTTCTCTGCTTCCATGATGACCTTTTCCCTGTGTTCCTCCCGCATATTATCAATCTTCATACTGGTAAGGGAACCGTAGGTAAGCCCACGCTCAAATGCAAGTCCCGGGTGGTTCGTGTGTACATGCACCTTGACAATTTCATCATCAGATACTACCACTAAAGAATCCCCAATAGATTCCAAATAGGATTTAAAGGTATTCTCAATGTCTTTGTTATATTCTTTTTCCAGCATAATAATAAATTCTGTACAGTAACCGTATTTGATATGTGAGGTATCAATTTCCTTGCGGTCGATTCCCACTGAGTTGACCGTATTCAGACCGGAGGAGTCCGGTGCCGGTTTCCCCTCGGAAACACTGCTATCATAACCGTTTGAAAAATCATAGCTTGTCTTACCGGTGAGTGCATCATATGCTCCCTCTAAAATAGTCATCAAACCCTCACCGCCGGAATCAACCACACCTGCCTCCTTCAGTACCGGAAGCATTTCCGGTGTCCGGTTTAAAACCTCTCGACCATACTCCAGCACTTCTGTTGCAAATTCCAAAATACTCTTCTTAGTTGTAGAGAGCTCGGAGGCCTTATCTGCCAACCCTTTGGCAACCGTCAGTATTGTTCCCTCCTTTGGCTTCATCACCGCCTTATAGGCAGTGGCAACTGCACGGTTAAAGCCTGCCGCAATGTCCTCAATAGTAACCTCCTCACGGCCCTCTAATTCCTTACAGAATCCGCGAATCAGTTGGGACAGAATCACTCCTGAATTACCTCTTGCTCCTCTTAAAGAACCGGTAGACATCGCCTTAGTCACGTTGGCAAAAGTAGGCTCCTTAATATTTGCCACCTCTCTTGCAGCCGAAGTAATGGTAAGAGTCATATTCGTTCCGGTATCGCCGTCCGGTACCGGAAACACATTTAACTCATTAATATATTCCTTTTTCTCTTCAATTCTCTTTGCACCTGCCAGAAATCCATACTGCAGATGCGAAGCATTTACATTAATTGTCTGCTTCATAGCGCCTCCTAATCAATCACCCGTACACCTTCAACAAATATGTTAATGTTTGCAACCTGCATACCGGTAAACTCTTCTACTTTATACCGGACTGTTGACATCAGATTCTCTGCCACAGTCGAAATACTCACCCCATAAGCTACGATTATATGAAAATCAATGGAAATATCATTATTCTCCGAAATAACTACATTAACACCCTTTGAAACACTGTCACCCTTAAGGAGCTTCACCAAGCCATCTTTCATATTGACAGTAGCCATCCCTACAATGCCAAAGCATTCAATTGCAGAAAGCCCCGCATATTGTGCGATCACATCACTTTCAATTATCACATCGCCATTACCTGTTGATACTTCTATATTCATGTATTTCCCTCCATTTTATTACAATAATACAAATATTATACAACGAATCCCCCCAAATGAAAACCATTTTTTCATCTGCACCTTACAATTTTTTTAAATTTGTGCTTGCATTCTGTCAGCACTTCTGTTAGAATTGACATGTTGTAAACCGGAAGGTTAATCTATTCAAGGAGGTGCAGTCATGGCAAAATGTTCAGTATGTGATAAAGGTGCTCATTTCGGAATCAAAGTGAGCCATTCTCATAGAAGATCTAACAAGATGTGGAAATCAAACATTAAGAAGGTTAGGGCTAACGTAAACGGTACTCCAAAGAGAATTTATGTTTGTACTTCTTGTTTAAGATCCGGTAAGGTCGAGAGAGTGTAATTGCCATTCAAGAGAGAGCCTGTCCAGGTTCTCTTTTTATTTGTTCTGCTCTACCGTCTTCTTTCTCTAATTTCTTAACATCTGCAAAACAGGACATAAGCAATCGCCAACGACAGCACTACTACCAGAAAATTCCAGAATCCCTCCAGCAAATAATCTACAATCATTCCAACACTAAACCAAAAGAAAGCAAAACCACATACCCGTCTCATAAATCCTCCACACTGCAAAATCCTGCTATGAAATAGTATATTCTGGTTTTACTTCCTTTGTGACTGCTCATATTGTATATTTTAAACTCTATACATA
>CAMWYM010000075.1 GCA_947178475.1 uncultured Clostridium sp. | reverse complement strand
GCCCCGTCTTCTCCATATTTGCATTTACCACAATGCTCTGATGATTATCCGCCGTCAGACAATCCTTTTTACTCAGCTCCGCCCGCAAAATCACACTTCCGTCCGTGGCAATATTCTGTTTTTCAAAATATACCGTCTCACTCTCCTGCGGCTTTACCGTTACTGCCTGAACGTCCACAATATCCGAATCTGCATAGAGACTGACATCCTGAGTAACTTCATTTTCCCCATAATTAGTAATCTTGCAAAGTGCCTCTACACCGTCTTCCGTCACCGAATAGTTTACATAATCTAACGATATATTTTCCCCTTTTGAATATACATTCTCCACGACTAATGCCGCATCTTTATTATTTTTCGTCCATTCATCGCTGGAAAAATCCGTATCCGTGTAACAGACAATCTGTACATTCTCCAGCTTCGCAATGACGGAATTGACTATCCCTGCTGCCACATCCGGTGTTCCTGCTTCTATTGTCGCCTCTATTTCATTCAGCCGTTTTTTTAATGTCGTTTTATCCTTTCCCTGATAGACAACCACTGCCTCCTCCCCGCAGGAAATCAGGGTAACCATAGTATCCTCACTTAACCGGTCAATTTCCTTTTTTGCCTCTTTTTTGCTATGCTCTAATCTGGTATCATCATCGTCATACAGATACTGCATACTGGCACTGTTATCGATAACAATCACTGTATTTTCCTGCAAGGCTCCCCCCTTTTTCAAAACGGGGGTCATCAGTGCAAAAATAAGCATCAACATAATCAAAATCTGCAGATACATTAAGATACTCTGCTTCAATTTCTCAAAAGGTGTTTTGGCTTCCAGATTTTTATAGATTTCCTGCCATAGCATGACAGAGGAAAAAGGCCGGTCCTTAACCTTTTGCTTTAACAGATATAATAAAATGATAACCGGCACTAAAACCAGAAATGCCAGCGGCCATAGATTTTGTACTGTCATGGTTTCCTCCCTATTCTATCCAAAAAATGCTGAAATTCATCTCCAAATTCCATAAAGCATTTTGCCATTTATCATCCTCACCATTTCCGCAGTATTCCGGCAAATCCATGCAGCATCTCATAGACCAAATCCCCGTCTGACTGCATAAAAATATAGTGTGCCCCATATTTTCCTGCCAGCTTTTGTAAGCTTACCTGCAGCTTTTCCAACTGTTTTTTGTATTCCTTAATCGTTGCATTAGACATGGTAATCTTTATCCGTTCCTCCGATTCCATATCTAAAATATTGAGAGTCCCCTCATAATCCACCTGTAATTCTTCTTTTGCGAGAAGCTGAATCAGGACAATCGTCTGCTTTCGATATGCCAGATATTTCATCGCCTCCTCGATTCCCTCTTTGTCGAGAAAATCACTGATGATAATGGATACTCCTCCAATTTGTACCGGATTGGACAATATCGTCCTATTTAATGTTGTTTTCCCATCAAAGGTAATACGCTCCAACTCCTTCAATACATGTGAAAAAGCAGCAGCCCCTGTTACTCCCTTTCCTTTGACCAGAGAATTTTCTTTCATCTCATTGATATAAACACGGTCTAAATTATTCAAAATAATATAAGAAAGGGCTCCTGCTGTCTGCAATGCCATTTTTGATTTCGGTGCCTCTCCAAAACACATAGAACGGCTGCCATCGATAAAAATACGGAAAATCCCTTCCTTTTCCTCCATAAACTGCTTGATATAAAGCTTGTCGGTTCGCCCATAAGCATTCCAGTCAATCCGCCGGATATCATCCCCATGCATATATTCCCGGAAATCGGAAAACTCTATAGAGGAACCTTTGGCACTGGATTTACGGATACCACTCATCCCCTGAGTCAGCCGCATATTAAGGCTTATTTGCAGCGTATTCAGTTTATCAAAAAAAGCTTTGTCAAAGATTGCTGATTCCATATTGCACTCCACTTTAATACTGATTTATTCTTTTATTTTCGGCAATTATTTCGCTAATCACATCATCAGCAGTCACTCCGTCCGAAATTGCCTCAAAATTAAGGGCAAGACGGTGTCTTAGTGCCGGATATGCAACAAATTCAATATCCTCAAAGGCAACATTATATCTTCCCTCCATAAAGGCTCTTGCCTTAGCGGTCTTAATTATCGCCTGTGCCGCACGGGGACTTGCACCGTTTTGAATATACTTTTTTGTGACCTCCGAAGGCTTTTCACCTTCGGGATGTGTCGCAACAACTAAAGACAGGGCATAATCCATCACTGCATCAGAAATCGGCATATCCCTTACCACAGTCCGGATATCCATGATGTCTGCTCCATCTATCACCTGCTTTAACTCTGTTTCCTGATTGGTCACTGTGATATCCATAATTTCTTTCAGCTCCTCTTTGCTGGGAAATTTCACCAACAGCTTAAACAAAAAACGGTCAAGCTGTGCCTCCGGAAGCGGATATGTGCCTTCGTTTTCAATCGGATTCTGGGTTGCTAATACCATAAACGGCTTTGGCAGCTCGTAGGTAGTATTTCCCACCGTCACGGTCTTTTCCTGCATCGCCTCCAGTAGTGCAGACTGGGTTTTCGGTGTTGCCCGGTTAATCTCGTCCGCCAATACAATATTGGCAAATACCGGTCCCTGTTCAAAACGGAATACATTATTCCCTTCCTCCTTGATAATCAGATTGGTTCCGGTGACATCTGCCGGCATCAGGTCCGGTGTAAACTGGATTCTGGAAAAAGTTGTGGAGAGCACCTTGGATATCGCTTTTACCAGTTCTGTTTTGCCAAGTCCCGGTACACCCTCCAACAAAACATTGCCGTCGGAAAGAACCGCAAGCAGCACCTGTCTTATAATCTCACGCTGTCCAATAATCCCTTTTCCTATTTCCTCTTCACAGGCTTTCACTTTTCCTATCATTTCCTGTATTTTCTTCTCGTCTATCATAGATTCTCCTCTCTCTTAATTTAATCCGTCAAAATAATCTCTTATTTTATCCTTCAGCTTCCCGGGATACCTAGAACCGTTCACCTTCTTATAAGCTTTTTCCTTATATTTTCCGGATACCTCGCCATAGCTTACCTTATTGCCCGACCAGGTTCTCGACTGGTTCGATTTTTCCTTTGTACTGCTGTCGTTACCGTTCGCTTTTCCCGTCAAATTCTCATCATCGCCGATTTCACCTTCAGGAACCGTAATATTTTCATTGGTTTTTCTCGCACCCTCACGACCTTCCTTTCCACCGTAATTCCAACCGCTGCCAGAACCATTACCATTTCCTGAATTATTCCCGTTTTGTCCTGTGTTTCCCTGTCCCTTTCCTGTACCGCTGTTCTGATTCCCGTTTCCGTTCTGACTATTACTCCCATTCTGGTTCTCATTGCCATCTGAATTGTTTCCCTGACTACTGTTCTGATTCCCATTGCCATCTGAATTGTTTCCCTGACTGCTGTTCTGATTTCCATTGCCATCTGGATTATTTTGCTGATTGCCGTTCTGATTCCCGTTATCAGTCTGGGTACTGCCATTATTCTGGGAATTATTCTGGCTGCCTTGAGAATTTGCACTGTTCTGATCAGATGCCAAATCGGGCTGATTGGTCGAATTATCCTCAAGTGCCGCATTCAGTTCCCTTTTCGCCGCAGCGTAATCACCATCGGAGTAACCAGAATCCCTATATTCTTCTGCTGCCTCTTTAAGCCTCTCATCACTGGTAGCTGCCGCCAGCTTTTTCAGCTTCTTATAAGCTTCCTGCTTGTCCCTTCGATTCCCATTTTCTGCCCTGGCAAGTGCCTCCTTGGTCTCCTTTGCCAAATCACTTTCCTTTTTCTCCGCTGCTTCTCTGGCTTCCTTTGCCGCTTCCCCCATGGTTTCCTTCAAAGTCTTATTCTGCGTTTTTTCACTTGCCATTTCCAGCTTCTTTATCATGCGCTCTTCAGCTTTTTTTAAATCCTCTGCGGAATCTGCATCAGATAACTCCCGCTTTGCATTTTCAATCTGTTCCTCTATCTCAGCCGCCTCTGTCTTAGAAATCTCCTTATTTTCTGCCAGCTTCTTCTCCACCTTCTCTAAGCGGGCAATATCCTCTTTGGCCTCCTTGTCCACATCCTTTCTGATATCCGCAGCTTCCCTTGCCGGAGTATCCACCAGACTGCTGACCACAAAGACCAGTGAAAGCCCCACCAAAATCAATATCCGCTTCCACTGAAGCTTCAATGGAAATTCCTTCCGTATTCGAAAGGTGTCCATAATCTCTATCGCATCCTTTTTTTGCAGGATACTAAACACATCATCCTTTCCTCTCAGAAAAAATGCGGTAGAGATTTTTTCTTTATATCCCTTTGCATCCGCCTTAAGCGCTGCATCCATCGGCGTTGGTGTTTTGATAATCCCTATGATGATTCCCAGCACAAAGCAAAGCCCCACAATTCCGACTGCTGCCGGAACTGCATAATAAAACGGAACCACCATGGAAATAAAAGAGAGAATAACCGCAATAAACAATCCGATTCCTGCAAGCTTTATTATATTTTCAATAATTTGCTCTTCCCTGAGCCTTGCCCTGACACGGTACACAAATTGTCTGATTTTAGAATCCAACTATACTCCCTCCTATTCTTTAATTTCAAAAACCGGGTTGTGCAATTACCTACTTTTTCTTCTTTCTCTTCTTTGTAATTGTAATATTTTTTGCTGCCAGCTTCAAAAAACCATACGCCACAAACAGATTCAAAACTATGGACACTGGAATCCAACAGTGATATAAATTTTGCAGCGTAAGAGAAACCGTCGTCGTGTCCTCTATCATTTCACCTATGCTGCTGCTACTCATCACCCGTATCATAAAATCAAAAACCGGTGTATATGGATTAAACATTAAGACCACCGGCAACAAGCCCAAATTGGTGTCTGCTCCTGCATAATAGGCACGGTAAGAAATAATGGAAGTACCCACAGAAAATACTGTCGAGGTAAGTATCAGAATCCCAATACCGATAACGAAAGTCAGCAGCGTTGCCATAACGGATTTTTTTACCACGCTGGAGCAAAAAATGCCGACACTGCCAACATAGATACCAAGATACAACAGCATAACAACCAGCCCTAAAAGCGCCCACCAGCTCATTCCTCCTAATACAAAGGCAATTGCCATAACCGGAATACTGGTTACCATATACATCATTACTACCATCATTGCAGATTCCAGCTTTCCTATCGCAATAAATATAGGAGAAACCGGTGTCGTCAGCATAATATCAAGTGTCTGCCGCTCCCTCTCACCGGAAATTGCTCCAGAAGTGATAATCGGTACAATCAGACTCAGCAATCCACACTCCACACATCCGAGAATTGGAAACAGATATACCAGATTGGAATAATCATAGCCGGAATAATCGCTGATTGAATTATTGATTGCCAAGACAAGCAATACAATCAATGTCAGTAGTATATTTACCCCCATGATCCCAAGAGACATCTTAATGCTTCTAGAACCTACCATCATTTCTTTTTTCAATATGGGATTAATTTGTATCTTCTTTTTCATTCCTGCCCACCTCCTGTAATTTCAAGAAACAGGGATTCCAGATTCTCCTTTTCCCGATAAAAATGGCTTACCATAATATTATGTCCCAACAATGACTTCAAAAGCTGCGCTGCCTCCCTGTCATCACCGGCAAAAGAGATCTGAAGCTCATCCTCAGTAAAGGACACCCGTCCCACCTTCGGCTGCTCCCTCAATACCCTTACCATATACTCACGTTCCTCTTCTTCATTATCATAGTCCGGCACAAAAGCACGCATTTTAATGGGCTGTACGCCATGAGATTTCGACATAATCTCATCAACCTTTCCGTCAGCGATCAGACGGCCATGCTCCATAATACCTATACTGGTACACATTTCCGCCAGCTCCGGCAGAATATGTGAGCTGATGATAATCGTTTTCCCCATAGAACCGAGATTTTTTAACACCTCTTTCATCTCAAATCTCGCCCGGGGATCCAGACCGGAATTGGGCTCATCCAATACTAACAGCTCCGGATTGTGAATCAGTGCTCTGGCAACACAGAGCCGTTGCTTCATCCCTCGGGACAGATTATCGACAAAAGCTTCTCTTTTATCGGACAAATCCACCAGCTCCAAAAGTCCCTCTGCAATCTCATCCACGGTTTCCTTATCTATGCCGTACATAGAGCCATAAAACTCCATATACTCCATTACCCGCAGGTTATCATACACACCAAAAAAATCCGGTACATAGCCAACCTTGCGCTTAATATCCTGTGGATTTGCCAATGCATCAATACCGTCCACCAGCACCGTTCCACTGGTAGCCTTTAGCAAGCCACATACAATACGCATAGTCGTCGTTTTGCCTGCACCATTCGGTCCGACAAAACCATATATTTCCCCCTTTTTAATATGCAGATTCAAATCGTCTACCGCAAGAAATTTTCCATATCTCTTTGTCAGATTTTGTATCTTTAACATCTACTCATCCCCCCTTGCAGCAATTTTCGGAATATAAGAAGAGCCCTCCCGCAGCGGGTCAGTCTGTTCATATTTAAGCACTAACTCTCCGTCCCTCATGTATTTTGCCAGACTCTCAGTATTACCGTTCTCAAACAAGGCTTCATATGCACCTGTATCCATGTTCATCGCATAAACCGTTGCATAACAGCGGAGCTCCGTATTTCCCGGTAAATTGTCCCCGGTTTGCGACAGCAATTGCAATGTGGTCAATTCCGGATAATCACGGAAATCATAGGTAATAATCACCTCTTCACCATAATACATTCTGCCGTCCGTATCATACTCACCCTGAACGTAGCTTTCCGCTTCCATTATATTCATAAAATATGTATTGGATACATCCGCATACTCTGCCGAATAGACCTCATATATAATCCCCATCCCACTCTGCTTTACATTGGATTTTTCAATTAAATCCGGCTCATAATCACCGATTTTTCCCCATATGCATCCCTGGCGAGAAACATTCTCACCGACAAAATTACTTTCCATTGTAGAATCAATCTGATAGGCAATATATCCATCTCGTCCGCTATCTCTTGAATTCTGCCCTGTATATATATCCTCAAAAACATCTCCGTAGGATTCGATTATCTTGTCAGGTTGAATGGAAACCGTCTCCCCTTTTGCCACGTCACCGGCCAGATATAAATAATTTTCAAAGGTGACTACCACTCCCTGCATATCATATTTGGTATTATTGGTAACTGTCCCCTCAAAACCGGTTGTAGTACATACCAGATCATAGTCTAAGCTTCCCAGATTATTGTCATCCGTACCCTGCGAGAAAAAGGAAGTACTCAAAAAGGTTTCACTGTTATCCATAACTATATCCATTCCGTTCCCTGTCCTTTTTAACATCACACTGTTCTTATTCATCGCTTGACCGCTAAACAGGTTGTATGAGTAACCGTCATTATTAAATTCAAAATCACTATACCTCTCGTCAACGGAAACGGTATATCGCTTTGCACTGGGACAAGTTATCTGTGTATAAACCTGCTCACGTTTTGTATCCTCATTTAACGATATCATGGTAAAGGTATTGACCATAGGCTTTCGTACACGGTAAAGAAAACCACTGAAATAAATTACACCGGTAAATACTAAAGCGATAACCGGTACAGCAATCCAGATTCTCTCCCGTTTTTTGACTGCCCTTAGAATCAGATAGATTACCGGTCCCACAACAATAACATAGATAAACAAAATCGTACCATACAACAGCGTACTTGGCTTTGGCGTTGAATCTGCCATCTGTGCAAGCTGCAGCCCTACATAGAACATACTGCCGTTTGCCTTCATCAGACTTAAGCTATCTGCTCCGCTTTTGCCAATTGCAGACTGCAGCAATGCAGTTGCCAGCAATGTTCTGTCCGTATAGCCTGTAATTGGCTCCATGCCAAGAGAATAGGCTGTAAGGATAACATTGCCCATACCTATATTTTTATAATACACTGTCTGATCATCGGTAAAAGTCGAAAGCTCCGTGGCCCCGTCAAAATCAAAATCCACACAATCCACATCCAAAATCCCATCCGCATAGGCTATATCCCTTTTTTTCAAATCTCCAAAGGTTCCGGTAATAAAATCATCACTGAACCGGTGCAGTACATTCTGGTAATGACTTCCCAAAGAAAGAAACAGCATTCCTCCATTTTCCACCCATTGCTTCAACGCTTCATACTGATTGTCCGAAAGAGCTGCCGTATCAAAATTATCAATCATTATGCAGTCCAAAACCGAAAGTGCACTGCTGTCGGTTGGCATCTGCTCCGGTCTAAGCTCAAGTATGCAGGACCTTGCTTCATTGTTAGAAATCCGAAACGACAATCCATCAAAATAATTCAATGCACTGAAATCATCGCTTAAGATTCCCACCACTAGATTTGAATCGGCGGACTGCATGGATATTGTTTCTTCCTTTGCATAAACCACCTTGTCCCTCTCATCCAACAGTTCAATTCTGATTTTATTCATTCCTCCCATAGACGACGGAACAAAATTAAAGGTCTTTTCCTCCTGTGCAGTAAGTGTAACACTCTCCCCATAGGCAACAGTCTTCTGCATGTCATCAGACACTGGCACCACCCGAAGAATACCACTGAAATTTTTCTGACTCTCCACTGTCACGCTGACAACCACCGGCCTGCCGTAAACTGCAAACCCATCAATTCCGTATTCCGTCTTCACCTTAAAGTTCTGACTTTCCTCTGATAAATCCTCCGCCGCCTTGACCCACACTGTTGCTGTACACACGGTCAACAGTATAGCAAGCACTGCGAATCCCCTTGCAAACACAGCATATAATCGACCTGTCCTATCCATATTCTTTCCTCTCCTCTTCCCGCAGGCTTCCTGCCGCTCGTCAGCTTTCCTCCTGCACATATCCATTCCTCTTTTCTCATATAATGATTATCTTTTATATTTGCCCTGCCGTACAAAAGCAGTAATCCCCGCCTTTGCAAGCATCTTATCGTATTGCTCGTACATATCCTGCACACTGTTTTCCAACAAAAAATAGTGCCTGATGTAAGGTATCATCAGCACCATAATCATAAGAAACAGCAACAGCAGTGGAACGGTAAAATTGCTAAAAGTATATAGAAATACCATAAACGCAAGTATTGCAAAGGTTACTGTCACAATCAAATGAATAAATCTCTCATGGGCAAAAAAAGCCGTCTGCACCAAATGTTTTTTCATTTCCTCTTCCCAGTCAATGTCATCCTCTTCCGACTCCAGCAAGTTATCAATATATGCCATATACTGTCTAATCCGGTCTGCCATATGTATATCCTCCTTATCCAATCCTTGTATTCTTCTACAGATACTGTCGATTATACCATTCCACAAGCCTTTTTGCAATTACTCCGATGCCGTTCGAAAGTTATTTTCCCGGTATATAAACATTTTCTGCTTTACCCCTTGACATCCTATTATTCCTCTGTTATATTATTACTACGCCAGTCGTAGTACGACAATCGTACCAACGTCTGTCGCAGTATAACTGATAACTATTTATCGTAATCGAAGGAAAGGAGTATAAATGACTACAATCAGCAGCGATATTATACGCGGATATAATGATACGATCATTCTCTATCTGCTTTTGGAGCAGCCATCCTATGGCTATGAAATATCCAAGCAGATTAAAAATTTATCTCAGGAGAAGTATGTTATCAAGGAGACAACACTCTATTCCGCATTTAACCGTATGGAGAAAAATCATTACATTGAATCCTTTCAAAATGAAGATAAAACCGGCACAAAACGCCGAACGTACTACCGTATCACTGATGCTGGACGCCGGTATTATCAGGAAAAATGTGAGGAATGGATTCTTACCAAAGAGGTAGTAGAGAAATTTATTACCAAATCAAAGACGGAGCAGTAGACCTGTTTTCCCCTTTAACCACACTAAATTATCTTAAGCAGATATGCTATGAAAGGAGTACAACAATGGAAACCCTGAAAAATTATTTGGAAAATATGTTTCTAAACCTACCGGACACACCTGAAGTGCGCAAGGCCAGAAAAGAGCTTTTACAGATGATGGAGGACAAATATACCGAACTTATCAACGAAGGAAAGGCACAAAACGAAGCCATTGGCGTTGTTATTTCTGAATTTGGAAATCTGGAGGAGCTGGCCGCAGATTTAGGTATCAAAACCTATGTTGAGGAGGAGGTTACACCTCCACATATGCTTTCTTTAGAAGAAGCAAAAGAATTTTTAAAGGACACAGCTAATAAAAGCCAGCTAATTGCCTTGGGGGTAATGTTCTGTATCCTATCCCCTGTTCCCACCATCATCATTGACGGACTGGCCGCCACAAATTCACAGAGCTCTACGTTTAACAGATTAGAGACACTTGATGCCCTTTTCCTATTTCTGTTTGTGGCTATCGGTGTAGCATTTTTTATCTTTGCCAGTGCCACAAAGCGCAAATGGCAGCAGATTGAAGAGCATACTGTGGGAATAAATTTCCAGACCATCGATTATGTTAGAAAGCAGTTTAAAGCCTCTATCACCAGTCATACACTGCTTTTGTGTATCGGCTGTGTACTATGCATCCTAAGTATTATTCCCGAGATTTTTATTGATGCTTTTGTCCCGATGAATTTAGCCTACTCCGGTGCATTTTTCCTTACTATGATAGCAATCGGTGTATATCTGATTGTATTTACCTGCAACCGCAATAAAGGCTATCAGTCCCTGCTGGCTCTAAATGCCAAAGGCACCATGGGAAATACCCATGTACCACAAAATGCCAAAAAAGCAGAGTATACCAGTCCCACTGTAGCTTTTATTATGGAGGTCTACTGGCAGACGATAACCTGTTTTTATCTATGCATAAGCTTCTTAACCTATGACTGGGATATCACATGGATTATCTGGCCCGTTGCCGCACTGATTCATAATGTTGTCAAAATTAATTTCCAAAAATCATAAGGAGGGAGATACAATGAAAAAAAGTATATATCTTACTATTATATGGATTATAACCATTTTTTGTATAGCGGGAGGTACCTGTTATCACATCATGGGCTGGGGTGAAAGCTTTTTTAATCGTTTCAGCTCTAACAATTCAAAGAAATTAAGTGGTCAGGAAGCTTTAGATACCTTTGACCGTATTTCCTTCGATATAGACATGTCCGAGGTTTATATCGTTACCGGCAGCGAATACCGCCTCTCCTATTCCTGTACAAAAAACCAGCTGGTGGAGTATAAGGTGGTTGACGGAACGCTGACGATAACTGAAACCTCAAAAAATTCTCATTATCCACGCCGCACCGGCAATGACTACTGCTCCATCACCATTACTGTACCAAGGGATACTTCACTTTCTTCCGTCACCGGAGAATGCCGTTTGGGAGACGTGGAGCTTAGCGGATTCACCGCCGAAGCAATTGATATCAGCTGTAATTTAGGTGAGGCATCTATTTCCGATGTAACAGCCTCCTCCATTGACTGCAGCTGTGACCTCGGAACCTGTGAGATTGACAACTGCAGCTTTGATAACCTGACAGCCCATAATTCCCTGGGAAATGTGGAGGTACAAAGCAGACACCCCCTCTCAGATTATACACTGGATCTTTCCGTTTCTATGGGCTCCATTGAAATTAATGACAACGAATATTTCGCCAATTTTGAACGGGAGGGAGATAAAGATAAATGCATCAAAATCACCTGTGACATGGGAAGCATCGAGCTTGAAGACAATTAAACATGGATATGAATAGATAATTGCGAAACTAGGTTTTGGAAATAAACAGTTTCGCAATTGTCTACTGACTATAAACAAAGAACAACAAAGTAAATACCATAGAAAACAAGCATTATGCCCCCTGCCAGACGCCTCAATTCTTTGTGCCTTATACTTCCCATCCAGAGCAGCACTCCGCTTACAATCGCCACGACTGCGTCCAGCACAAAGGATAAGGCAAAGGGGATGTCACAGATTAATGCCGATGTCCCCGAAACAAACAGGATATTAAAGATATTGCTTCCCACAATGTTCCCAATGGCAATATCTGCATTACCCTTCCGGGCAGCAGTCACCGAGGTTACCAGCTCCGGAAGGCTGGTTCCCAGTGCGACAATGGTAAGTCCGATAAAACGCTCACTTACTCCGAAAAATCTTGCAATTCCCGAAGCGCCATTTACGGCCAGACGGCTCCCCAAGACAATCAATACGCCTCCCACTATAACAAACAAAATACACTTCCATATCTGCATGGCGGCTTTCGTCTCTCCCTCCGCCTCCTCAGACTGCTTTGACAGGTAAAACAGATACACCAGATAGACGATAAAGAACAGCCACAGCACTACCCCTTCTACTCTCACCACATTTTCTCCTGTCATTCCCATCACAAGAAACGCTCCGGTAATAACAAGCATAAAGGGAATCTCATACCTTAGTGTAGACCTTTGTATTTTTACCGGCGTAATCACCGCAGTTAACCCCAAAATAATCAGTATATTTAAAATATTGCTTCCCAGTACATTGCCAACTGAAATTTCTGCGTTACCATTAATGGCACCTGTGATACTTACTGCGGCCTCCGGCAGACTGGTTCCCATAGCAACAATGGTAAGTCCGATTACAAGCTGTGGAATCCCGAAGCGGGCGGCAAGACTGGCTGCCCCATCCACAAACCAGTCTGCCCCCTTTACCAGCATAACAAAACCAATAACGAGAATCGCCAGATATCCTATTATCATTTTCTGTTTTCCTCCGTCTTTGAAGTCTTATCCCCGCCTTTTTCACGCTGTTCCGCTACGTAACAGAATATTCCTGCTCCTCCTGCAATAACACTCATTATTAAAACTAATATATCAAATCCGGACATATGCTTCCCCTCCTAATTAAACAGTGATATACCATATTTAAGCCTACGGTAAACCTTAAATACGATCATCCCCAAAAGGGAAACAACAATATACAAAGTAGACAGCAATCCAACTCCGCCGCCAACCAAAGCAACCAACACCATTATTATTTTTAACATATCATAACTCCTTTTTTCAAACAAAATGAAGCACCGTCTCCTTCTAAAAAAGACCGCACTTAACCTCCTATACTGTTCCTGTTTGTTATGATATCTTTTTCCGACCATCCTTGTCCTGTATATAGACAATGCGATAATCTGCCTTGGATAAAAAGCGATTGCCATAAAGAATAAAGTGTTCCCGGCTGGCATACATTAAGGATTCTGCCACAATAACCGAAACACACAGAAAATAGAATACTCCGCGGTAAGAAAACGAATTTCCCTTTGTTCTCGTCCGCCAGATACAAAAAAGACGGCCGTCTGTTTCCACCGGCTTTACATTGGTTACGTTATCTCCTGAAAGCAGGCTCTGTTCAACAAAGCATCTGATCACATCTCCAGTACCGCCGCCAAGCCGAAGCTGATGTGCGCCTTCCAGACCTGCACCGGCCACTGATACTATGGATATCAGCAGGAAAATAAATATTATACAATTACGTTTTCTGCTCTCTCTCATCACTTGTCTCCCAACATTTAACGTAACACACAGCCACAGGATTCTCCTATAACCCGCATCTGTTTTTTCTATCTTATCAAAAAAACAAAAAATATACAATCATAAAATCATGCTTTTATATCTAATTTTCAAATATTGGGGTTGACAATCTTATATTCAATGTGATACTCTTTTCTTGTTTAGAAATAATTTTATATTGTATTTTTAAATACTGTGATGAGGAATAGTAGAATTTCCGGAGTATTAAGAGAGCTGCTGGCTGGTGTGAAGCAGTTACAAAAGAAATTTGAACTCACCTTTGAGTAGCCCGCTGAACACACTCCGTGGGGTGAGTAGGCAGAGCCGGAGCCCAACCGTTATCTGAGGGAGGATATACGACAGATTATATGTCCGTATCTGCAATGAGTGCATACAATAATGTATGAATTAGAGTGGTACCGCGTGAGCATTGCTTTACGTCTCTAAGAAAAAGAGACGTGGAGCATTTTTTTTGCGCGAAGGCAAAGTGAGGATATGTCTGTGCTGCCACTCTTTAAAAAAATAAACTGATTGCGATATATATCCGAGAATGCAAACATATTTTATTAGTAGGAGGTAATGATTATGATGGATGCAACTAAGTATAAGAGAAACTATTTTATGCCACCGTCAGAGTCCTTAGACTGGACAAAAAAGGAATATATTGATAAAGCACCTGCCTGGTGCTCTGTGGATTTACGTGACGGCAATCAGGCTCTGATTGTTCCTATGAGTCTTGAAGAAAAAATTGACTTTTTCAAAATGCTGGTCCGGGTAGGATTTAAGGAAATCGAGGTAGGATTTCCTGCTGCTTCCGAGACCGAATATGATTTTTTAAGAGCATTGATTGACCAAAACCTGATTCCGGAGGATGTGACTGTACAGGTGCTTACTCAGGCAAGACCACACATCATCCAGAAAACCTTTGAAGCGGTAAAGGGCTGCCGGCATGCGGTAATTCATTTATACAATTCCACCTCTTTAGCCCAACGGGAACAGGTATTTAAGAAATCCCGCGAAGAGATTAAACAGATTGCGGTGGATGGTGCACAAATGCTGTTAGATTTAACCAGACAGGACGGTGGAAATTATCAGTTTGAATATTCTCCCGAATCCTTTACCGGCACAGAGGTAGACTATGCATTGGAGGTCTGTAATGCAGTTATTGATGTATGGAAGCCTACTGCTGACAACAAGGTAATTATCAATCTGCCTGCCACTGTAGAAATGTCTCTGCCCCATGTCTATGCCAGCCAGATTGAATATATGAGCAAGAACCTTTCCATGCGGGAGAATGTTATTTTGTCACTGCACCCACACAATGACCGCGGCTGCGGTGTGGCAGACTCCGAGTTAGGTATATTAGCCGGTGCAGACCGTATAGAGGGAACACTGTTCGGAAACGGTGAGCGTACTGGTAATGTAGACATTATTACACTGGCAATGAATATGTACACCCATGGTGTGGATCCGAAGCTGGACTTTTCCGACATTCCCAAAATTACTGAACTGTATGAGCGGGTAACCGGAATGCATGTATATGAACGATCCCCTTACACCGGTAAGCTGGTATTTGCCGCATTCTCCGGTTCGCATCAGGATGCTATTGCAAAGGGCATGCACTATAGAGAGGATAATAACATGAAGGACTGGACCGTACCATATCTTCCGCTGGATCCTCACGATGTAGGCCGGGAGTACGAGGGCGATGTCATCCGTATCAACTCCCAATCCGGCAAAGGCGGCATCGGTTATATTTTGGAGCAGCATTATGGCTTTAATCTTCCTGCAAAAATGCGTGAGGATTTGGGATATGCGGTAAAGAATGTATCTGACCATCTGCATAAGGAATTATCACCAGAAGAGATTTTGGGTATTTTCAATAGCCAATATGTAAATATCAAAACAGCTATTAAGTTGGATGAATGTCATTTTGTTCAGGAAGGCAACGGTATAATCTCTACAGAGCTCACCATTAAGCGCGACAACATGCAAAAGATATACCACGGAACCGGTAATGGCCGCTTAGATGCTGTTTCCAATGCAGTTAAGAAACACTTTGGCGTAACCTTCAAGCTGACCACCTACGAGGAGCATGCTTTACAGCACGGCTCTAATTCACAGGCCTGTGCCTATGTCGGAATTGAACCTCCGGATGGAAATACCGTATGGGGATGCGGCATCAAGAATGATATCATTGATGCATCCGTATGTGCCTTACTCTCTGCTGTAAATAAGATGCTGGACAAAGAACAAATCAAGTAATACAAAATATTTATATTTTCACTTAAGCCCCATAATGGCACCGATAATCTGAGCCATTGTGGGGCTGATTTATTATTCCATACTAA
>CAMWYM010000074.1 GCA_947178475.1 uncultured Clostridium sp. | reverse complement strand
TATACGGTACAGTGGAGCAGTAGTAATACATTGGTTGCCGAGGTTGCAAGTGACGGTACCGTGACAGCTAAAGGAAGCGGAACAGCGGAAATTACAGCAACAATCGGTACCATTTCAAAGAAATGCACAGTGACTGTTACAAATCCGATTACTGCATTTACATTGAATAAAGAAGCGACGGCACTGGTAGCAGGGAACGCAGAAACCTTGTATGTTGCATCGAAAACGCCGGAAAATCCTGATGCTTATACCATAGCTTGGAGCTCCAGTGACGAGAGTGTTGCGACAGTCAGTGCCGGAAAGATTACTGCTAAAGCGGCAGGTACAGCAACAATTACAGCAGCTATTAACAGTGACGGAAAAACGATTAGTCAATCTTGTACGGTAACGGTAACGGCAGCTACGGCAGCTTTGCAGGATATTAAGATCACTCCTGATAAGATGAATCTGAAAGCAGGTGAAGAGAGTGCGATTATAGTCGCACCGGTGCCGGAAGGAGCGGTGGTTGGAGAGATTAGTTATAGTTCTGACAATGAATCGGTTGCAGAGGTAAATGCCAATACAGGAATGGTTACTGCCAAGGCAACCGGAACAGCAACGATAACGATAACGGCAGCAGGTAAAACAAAATATTGTCAGGTAGCCGTAACAAATCCGATAACAGATTTCAGCCTTAACAAAACAAACACAATCATCATGGAAGGAGAAGAAGATACGTTATCAGTTGAATCCACTACACCGGAGAATCCAGATGCTTATACCATAACTTGGAGCTCCAGTGACGAGAGTGTTGCAACAGTCAGTAATGGAAAGATTACTGCAAAAGCGGCAGGTACAGCAACGATTACAGCAGCTATAAACAGTGATGGAAACACAATTAGTAAATCCTGTACAGTAACAGTACCAAAGCCGGAGCCGATTCCTGTTACCGGAATTACGTTTGACGTAGCAGAAAAGCAATTGAACATAGATGAAGCGTTCAGCATAACAATAACAATTGAACCTGCTAATGCGGATAACAAAGAAGTGGAATGGGTTAGCAGTGATTCGGAAATCGCAGAAGTTGATCAGGATGGCAAGGTGACTGCTATTGCTGCTGGTCAGGCAGTAATTACGGCGATTACAAAAGACGGAAGTGCAATATCCGCACAATGCATAGTGACGGTGAAAGAACCGGATCCGGACCCGGTTCCTGTTACCGGAATTACGTTTGACCTTGTAGAAAAACAACTGGATATAGATGAAACGTTCAAAATAATAATAACAAAAATTGAACCTGCTAATGCGGATAACAAAGAAGTGGAATGGGTTAGTAATGACCCGGACATTGCAGTGGTGAATCAAAGTGGCGAGGTGACTGCCGTTGCGGCTGGAGAGACAGTAATTAAAGCAATTGCAAAGGACGGAAGCGGCGTATCGGCACAGTGTAAGGTGACAGTGAACGGAAAGGGATCAGACCTGATTCCTGTTAAGAGCATTACGTTTGACATTGTGGAAAAACAACTGAATATTGCTGAAACGTTCAACATAGTGATAACTAACATCGAACCTGCTAATGCGGACAATAAAGAAGTGGAATGGGTTAGCAATGCCCCGGACATTGCAGTGGTGGACCAAAGTGGCAAGGTGACTGCCGTTGCGGCTGGGGAGGCAGTAATCAAAGCAATTGCAAAGGACGGAAGTGGCGTATCGGCACAATGCAAGGTGACAGTGAACGGGACAGGAACGAACCCCAATCCGGACCCTGGCACCGGTACCGATCCCGGAACAGGAACAACCCCGGGTACAGGTACCGGAACTGAGGAAATTAAGGTATCGAGTCTTAAGATTACGGGAGAGACCAAAAAGGTTGCTCCGGGTAAAAAGCTTACGCTGACTGCCGAGGTTTATCCGGAAAATGCAGGAAATAAACAGGTAGTATGGAAAGTAAGTAATAGCAAATATGCCTCCGTTAATAATAAGGGTGTAGTAACTGCTAAAAATGCAGGAAAAGGGAAAAAAGTAGTCGTTACGGCAACTTCAGTAGAAAATGGCAGCATTCAGGCAGTTTATAATATTTCAATCATGAAGAAAGCCGTGAAGAAGGTTAAACTGACTGGAAAGAAAACTCTGAAAGTCGGTAAATCTACGAAACTTAAGGCGAAGCTTACTCCTACAAAAGGAATCAGTAAGGAAGTGAAATGGATATCAAGTAATCCGAAAATAGCAGAGGTTAATGCTAAAGGTAAAGTAACTGCAAAGGCAAAAGGGAAAGTTAAAATTACCGCTCAGGCAAAGGATGGAAGCGGTAAAAAAGCAAGCATTACCATTAAGATAAAGTAGAATAACACAAAGAGAGTTCGGGAGTTTCTCCCGGACCCTCTTTAATGTTGAAAAGTGCAAAAAAACGGTGTAAAAAAGATAACAGATATGGTATAATATGAACACTTAACGAACTGAAGGTGAGTTTAGTGAGAATATATACCTGACCACTTGGCGAGGTGCTTTCGAGCTTAGTGGACATGGTATAATATGATGAGTACTATAGAAATAATAAGGAGGGTGTAGTAAGATGAAAAGAAAGCAGTTAAGATTAATGAGTTTTGTCTTGGCAGCAACGCTTATTTTGTCATCTGCTAATGCAGGCAGTGGTGCATTTGCATCAGGTACAGATGAGCGTGAGGAACAATCGTATGATGTAGCCTTTTCAGGGGATACTTTACAGGGTTCTGAGCAAATTAGCGAAGCAGCTGCGGAGAACAAAGAACAGGCAAAAGAGCAGCCTGCAGAGCCCAAAGAGGCAGAACAGGAGACAGAACAGCCTGCAGAGTCCGAAGCGGCGGAGCAGGAGGATATCGCCGAAGCAGCGGTGATGACAGAGGCAGATGAGGGGCAGCAGTCAGAGTTGCCGCAGGAGGATACAGTAGCGGCTCTCAGTGAGACAGAGTTACCGGAAGCACGTGGAGTTGCAGCTTCTGACCGTGTGAATACATTGATTACGGATACAACGTTATTTAATATGGTTTTGGCAATTTATAATGAAGAAACAAATGACAGTAAGACCGCATCTACATTTACATATGCTGATTTAAGTGCATATACCGGAGCATTGGACTTTTCTTCTCGGACAGGTGCTGCGAATGTTCAGAATGTCGAGGGGTTGGGGTTAGCGCAAAATGCATCATCTATTAACATGAGTAGCTTTACAAAGGTGAAAGAGATAGCGGCTAAAGAGTTTCAGAACTGTAAAATGACAAGTGTCAGCCTTCCACCTAATTTGGAAAAGATAGGTGAGCAGACCTTTGAAAGCTGTATCAATTTGGCGGAGATTAATGCAGGAACAAAGCCGAATACACTGCCAACCAGCCTGAAAGAAGTAGGACAGAAGGCCTTTAGTAGTGCCAGTGCATTGAAAGAAATTACCCTGCCTTCGTTTACTGCCGGAGGGACTATATTACAAAATGCAACCTCTCTTTTTGCGAATTGTTCCAGCATAGAAAAAATTACCATTGGAAAAGATATTCAGACAATTCCGGCCAGTGCATTTACCGGAGCCGGTACAAGTACTGATGGTGTTTCTCTTGTATTTGAGTCTGGTTCTCAGTTAGATAAGATTTTGGGCAGTGCATTTGCCAATATGAAGTTTACAGAAGATAGAACACTGGATTTGTCAAATTGTACCAAATTATCTAGTATTGCAGACTCAGCATTTAAGGGTGCAACAGATTTGTCAACGGTTATATTGCCAAGTGGTTTAACAAGTCTTCAATTTGGCAGTAATACCTTTGCAAAGACAGCACTTACAAAAATGTATGTATTAGGCAATGTACAGAATAAGGTTTATTTACCAGATTATGTGACAGGAATTGGAGCCGGTTGTTTTTTTGGTAATACAGATATGAAAGCCATTTCGTTATCACCTAACATAAGTATAATCCCAGATTATACGTTTGACGGTTGTACTGCACTGGCATCAATTGAGCAAAGACAAACATCAGCCGGGCAATGTAAGGTGGCAGAAATCGGAGACTGTGCATTCCGAAGTACGGCAATTGAGAACACGGACTTTTTGCTAGCAATGAATCAGTTAAAGATAATCGGTTATCAGAAATTATCTGTTTATGGTGTAGAAAAGACTGATGATAAAGTACTTTCACTTGATTTGGGTGGTGATAGTGCAGATGTAAAAGTAGTGAGTGCTACAACCCATGAGAAAACGCAGAAGAATAAACCATGTGGAAGTGAGGTTTTTTCAAATTGTAATTCGTTAACGAGTGTCAAACTTCCGTCTTCTGTTCAACAGATTGGAAGCCGTGCGTTCTATTTCAAAAATGGAGAAAATCAGGACAAACAAGAACTTAAGGATAAGATTACCACAGCTTCCATTATTGAAACAGTGATATGGAACTCCTCGGCAACGGATAAGAATGTGGAAAGAAAAATTTATCCTGAAGCGTTTTTTGGTAATCAGCGCTTAACTGAGGTAGTATTGCCGGAAAACAAAGGAAAAGGCGAGACCTTATCTATTGGTGCATATGCGTTTTGCAACTGTAAGGCATTGGAAACAATTGGAACCGCTGCAGGCAAGAATGTATTTCCGGTTACTTTACAGGAAATCGGAGTAGGTGCTTTTGAATTTTGTGCCAGTATACCAAGTATCACTATTTGTTCAACGGAAACCGGAACCTGTCCGACGTTGGGAACAAAGGCATTTCAGCATTGTGTTTCTCTTGCTTCAGCTACTTTGCCGAAGGAAATAACAGAAATTCCGGATCATTTCTTCTACAATTGCCCTATTGCAACTTTCAGTGTAGGGACGGGTACAGCAATTGAAAGATTTGGAACACTGTCCTTTATGGGTAATCAATTTGTCAATTTGGATTTGTCCAAATATACGAGTTTAAGAGAGATAGGTGCAGGTGCCTTTGCAAGTGCTGATAATCTTGATGAGGGTAGTAAACCATGGGATAAACTTAGCGGATTGGCAACATGTGGTGATCCCCAATTGATAACAGCAACAATGCCGGCAGCAATAAATAATACATCAAATACGCTTTATGTAAATAGTGCAGTATTTTATTTGCAGGTTCATTTCACTACTATGAAGACACCGAATGCAGGTTCAGTCGGAATGGTATATATTCCGGATTATATGATAGAATCTGGAAGTGCAGTGTTTGCGGGAACAGCTGTTTTCAAGGTGATTTGGCAGGCAGATACCACAGGGAAAAATCAATGGAAGAGCATTCCGCCTCAGCTCTTTGAAATGTGTATGAATATTGAAGAGGCGAAGGATGTATTGCCAACAGGTAATTATGTAACACAGATTGGTAAGAGAGCATTTTTGATGAGTAATATTCAATCGGCAGATTTATCACACTATACATCTTTGAAAACTATTGGTTCAGGGTCTCTACCAAGTGATTCAAATAAGCAACCGGGTGTGTTTGAATATTGCCCAAATTTAACGAGTGTTAAACTTCCACAATCTGCATTTGTAGTAGAGGAAAAGACGTTTTATGAAGCAACGGCATTGGGAACTGACGGTGGTACGATAGACCTTGGAGGTGCTACCTCTCTTGGTAAGGAAGCGATGAGCAACTGTACAGGTATGACACAGATAAGTTTTCCGAAATCATTAAAAGATATAAAAGACAAAGCATTTTCTGGCTGTAATCAGTTACAGACAGTTGATTTTGGATCTCTGCAGACAATCGGACAAGAGGCATTTAAGGATTGTTCCGAATTGGTGCTGACCCAAAAAGGATTACCGGACACTCTTTTGACAATAGGTGATAATGCATTTAAGCAATCCAAGACCGACGGAAAGATTGGAACGGTTACTTTTGGTTCTAATCTTACATCAATAGGTACAAGTGCTTTTGAAAAAAGCGGATTGACAAAGGTAGATTTTTCAAAGGCAAAGAATCTTAAAAAGATTGGAAATAAGGCATTCACAGATACATCGTTAACAGAGTTTAATCTTTCAGGTACTAAGGTGACTGAGATTGGCACAATTTTGCAGAATAATAAGGATTTGAAGAAAGCTGTATTTGGCGAAGAAATATTATATATTAACAAAGATGCATTGGCAGGATGTCCGCAGCTTAGTAACTTTGAATTTGCTTCTACCACTACAGTAAGTAATCAGGTATTTTATACAAAAGGTGGAGAGGGTTACGGTACAACTACCTATGGGTCGGATAATCCTGGTATAATTGCCATTACCGTTAATACACCGGCTGAGACATTGGTTCCTATCGGAAGAAAATTTGATTTCCCCTATTATGTGAATCAAAAAGGAAAATCTGAATTTGATTACATATTAGTGGGTAATCCGACATCACCGAATACCATTGACCAGTATCTGAAGGTTACTGCCAATCTGAAGGATGGGTATTATAAGCAAAGACAGTCAAATGATGATGGAGATAAATATAAGGTTACTGATCCTTCCTATTATCAAAAGGTGGAGCCGGCACCAAGTGTAAAGGTTGTGTCTACCAAACAGGAGGTTGATACCATCCAATTAGAGGGATTAAAGCCGACAGACGGTACCATTGAGTTTAGAATTGTATGTAGTATCTCTTTTGAGTGTCAAGACAAGGAGAAGCCGGTTAGTGCAAATCAATTCTCAGCTGATTATCACCTTAAGGTAGCGGACACACCGATAGAGGCAGTCTTATATAAGGATAATAAGAAGCAGGAGCTGATGACTGATAAACAAACGAATATACAGGCAATCAGCAGTCGGAAGGTAACTATGCAATATTATTATGATATTGAGGACAAAACATCTGGCAGTACTCCGGATACCTATGATCTTACCATAGAAACCAGCAATCCTGATGTATTATATCCCGGTACAAGTTCTTCTGCCAAAAAGGAGGTCTCATGTACAACAAATGCGACGAAAACCAGCAATGGGAATATTACAGCTAATACAAATGCACAGACCTTTTATTTAATACCATCAGGGATTGGTACGGCAGAAATTACGATATATCCAAAGGGATATCCGCAGTATTCACAGACTTATACATATACAGTTAATTCTGATATTCAGTCCATAAAATTGGCTATACCGAAGGAGTATTCGGGAGATTTAGCTAAGGGAGCTACATTTTCAGTTTTTTCAGAGTATAAGAATTGTTTAGGACAGACGGTATCTGTAGAAGATATGAGTACATATGATAAGTATTCAAATCGGAAGATTGTATTTACTTCCGATAATCCGGATTATGTATCTGTGGACCAACGGGGTAATGTTACTGTTTTAAAAGCAGATAAAGAACGAAAGTCAGTAAAAATTACGGCAACTGCGCCCGCATCTGAAGGCGGAAAAGCTACAACGGCAACGGTAACAGTGAAGATTAAAGCTGATGGGACAGGTGGAACTGGAACTGAAGGTGTTGTTGATCCGAAAGTGAATGAAAAGATTGTTGACCCGGCAACTGGTGCAACAGTACAAGTGACCAAAACAAGTAAAAAGGATTTAGAAGGTGAGGTCAAATTTGTTAAGTCACAAGCGAACAGTTCAACTGCTGTTACTATACCGGATACAATTACAATAGGTGGAATACAATATAAGGTTACTACTGTTTCAGCAAATGCATTTAAGAATAATACTTCTATTCAAACGGTTATTATTGGTAAATATGTAAAGCAGATAGAAGATAATGCATTTTATGGTTGTAAATCTATGACAAAGATAACCTTACCAGCTTCTCTTGAAAAGATAGGAAAAAATGCATTTTATGGATGTAAAAAATTAAAAACAATAACAATTCCGGCTAAAGCGGCAATAACGGAAATTGGGGATGGAGCTTTCTATAATTGCGTTGTGTTAACTAAGATTACAATTCCTATAAAAGTTAAAAAAATAGGGGCAAAGGCATTTTATAATTGTAAGAAATTAAAATCAATCACCATTAAGTCAACTGTGTTAACTTCAGTTGGTAAGAATGCATTTAAGAACATTCATAAGAAAGCAGTGATTAAGGTTCCTAAGAAAAAGCTAAAGGCTTATAAAGCATTGCTAAAAGGCAAGGGACAAAAGAAAACGGTTAAGATTAAAAAATAATCATTTTCAAATGAATACTTTAAAAGGCGAAGATTTCTAATCTTCGCCTTTTTCATGTCATTCATCGGACATCTATCCGTCAGTTCAAAAGATCCTTTTTAAATATCGAACAAATTTTCCGAACAAATTTTCGAAAAAAAGATTGACACATGAACAAATGTTTGCTATTATATAAAAAACGAACAAACTTTCGGTTGAGATAGAGGAAGGAGAGACAGAGGATGAGAAAGATTATTAACAGTAATAATATTATGTTAACTATAGTGGTTATTTTATTTTTCAGTATATTTTTTATAGGGGGAATGCGGTTGGTGTTTGCCAATGATGCTATAGAATATGACAAATCATTTATTACAATTGAGATTGGTAATGGTGATACCTTAATGTCACTTGCACAGGAATATGCCGTATCTTCAGTGGATTATTCAGATTATATAGAAGAGGTGAAAAGCATTAATAATCTTAAGAGCGACACGATTCATTCTGGATGCTATTTGTTGATACCAATTTATGAAACAATTGAATAATAGACAGGATTTGCTGACATGTGATTTTTATATGCTGCACTGTTTGCTATTTTTGATGTAAAGCAGAAGAATAATTCTATCTTGACAAGAATATAGAATTGTGGCATAATCATAATCACTCTATATTTCTTATATACATGGAATGTGTTTTTCGTTTTCATATCATTGTCACGCAGATGATATGATTTTCAAAATCAGGCATAATGTTCTTGGAAAGGACAATTATGTTTCAAATTAATCATCAAGAGTTATTATCGCATTTTGTAAAGGGAATTGTTTTTCGGGTATTATTCTATATATTAATGCCTGCTATAATGGCAGTGTTGTGTATATGCGTTTTCCCGGGAAATAAAGTTCAAGCAAAGAAAATATCCCATTATTCATATGATAAGATTAAGAATAATTTGCCGGAAAAATATCGTACGGATGAATACCTGTTTTATAGCAATGATATTCCGTACATTTCTTTTGCCACTTATAATGGGAACAATTACAAAACCTCAATTAAAAAACCTAGTAATGACAATGGTTATCTATATTGTGTTGATTATTCCAAGCATATTGATTTTGGAGATAGCTATTCAGTTAAAAACGATTTATTTAACAATGAGGTGCGGGCACGTTTAGGCGCGGCTTTCTATTATGGTCCAGCGGATTGGAAGGAAAAAGCGGATGCCAGATTCACTACAGGAAATAGCATAATGGATTACTATATGACCCAGATGGTTGTACATTCTATCATACACAAATATGGAGGCAGCAAATCAGGGTATGGTATTGATTTTTCCAAAATCAAATTTAAGAGTGGCACGGGAAATTTGGAAGAGAAAACAAAAGCCTTTTATGAATTTTGTTGCAATATAGCCATTCAGGGTACAGATTTTCTCACTTATGATTTCGTTTTTACCAGACCCCAGCCGACAAAATTGTTTCAAGACGGAGAGTATCTTGTCTCACCCTATGTCAAATGTCAGGCGAAAATCAGTGATTCTGTAATTGACTCCTTTTCAAGGTATCCGGTTGCAACGGATAGTCGGTTATCGGCTGATGATATTATTATTGAAAATGCAGGTGACAAGTATGATTCCAAATTCCGGGTGAAAATACCAATATCCATAGTGGAACAATTAGCATCGGATGTTTATAATTTTAATGTGAGACAAGAGGTAAATTATAAGCGTCACCGTGCTTTTTTCTGGATTTGTAGCGAGTCTCAGGAGGTTGGTGGCAGATTGATTGAGGAGGGTGATATACAAGAAACTATTCCGTTTTCCTTTCAAATTTCAGATATTACTTTGCAAAAGAGAGATTCTGTTACCAGAGAAAAGATAAAGGATGCTGAATTTGAATTGCTTCAATACAGTGATAATCAGAAGGATTATATCCCTTATAAAAATTTTAGCTATGATTTAGAAAAGGAGATATACTATGTCAATGGCATTATACCTTATGCAGATAATTCACAGGGGAATTTCAAAATAATTGAGACCAAGGCAGCTCCCAATTATCTAAATGACTGGGCGGGAACTACCTTTAAATTGGCAGATAATCTGCAGGCTTTTACCTTTGACGCAGAGAACCAGCCGATTCTTGGCCGGCTGCATATTTATAAAACAGGAGAACACTATTCCTTTAACGGAAAAGATTTTGTGCTGCAGAAGGATATTCCGCTACCTAATGTATCTTTTGGATTATACGCCGGAGAGGATATTTATCTTAAGGGAAAGGTGGTTTATCCAAAGAATCAGAAAATTGCGGACTTAATTACTGATGCCAATGGCGTTATTGATGTAGATAATCTCTTATATGGCAAGTATTACTTTAAAGAGGAAGCTACGCAGAACAGCTATGATTTAGATTCCAATATCTATGAATTTGAGATTGTAAAGAATAAGAATGATAATACAGTATCTTTTGCGCTCAAAAACGAATTAAAGAAATGTAAGGTATCTATTTTTAAATACTATTTAGATCCCAAAACAGGCAATGAAGATAAGATACCTTTAAAAGGCGCCAGATTTGGTCTGTATGCTTTAGAGAATGTGTTAGGTGCAGATAATCAGGTAATTATACAAAAGGATTGTCTGGTTGCGGAGAGTATTTCCCAAAGCGATGGATTTTGTCATTTTGATGTAGAATTACCGTTGGGTAATTATTATATAAAGGAATTAGAGGCCCCTGAAGATTATATTTTAAATGACGGTATTGTTACAATATCAGAGAAGGATTTCCAAAGGAATGAAACCACCGGAGAATACAAAGCAGTTAAGGATGTGGTCAATGAGCAGCAGAACTTTCAGGTACAGATTGTCAAGTATGGAGAGACACTTAACGGTTTCACTATGGAGAATAGTGATTTTGGGGAATACGCAGTTTATCAGACAGGTGAAACAACACTAAAGGATGTAGTGTTTACTCTATATAATGAACGTGATTCCATTGTGGCTGTAGGTAAAACCAACGAAGCAGGGCTGGTACAATTTAACGATTTGGAACCGGGAACCTATCATGCATTGGAAACTGCCTGCCCGGAACAGTATTTGATCAACCCGGATAAGCTTACTTTTGTCTGTAAAGCAGACAGCAAGGACTATAATCCCACAGATCCACCGGTATTGAAATCAAGCATAAAGAATCAGCTTTTTTCCACAACACTATCGGTTAAGAAACAGGGAGAGATTTTTAGCTGCAATAAAAACGCAATAAAATATACACTTGCTCCGCTCGGACAGGTTGTATTTGGGGTATATCAGGGCTTTGACTATAGGTTTACATCAACTGAAATGCTTCCAAAGAATTCCTGTGTAGGTTATATTGTTACGGATAAAAATGGCAGGGGCAGTCTTTTAACAAAGCTGCCGGAGGGTTCTTATTATATAAAGGAGTTAAAAACCAATACCGGATATGTGCTGGATAACAATATTTATCCCTTTGAAGTAAAAGCACAGAAAAATAATAATATACATATTAATCTGGGGGAGAGCAATGAACTGATTAACCAGCTGGCAAAAGTGTCAGTTAAAATTATTAAGACAGATGTAGAGACCGGTAAACCTCTCAAGAATGTTGAGTTTACATTGTATAACAGTGCTAACAAGATTATCGGTGTCTACAAGACGAATAAGAAGGGTATAATTTTAATAGAGGATTTGCCTTATGGAAGTTATTATTTTATTGAGACGAAATGTAGGGATGGATATTATTCCAGTAATGGAAAATATAGTTTTACACTGAAATCACCAGAGACAGTTACATTGAATATTACCAATACACCGATACTGAGGCTTGGTTTTGAAGAGCATTATAAGCTGGGACTTTTCATTTGTCTTGGTCTGATGATATGCTTTTGCGCTGTCCTGTTTGCAGGATATAAGAGCAAAAGGATAGCAGCAGGAAATGTTAGAAAGGAAACAGACCGAAGTGATAAAAATGAATAAAGAGCAGTATTATTCCGATGGAAAAAAATATCAATATGGTTTAATTTGTTTCATTCTTTTCATTATGGTTGGAATAGCTATATATTATTTTCATTATTTTTATGTGATAGACGGATATGATAAAATGGAGAGAAAATATATAGAGGAGATTCGTCTGCTACGGGATAATCAGGAGGCAAATCCGCAGCAACAACAAAATATTGCAAATCATTTTCAGTATTCCATTAAGGAACGGAAAGCACCTGGACAAAGCTCTGATAAGGATGTACCGTCTAATGCTAATATAGAGATGGAATGGAAGGGAGATTGCATATTGTCAATAGAGGCAATTAATTTGGAAAAGGTGGTATATAATGGCAATAACAGGGAGGATCATTTAAAGCAATATGAATTGGTTACGGCAACGGATGATATGCAATATAAAAATGGAGGAAATTATGTAATATGTGGTCATGCCTCCAGATTATACGGGCATTCTCTAAATCGGATTAAAGAAGTTAAAAAGGGAATGATTATAAAAATCACAACCAGAGATAAAACAGATGAATATGTTGTAAATGAAGTGTTATTTGAGAATATGAATAAAACAAGTAAATATTGCAGTCAGACGCATAATCCCAAATTAACGATTATTTCGTGTGCACGTTATGTATCCGATGAAAGCTATATCGTTATACATGCACAGTTAAAATCAATACATTAATTTTGTCAGATAATTGAATGCAATAACAGATAACCATGATTGCAACGGTCAGTCTTGTACATTGATAGCTGACCTAAGCAATCTGGTTATCAGAAAATCTTTAAGAGGGTTAGTAGTATGCTATAAATATAACTATTCGCAAAACCACAGTTTAACGAAAAAAGTATTGCAAAAAAGCACAAGATGTGGTATTCTAAATATATTATAGACCATAGATTTGAAGAGGTTTTTTTATTATGTCAAATAACACATATCATCAGAATGAAGAAATTCATAATGTACTTTTAATGCGTAATATTTTACAAGAGCTGCCGAAATATGTTTCTTCCTTTTTTCGCTCTATTGAATATACAAAAGCTCCCCGTACCCGTCTGGGTTATGCAAGGGATTTAAAATCTTTTTATGAATATTTATGTGACAATAATCCTGCTTTAAGGGGCAAACAGCCTTTGGAGGTTTCATTAGAGGTTATCAATCAGCTGGAGGCTGAAGATATTGAGGAATATTTGGAGTATATGAAGGTTTATGAAAAGGATGGTCGTCAGTATACTAACGGTGAACGTGCTTTAAAGCGAAAATTAGCAACAATAAGGGTATTCTTTAACTATTTATATAAAAATAGACGTATTGATGCTAATCCGTCTGCTATCGTGGATATGCCCAAAATACATGAAAAGGCAATTGTGCGAATGGATGCCAATGAAGTGGCTCAGTTTTTGGATAATGTAGAATATGGCAATAAAATGAGTAATCATCAGCAGAAATATCATGAAAAGACGAAGGTTCGGGACTTGGCTATGATGACTCTGATGCTGGGTACAGGAATCCGTGTATCAGAATGTGTTGGTTTGGATATTGGGGATATTGATTTTGACTATGACCGTATTAAGGTTGTTCGTAAGGGCGGTTATGAAGCATATGTATACTTTGGCGAGGAAGCACGTATTGCATTGCTTGAATATTTAGAGGAACGCGAGAAAATTATGCCTGTTGAGGGTCATGAAAATGCTTTGTTTTTTAGTTCACAGCGTAAACGAATATCTGTTCGAAGTGTGGAAAATATGGTCAAAAAATATGCGGCAATCACCACGCCGCTAAAAAAAATTACGCCCCATAAGCTACGTAGTACCTATGGTACATCACTATATCAGCAAACCTCTGATATTTATCTTGTGGCTGATGTTTTAGGGCATAAAGACGTCAATACAACCAAAAAGCACTATGCAGATATTGATGAATGGCAGCGGATGAAAGCTAAGGATGCGGTAACCTTGCGGGAAAAAACCAATATACAGGGGAAATAAATCTATTTTACGTAACTGTATGTTCTGATTCCGTATGGTTATTAGCATATAACCGTCGTTCAATAATATAAGAAAAAACCTCATCTGAAAGAAAGAAATTCTCCCTGCCTTTGTCATTTACTGACACAGTATTGTCGGTTGTATTGCCTGTTTTATACAGCTCACCGAATTTTTCGCGGATTTCGCTGGAGGAACAATCCATTTCCGGACATTGAATGAAATAGAATGCCTGTCTATTAAATAAGGTATTTAATTTATCAATCTGCTTCTGCATCTCTTCTGTTGATTTCTGATCTCTTGCTGCGGCAAGTATATTTGCGTGTGCAATAATCGTTTCCGGATGCTGCCACTTATCAAAATAGAAAAGTGAATCGGCTCCCATGATAAAATAAAAGTCATTTTGTGGGTATTTTTGACTTAGCAGCATCATGGTTTGATAGGTATAAGTTTTGCCTTCACGGTTGATTTCAAAGTCAGAAACCTTGAAATACGGATATTCTTTTATACCAAGCTGTACCATTTTAAGTCGGTCTTTTGCCGACACTAAATCCTTGTTAGATTTGTATGCAGGAAGGTGGTTTGGCATAAACCATACTTCATCCAGATGAAATTGTTCGTAAGCAGCCTTTGCGATGGCTGTGTGCCCGAGATGAATGGGATTAAAAGTGCCACCCATAATACCAATTGCAGCCATAAGCACCTCCTGTTATTTATCCATCGGCTTTAAAATTTATAGTCGTTTTCTAAATAGTATGTGTCTATTTGGGAAGTTCAATTCTGGGATTTTTGCTGTTTCTTTTGTAAAGTACTATCTTTTTGCCGATAACCTGAACTACTTGGGATTTTGTTCTTCCTGCCAGAATCTCTGCAATCTCTTTTGGGTCGTCCATACAGTTTTTCAAAACACCTATTTTAATAAGTTCTCTTTTTTCAATTGCCTCACTGATTGAGGCTGCCACTTCAGGGGTTACACCGGACTTTCCTACATTAATAATGGTGTCGATATCCATAGCCAGTCCCTTTAAATATGCTCTTTGCTTACTGGTCATTTTTTCCTCCTTACATTGTATTATGCTTGTGCCTGCATGCAGTCCAGCATAGCCTGCTCCTGCAAGCAGGTCAGCTCTTCCTATGTGAATGAACGCCCCTCGATTCCGCTGCGCTTCATCTCGGTGTTCGTTTCACTCACATAGCTTTCTCTGAATGCTTGTGCCTGCATGCAGTCACCGCATTCCTGCGAAAGCTGCGTTCATTCATAGTATTCAAATTCCAAATAGGACATACGGACTACATCGCCTTCTTCCATTCCGCGGGCTTTCAATGCGTCTATGATACCCTGTTCTTTTACAAAACGCTGGAAAAATTGAAAGCCTTTCTCGGATTCCAAATTAGTATATCCAAGCATTTTTTCAATTTTAGGTCCTTCTACAATAAATACATGTTCATCCTTTGGGTCTACTTCCACAGTAAACGGATCATCGGAAATATCAAAGGTCGGAGTATATTCCGGTTCAAATTCGATAATGTCCTTAGGCGCCTTTTGTACCAGTTCATACAGATGCCATAAAAGCTCATTGACACCCTCACCGGAAACAGCAGAAATGGGATATATTTCCATTCCCTGTGGCTCAAATTCCTCCTTCAGCATTTCGATAACCGTTTCCTGTTCCATTTCATTCATGGCATCCATTTTATTCGCTGCAATCACCATGGGACGCTCTGCTATTTCAATATTGTATTTTTTGAGCTCCTCCATAATGGCATAGACATCATTGATGGGATCTCTACCTTCTACTGATGCACCGTCAATGATATGGAGCAGTACTTTTGTTCTCTCGATATGCCGCAAAAACTGAAGTCCCAGTCCTACACCTTCACTTGCACCTTCGATAATACCGGGAATATCAGCAATGACAAAGCCTGCACCGTCTGACAAGTCTACAACACCTAAATTGGGATTCAGCGTGGTAAAATGATAATTGGCAATCTTTGGTTTAGCATTAGTCACTCTGGACAGAAATGTAGATTTACCCACATTGGGGAAACCTACAAGTCCCACGTCAGCAATCACCTTTAATTCCAGTGTCACATACAATTCCTGTGCTGGCTGTCCCGGCTGGGCATATTTAGGAGCCTGCATAGTGGAGGTTGCATAG
>CAMWYM010000073.1 GCA_947178475.1 uncultured Clostridium sp. | reverse complement strand
GCCAAGGTTAGAAGCGTGCTGTCCCTGTTTGCCGATTTTTAAATCTTCAAGCAAGTCTTCTGTTACCGCATAAGTACCACCGGGAATTGGTTTTAAAAGACCACCGCGGCCAACTACCACGTCTAAGGTTTTGATATCAAAATTCTTGTCTTTTAAGACATCTAAAATAACATTCTTGCGAAAGTCCTTCTGGTCAATAATAGAAGCATATTTTGCAATTTCCTCTGTCGGATGCCGCAAGGTTTCTTCGAATATCTGCTTTTCATCCTCGTAAACACCAATCTTGGTAGAGGTTGAACCGGGATTGATAATTAATATAGTGTAAGCCATGTTTATATCCTCCTGAAATTAATACTATTAATAAGAATCTACTTGTTCATTGCCTCTGCAACAACAGCAGCAACGGCAATGGAATTAACCTTTGCCTCAAAATCATCGGAGCGTGAGGTTAAAATGACCGGAGCCTTTGTACCGGTTAAAATGTTGCCGTTTACGGATTTGGAATTATGTACCAATGCCTTATAGGTGATGTTTCCTGCATGGATATCTGGGAACAGCACGATATCTGCATCGCCTACAATCTTACGGTCGGTAGCTCCTTTATGTCTGGCAGCCTCAGGGTCAATAGCAAGGTCGTAGGAGAGTGGACCATCAATAATGCAGCCTGTAATCTTGCCTTCCTCGTTCATTTTGGTAAGCTCAGCGGCATCCACAGTGGCAGGCATTTTGGGATTGACTACTTCCACGGCAGCTAGAGGAGCAACCTTTGGACATTCGATTCCGCATGCATGGGCAATCTCAACGGTATTGCGGATAATGTTTGCCTTTGTCTCCAAATCAGGATAAGGAATAAAAGCAACATCGCTCAAGAAAAGCAGCTTGTCGTGACCTTCAATATCAAAGATACATACATGGGATAAGGTTTTGTCTGTACGGAGACCAACCTCTTTGTCCAGTACGCTCTTAAGGAAGGATTTGGTGTCGATAAGTCCCTTCATATACATATCGGCCTTGCCGTCATGTACCAGCTTTACAGCTGTCAGGGCAGCCTCATAAGTATCCTTCACGTCAATAATTTCATAGCCGGATAAGTCCATATTAATAGAAGCAGCGACTTCTTTAATCTTATCCTCGTCACCGACCAAAACGGCATCCGCAATGTTTCTTTTCTTTGCCTCTGCAACTGCCTCTAAAACGGCAGCATCCTGTGCGACAGCAACAGCAACCTTTTTCTGGCTGCAGGCTGCAACCTTTGCAAGCAAATCGTCAAAAGTCTTTGTCATGTTTGTACACCTCTTATATTTTCGTATTTGTCCGGCAAAGGTCTGCTGGAAATTTCATGAAAAAGCCTGTGTTGTCTCAATCGAAATATCGGGCAGTCTGCCGCCGGACAGCTATGTTTAATAGTATCACTTGAACCTTTTTTGGTCAAGGTTCTTGCCTGTTTTTTCTTAATTAGGAGCAGAGAAGAACAGTAAATGCACCTATATCTGACAAAACACAATATGTTGTATCGGATTTTTTGGGAAATAATAGAAATTGTGAAAATTAATGTAAAAAGCCTTTTCAATATTGTAAAATTATGCTATACTGAATCCAAATGAGTGCGTTTGCAATTAAGAAAGGCACCGGATGTGCCGATAAACTATTAAAGTGTAGACATAAATAAGTATATGAGGTGATGGAATGAATGCAAAAAACAGATTGATTGAACAATTATTAAGAGTGGCAAAGAGGCATAAGATACTGACCTATCCAGTGCTGGCATTGGTTTCTATAATCAGTATTTTGAGTTATTTCTTTGACTGGAGTACAGGGGCAGGCAAGAGAGTTGTTGCGGTTATTATGGTAATGGTTATGCTTGTTTCCCAGTCTTATTTCCTGACCTCATCAGCAGAGACTCCGACGGATACTGCACTGATTGAAGAGGAAGCGGCGCAAGAAGAGTCGGAAGGCGGTAATGCATTAGTAGAGGCGGATACCGCACAAAGTGATGCGGATAAGAAGGATGATTCTGACCGTCAGGAGCAGAATACCGCTGCAGAAAGCGGAGATACTACAGAAGCTGCGGAGTCTGTTCCGAGCGGAAGTGAGGTTACTGAATCGGACGTAACCAATGCAGACAATACAGATGTGGATTCAGCTACAGAACCTGTTCAAGGAGAAGATGGACAGCCGGATGTCGTGGGAGATGACGATGGTATTGCGACTGTGGATGATGCTGCAGCGGAGAATGGAGAGGTAGAGGTAAGATTCACACTTAGTGGAAGTAATCTTTTTACAACAAATTGTACTCTTGACTCAGAAGGGAAGATAAGTGCTGAGGTATTCAGAGAGGCGAGAGATGCTTTTAACAGTAAAGTATTAGCTGAAGGAACGGGATTTAGCGGTTGCTTTGACTTTGATGGCTGGTACTATGGCGGTAAACAGGTAAATGAGAATACAACCTTTAGTAATACTGCATCTATTGAAATAATCGCCAAAGCAAAATTGACAAAATATCTACTTACAGTAGAATACATGGATGGTGGTACATTATATAGGTATAATGGTTCTATCAAAACGGATGCTGGTGTAACCATATCATCTTCAAATGATGGTGTATTCGAAATCCCTGTAAGCTCCTTAGGAGCGAAGAAAACAATTGAAATCTTAATGGATAGTGAAACGGGTTATACGGTAGGAAATTTTACTATTCTTGATGGTTGCAACTCCGCCGGTGTATCAAGTATTCAATTACTGGAACCGAGGGTTTCAGTAGGAGATTCTACTTATCTTCCTAAGGTTCAGTTTACAAAAGAAGCTGAAAAATATAACGTTCAGTACAAATTGGATGGGGAAATTTATATTAGTGAGGTGTCCTATGGAGCTGAGAAGCTTTATACTGCATCTGATGTGAATAAGCTTATTGACCGTATCGGATATACCGTTGATAATTGGAAGATTGAGTTTAATAGTGGTTACGGGACAAAGGACCCGGGAGAATCATTTGGAGAGCAGTGGCGGGAGTTACTTTATAATGATTATAAGAAAAATGGTGATAAGCTTTCCTATAGTATTGTACCGAATTATCAGCCTATTGGTATTGTGATAGGGGAAGAGGATAAGGCACATGAGGCCAGTTATGAATTCGAGTATAGAGTATATGAAGACGACAAAATCATAAGCGGGTATTATGAAGGTGATAGATCAGGAAAAGGAAGCGATAAGTTTAAATATCAATTAACTGAGACTGCACCAGTAGCTAATCTTAGAGAAATGGGGATTTATATAACAGCGGAGAATGGCGGAATTCATATCTCGGTGGACAAAAAAGGTCCTACAGATATTACAAAAGGTGAGATAACTGTACCTTTTTCAATTACTGACGGAAATCTTGAAGCAGGTGACCAAAGGCCGCAGAATTTTACCATCAAAATAAAAATTGGTCCTAAAGTGATTAGAAATACCGATATTAAAGAAACGGCTATTTCTAAGATTTATGATGCCACCGCAGATTATAATGGAGAGGATGTTAAGTTTGCTACTACAATAAAGGGGGTTTCCTTAGTTGTACCGGATAAGACAGATGTTAAATTTGGTGGTGTAAATGCAGGACCTCAGAGAGTGACATTAAGTAATTGCGGCTTGGCGTTTGATACTACGGTTGGTGGAAGTTATTGTGATAGCGAGCATTATGTGCTTGCGAGCAGCACATTTACTACAACCGGTACAATAAAGAAGCGCCGGGTTGGCTGTAAGATTATCATTCATCAGCCTGAACGGGGATATGTGCGGGCAGGAGAAAAAGACCCGGATTACGATATTGTAGAGGATAAGGATTTGTATTCCGGAACAAATACGGGATTTCTTCCAGAAGATATTGGAACAATAAATATTAGGGACTTTGTAGAAGCCTATGCAGTAGATAGAGATGACAGCAAGTTATCAGTCGAACATCCGACAATGACGTGTCATATGGGCTTGAGAGAGACAGGTACCGTTGGAAATTATGTCTTTGGCTATTTTAATGAAGCAGGTGGAGAAACAACAAATTCGGATACTGCATTTACTGTAAGGCTGGAGGAACCACAGGGATATGCTATTACAGCGCCTGGCAGCACGGGGTGGCATAATCTGTCAACAGCACATGAACTTTATTTGACAGCAGGTGCTAGCGGCTATGACAGCATCCAGATTCTTGGAGACAGTCGTACATATTCCGGACATTTGGTGATGACAGAGGACCATATTGTTAATAATGAAATTACTTTCCGTTTATATGATAGCCATACGGGTGCATATACTTCATATATAACGGAAGAAGCCAAGGTGGATTTAGTATTGCCTGAATACCTGAGTTATACTCTGTTGGCTGACGGGGACTTTGATGAGGGCTTGTATTTCCCGAGTGAAGGGGAATCGGTAAGCTTTGGTAATTATTTCAATAAGACAGTTACCTTTAGTATCCGGTATAAGGATGAGACATCCGGGGCAAAGTATTTATATTATATCTTGACGAATACGCTGGGTGATGGACATTCTGCAGCAACCGGAGGTAATGCTTTTCATACCTTGTTTAGTGCAACAGACGTGGAAGGTGAATATGTTGCCAATATTACCGTTCCGGCTGGACTGGTTGACAAAATGGGTCAGATTATATTCTGGGCAGAGGACGAGGCCGGTAACAGCGAAACAAGCGAGTCACATGTATTAAGACGTAATGGTGAAGGCGCAGATGAGTGGGCTGTAGAGACAAACGGTCCTGAGCTTAGCACTCTGGAGGTTGTGACAGCGGACGGCAGAAGAGTTACTGGTCTCAGTGACAGGTATTATGCTTCCTGTGTGGCAAATATCCATGCAGAGGATATGACATCAGGACTTCATGACCTTGTCTGGTATGTGAATGGAGCAGAGGAAAATGCTATAAAGATACCGGTAGCTGACGGAAGCTCTGTAGCTAAGATTACTACGCAGGATTTTGAGCTTGCGGTTAATGAGGAAGCGATTCCGGGCGGAAGCAAGGACGATAAGCCGGGTTACTATGAATTATATGCAAAGGTAACCGATAATGCGGGCAATGTATCGGAATCTAATCATGTGAGCTTTTATGTGGATGATGTCAATCCGGTAATCCAGTTAGATGAGGACTATGATTATCTCGGATATCACAAAAATGCACAGATTTATTTTGAGGTTTGGGATACTATCAGTGGTGTGGCACATATTGACGTATGGGATGTCTCTGATCCGGATGGCAGAGTCAGAATGTATGATGTAAAGACAGAGAGCAGATATACTACAGAGGATGGTGTGGAGGTGACCAGATGGTACTTTAACACATCTTCCAAGGGTGTTTATGAAATTGTAGCGGAGGACTATGCCGGTAATACTTATACAGAGCGGATTAACTTATATAACGTGTCCAATGAAACACCGCCTTGTCCACAGGCAATCTTACCTAAGGCCAATAAAAACGGCTGGATTTCGGCTGATGATGCGATAGTTCAAATCCAGAATATTACCAAAACCAACAAAGATGGTATGGGTGTTCGTACATATTATGAGATGTGGAAAGAAGGAGAGAGTAAGCGTAGTCCGGTACAGTTGCCAAGCACGGCAGGAGATTTTGTGGATGTAAAGATTCCGGGTGAGGGTGTGATTAATCTTCACGTATGGAGCGAGAGTTTGACAGGAGTGAAATGTGAAGAACCGGGGAACCATCTCTATAATATGAAGGTGGACCTTACCAAGCCGGTGATTGAAAAAACAATTACAAGAGGTTCAGGCAGTACTATTCGTGTGAATTTCAATGTAACGGATACTTTGAGCGGTGTGGACGGAAATGCCATTAAGGTAATCTATAATGGTGAAACACCTCAGGCAGTTTCACATACACCGATTGAAAACGGCTATAGCTGCAGTTTTGTGGTAGATAAGACAGGAAAATATGTCATTCAGGCGGCTGATATGGCAGGTAACGAGACGGTGTTAGATGCATATTCGCCAATGAGTATGCGCGTGAATGCAGTAAGGGATATAACAGATACACAGGCAATAGTAGGTGCGCGGGTGATAAAGGGAACCTCTGATATCAATACGGTAAATATTTCTTATTGTAAGATAGCAGAATATCCAAACTACACAGAGAACAGTGCCCTGCCGATAAAGGACAGCCTGACCGGTAACTTTACTATTTCTGCTTTACTGGATAATCTGACTCCGGGAACAAACTATGTATATAGGGTAAGAGCGGTATCGACAGATGGTGAGATTTTAGAATATGAGGGATATTTCAGAACTCTGTCTGCAGAGGACAAAGGTGTTAATGTCTCAGGTATGGTTTACTATTCTGATCCATCGGTAAACGGTGTGGTTACCGTAGGCTTATATAGAGGTAATGAGTGTATTCGGGCAAGGAGCATGAATACAGCCGAAGAGCAGAACTTTGTTTTTGGAAATGTACCGGATGGTGTCTATAATATTGTAGCAACAGATGAGATACACGCAAAGAGCGCAAGGGTAGTGATTTCCAATGGTTCGATGCTGTATCCTCAGAACGGCTCCATTGTTCTGGTATTGTCTTCGTTGAATACATCCGTTGAGATTGCACCTGATGATGCTACTGAGGGAGATAAGAATATATACAAAAATATATCTGTTGATAATTTGGATTCCATATTTGAAGATACAACCAATTTTGGTGACGAGTACGACAAAGAGTGGATGGAAAATGGCGGAAACATTGAGTTTAAGCTGTATGCATCACTGATTAAGACAGCAAATGTAGGTGATGGTGTGCCGGCAATCGTATATCGGGTTGCAGGGGAATACAAGATTGTTGCTGCGTATTTAGACTTCTCAATTTATAAGATATATACAGACAGCGCAGGTAACATTGTAAGCCGGAAACAGGTGCATACATTAGGAGGAGGTTCCTCTGTAAATATCACCATTCCGTTGGGTGACCTTGCCGGAAAGCCGGGACTGGAAGTGATTCGTGTTCATGGCAACTCGGGAACTTCTCTGGCTGATTTGGACGGTCCAGGAAATGCAACCTATACGATTAACAGTAATCTGTTCTCCACATATGCACTTGTGTATTCTATGGATAGAACACAAGAGCCGGAGAATCCGCCTGTAAATATTGGAGACGGTACCGGAACGACAGGACCTTCCACCAATGGAAGCATCCATGTGAATGATCCAGGTATTGACAATGGTGAAATTCCGATTGACAGTACACAGTCTCCAGCACAGTCAGGTAACACTAACAGCACATTCGGTTCACTGCGGAGCAATGGTTCAGCAAAGACCGGTGATGCGGCTCCGGTAGCAGCGGCAGCATTTATTATGATGACTGCACTTGGAGGAATGATTGTACTGAAGAAAAAGAGTCGGCAGTGCGATTAGAAATATTTAACATAATTATTATTTAACATTTATTTCCTTAATAAAATGAAGTTCCCTGCAAATACTATAATCAAGACATGAGAATGTCTTAAAAATATAGATTTGGAGGGAACTGTTATGTCAAGTAATGCAAGTAAGAAATCTGACGCATTGAACAAGTTCAAAATGGAGTGTGCATCTGAAGTAGGCGTTTCTTTAAAGAACGGTTACAACGGTGACCTTACTTCAAGAGAGAACGGTTCTGTTGGCGGACAGATGACCAAGAAGTTAGTTGAAGCTCAGATGAACCAGATGGCTGGTAAGTAATCGATTCCGATTGCAGGTATGACCGCTTAGGCGGTTGAGAGTTTTAAACGGGAAAGAAAGGTCGTAATCTACTTTTTATAAAAAAGGCAGATTACGGCCTTTTCCTGTTGAAAAAAGACTAGACATACCCGCTTTATGCGTGCTATAATTGACTGATTAATGCAGACAGGTAACTGCCACAGGCAGATAGATAATGATGACACTGCAAAAGAATAAAAGGATATATAGTTAAGGAGGAATTGTTAAAAATGAATTTAACAGTGGAAAATTTAGAAAAAAATATGGCAAAGCTTACAATTACAGTGCCGGCAGAGGATTTTGAGAAGGCGATGAAGCAGTCCTATAATAAACAGAAGAATAAGATTTCTGTGCCGGGATTTCGTAAGGGTAAGGTGCCTCAGGCATATTTGGAAAAGGTGTATGGTCCGGAGATGTTCTATGAGGATGCTGCCAATGCATGTATGGAGGCTTCCTATCCTGACGCATTGGATGAGTGTGATTTAGATATTGTATCCCGTCCGAATATTGATGTGGTACAGATGGAAAAGGGAAAAGAATTTATTTATGCAGCAACTGTTGCAGTGAAGCCAGAGGTTACTCTGGGTGACTATAAGGGGATTGAGATTGAGAAGGTAGAGGTAGAGGTTACAGATGAGGATATAACGGCGGAGCTTTTAAATGTTCAGAAGCAGAATGCTCGTAATATTCCGGTGGAGGACAGAGCTGCACAGATGGATGATGAGGTAACCCTTGATTTTGAAGGCTTTGTTGATGGAGAAGCTTTTGAGGGAGGAAAGGGAGAGAATTATCAATTGAAGTTAGGCTCTCATTCTTTTATCGATACCTTTGAAGACCAGATCGTGGGTAAAAATATTGGTGAGGAATTTGATGTGAATGTTACATTTCCGGAGGATTATCAGGCAGAAGAGCTTGCGGGTAAGCCGGCATTGTTTAAGTGCAAGTTGAACGGTATCAAGGAAACAGAGCTTCCTGAGTTAGATGATGAATTTGCATCAGAAGTTTCTGAATTTGATACATTGGATGAATATAAAGCAGATTTACAGGCAACACTGAAAGCGAAGAAAGAGAAAGAGGCAAAGAGTGAGAAGGAGAGTCGCGTAGTTAATAAGATTATTGAGAATGCAGATATGGATATTCCGGAAATGATGCTTGAGTTCCAGAAGGAGCAGATGCTGGATGAATTTGCACAGCAGATTAGCTATCAGGGACTTTCTATTGACCAGTATTTCCAGTTTACGGGAATGACAAGGGAGAAATTTTTAGAAACGGCCACTCCAGAAGCAGAGAGAAGAATTAAATCCCGTCTGGTATTGGAGGCTGTTGCCAATACAGAGAATATTCAGGTTTCTGATGATGAGCTTACTGCTGAGCTGGAGAAGATGGCTGAGATGTATCAGATGGAAATAGATAAGCTTAAGGATTTGGTTGGGGACGAGGAGAAAGAAGCAATCAAGAAGGATATTGCCGTGCAAAAGGCAGTTGACCTTGTATGTGAAGCAGCTATTGAGAAATAATGAGATGATTATAGTGAAGGAGGATTTGGTATGAGTTTAGTACCTTATGTCATTGAACAGACGAGCCGCGGCGAGCGCTCCTATGATATTTATTCCAGACTGTTAAAGGAAAGAATTATTTTTCTGGGAGAGGAAGTGAATGATACCACTGCGAGTCTTGTCATTGCACAGCTTTTGTTTTTGGAATCAGAGGACCCTTCAAAGGATATTCATTTGTATATTAACAGTCCAGGCGGCTCTGTATCCGCAGGATTTGGTATTTTTGATACGATGAATTACATCAAATGTGATGTATCGACGATTTGTGTTGGAATGGCTGCCAGCATGGGCGCATTTTTGCTGGCGGGAGGTGCACCGGGTAAGCGTATGGCTCTTCCGAATGCAGAGATTATGATTCATCAGCCTATGGGTGGTATGCCGGGAGGAAGTCAGGCAAGTGATATGAAGATTACCACGGATCATATATTGAATACAAAGCGTAAGTTGAATGAGATTCTGGCGCGGGAGACCGGTAAGCCAATCGAGGTAATAGAGAAGGATACAGACAGAGATAATTGGCTGAGTGCAGAAGCTGCCAGAGAGTATGGACTGATTGATTCAGTTGTAGAGAACAGAGAGTCCATTACCAAGGAATAATGGCTTCGGCTAGAGAGAGAATAGGGAGGCCATCATGAGGATGGCTGATAGAATGAGAGAGAACGAGGTGTTGTCATGGCAAGTCGTGGAGATGACAGAAGACCATTGCGTTGTTCGTTTTGCAACAAAACGCAGGATCAGGTGAGAAAGCTGATCGCTGGACAAAATGTGTTTATCTGTGATGAATGTATTGAGGTTTGTTCCGAGATTATTGAAGACGAATTGGAGGATTATGAAGAATCCTCAGATATCAATTTATTAAAGCCAAAAGAGATTAAGGATTTTCTTGACCAATATGTAATCGGTCAGGAGGATGCCAAAAAGGTATTATCTGTTGCGGTATATAACCACTATAAGAGAATCCTTTCCGATAAGGATTTTGATGTTGAACTGCAAAAGAGCAATATTATTATGGTGGGACCTACCGGTTCAGGAAAGACCTATCTTGCCCAGACTTTGGCAAAGCTTTTAAATGTGCCTTTTGCCATTGCGGATGCTACAGCGCTTACTGAAGCGGGTTATGTGGGTGAGGATGTGGAGAATATCCTGTTAAAGATTATTCAGGCGGCGGATTATGATGTGGAACGTGCTCAGCATGGTATCATATATATTGATGAGATTGATAAGATTACCAAGAAGTCAGAAAATGTATCGATTACAAGAGATGTATCCGGTGAAGGTGTACAACAGGCACTTTTGAAAATTATTGAGGGAACGGTTGCGTCTGTTCCACCACAGGGCGGAAGAAAGCATCCGCATCAGGAATTTATTCAGATTGATACAACCGATATTTTGTTTATCTGTGGTGGTGCCTTTGACGGTCTTGAGAAGGTGGTGGAGAACCGTATTGGAAAGAAATCCATTGGATTCGGTGCAGAGCTGGCAGAGAAGACGGAGGAAAATATCAGTGAGCTGTTAAGACAGGTGACACCGGCAGACTATGTTAAATATGGATTGATTCCGGAGTTTATCGGACGTGTACCGGTGACGGTTACTCTGGATTTGTTGGACGAAGATGCGTTGGTTCGCATTCTGACTGAGCCAAAGAGTGCAATCTGTAAGCAGTATAAGAAATTGTTTGAATTGGACGGTGTAGAGCTTGACTTTAACGAGGAAGCATTAAAAGCCATTGCAAGAGAGGCAATGGACCGCAAAACCGGAGCAAGAGGTCTGCGGTCGATTATCGAGAAATCGGTTATGGATTTGATGTATGAGGTTCCTTCTAATGAAGAGATAGCTAAATGTATTGTTACAAAGGAGGCTGTGGAAGGCAGCGGTGACCCGGAGATAGTCTATACAGATTCTCCGCGGGCAAGGAAGTCCTTTGTCAAACGCCATTCTAAGAAGAACAGCGGAGAGATTGCATAGTGGTAGTGAAATTGTAAGAAACGGGAGGGACTTGTAATGCTGCAGGTCCTTTTCTTTTCTGATTAAGCAGAGATAAAAAGGCTTTGTGTAAATTGGAGGTTGGTAAAAGTGGAACAGAAGCCGGATGAACAAAATCAGAAAATAGTACCTGTTTTGGTGCTCTATAATATGGTGATTATGCCGGGAAACAGTGTTCATTTTGATATACAGCAAAAGAGCTCCATTCAGGCAGTTAATGCTGCGTTAGAACAGGGCGAGGATTTATTTGTTGTTTTGGCGCAGGATGCAAAGCTGGGAGATGCAGTGCTGCCGGAACAGCTTAGTAAAACAGGAACGCTGACATCGGTCAGACAGGTGTTGAAGCTTTCACGGGACAGGATACGGGTACTGCTTGCCGGAAAGCAGAGAGCAAGGCTGGAACAGCTTATCAATAAAGGGGACTACAGCAGGGCACAGGTGCAGCCTGTGGTGAGTGATTGGGAGAAGATGAAGCCCACAGAGCAGGAGGCAAGAATCCGTGTAATGCAATCCGTATTAAAAACCTGTTTAAGGACAAAGCTTATGCCTAAGCCAGAAACCTATGAAATGCTTTGCAAAGTGAAAAATATAGAGGATCTAGCGGATATGGTGGCAGAGGCTGTTCCCATTAAGGCAGAGGATAAGCAGAGGCTTTTGGAAGAGTCGTGTGTAGGCAAGAGGGTGGATTTACTTCTTGTCATATTGTTAAATGAGCTGGAAATCAATATGCTGGAAACGGAAATCAGTGTGAAGGCAAAGGCGAATGTTGAAAAGAGCCAGCGTGAATATATGCTGCGGGAGCAGGCAAAGGTGATTCGTGAGGAGTTAGGCGAGGAAGAGAATGCAGAGGATGAGGGTCAACAGTATATGGAACGGATGAGGGAGGTAAATCCTCCAGAGGAGGTACGGAATAAACTCGAAAAAGAGATTAAACGGTTTCAGAGTCTTTCCTATTCTTCGTCAGAGAGTGCTGTACTTCGCAATTATATTGAAACACTGTTGGAGTATCCGTGGAATAATGCAGGTGAAGACAACGGGGATTTGAAGAGTGCCATTGAGCAGTTAGAACGGGACCATTATGGTCTTGACAAGATAAAGGAGCGGATTATTGACTATCTTGCTGTCCGCAGTCTCAGCGGAAGAAGAGATGCGCCGATTCTCTGTCTGGTGGGACCTCCGGGAACGGGAAAGACGTCTATTGCAAAGTCTATTGCAGCAGCATTACATAAGAAATATGGACGGATCGCACTGGGAGGTGTGCGGGACGAGGCAGAAATTCGCGGACATCGTAAGACTTATATTGGAGCCATGCCGGGAAGGATTGTCACTGCCATAACAAAGACCGGAGTAAATAATCCGTTGATTTTGCTGGATGAGATTGATAAGACCAGCAGTGATTACAAGGGAGATACATCATCGGCACTTTTGGAGGTGCTTGACGGAGAACAGAACATATATTTTCAGGATCATTATTTTGAGGTACCGGTTGATTTATCGAATGTATTGTTTGTTGCTACTGCCAATGATGCAACAGCAATTCCGGCACCCTTACGTGACCGTATGGAGCTTATCGAGGTTAATAGCTATACTGAGAATGAGAAGTTCCATATTGCCAAGCTTTATCTGATAAAAAAGCAGCAGAAAAAAAACGGTTTAAATGGCAGACAGTTTAGGATTAATGATGATGCTCTTTATCAATTAATCCGTAATTATACCCGAGAGGCAGGAGTCCGCAATCTGGAGCGTTTGATTGGGAGATTGATGGAGAAGGCGGCGAGAGGGATACTTACGGGAGAATACAAGTCTTTACGGGTAACACCGAAGAAGGTAAAGGAGCTTTTAGGGGTAGAGAAGTATACGGAGGATGACAGGGACCTTGAGGATAAGATAGGTGTAGTCACCGGTCTTGCATGGACTAAGGTGGGCGGTGATACCCTTAAGGTAGAGGTAAATCTTCTGGATAATGGCAAGGGTGGATTGACACTCACCGGTAATCTGGGAGATGTGATGAAGGAGTCGGCGCAGATTGCCTTATCCTTTGTGCGGACTCTTCCGGATATTAAGAAGCTTCCGGAAGAATATTTTGAGAAGCATATTGTTCATGTACATGTTCCGGAGGGGGCTACACCGAAGGACGGACCTTCTGCCGGAATCACAATGGCGCTGGCGATGTATTCGGCATTGATAAATCGTGCAGTGGCGGGGAAACTGGCGATGACAGGAGAGGTTACCCTTAAGGGAAATGTGCTGCCGATCGGAGGACTTAAGGAAAAACTGCTGGCCGCCAAAAACGCAGGTATGGAAAGGGTTTTGGTACCTTGTCAAAATCGCAAAAATGTGGAGGAGCTGGAGGCTGAAATTACCGAGGGCTTGGAGATTATCTACGTTTCCCATATGCAGGAGGTTATTGATAACGGGATTGTGAAGAGAGCTTTTTCGTTGAAAAAATAGCAGCAATAGTTGTGTTTGTTTTTCAAGGAGGATAAGCGGGAAACAAAATGGCTGGGCAAGGAAATATAGGAAGTGAGGAAAGACATGGTAATTAAAGATGCAAAGCTGGAAACGGTCTGTGGTGTGACAAGTAAGCTGCCACAAAATGAAGGGGTAGAGATAGCCTTTGCCGGGAAGTCTAATGTGGGGAAGTCCTCTCTGATTAACGGACTGTTAAACCGGAAATCCTTGGCGAGGACATCCTCTCAGCCGGGAAAAACACAGACGATAAATTTCTATAAGATTAATGGGGAATTTTACTTTGTAGATTTACCGGGATATGGATATGCCAAGGTATCTGTAGCCGAGAGAAACAAATGGGGAGGGATGATAGAGAATTATCTGCATACCTCCAAGAAGCTGGCACGGGTGTTTTTACTCATTGATATCCGGCATGAGCCGTCGGCGAATGATAAGATGATGTATGATTGGATTTTGCATCATGGTTTTACCCCAGTAATTATTGCGACTAAGCTTGATAAGATAAAGCGCTCTCAGGTGCAAAAAAATCTGAAAGTTATACGCACCACTCTGGAAATGGCACAGGAAGATTTGATTTTTCCATACTCTGCACTGTCTAAGCAGGGCAGAGAGGAAATATTAGATTATATTGAGACGGTTACGTGTTCCACATCTCCGAGATGAGGTACTGGTAAATTTCTTCGTTTTTGTCCCTCCAGGAATCACAGATATGGATGGCCTGATCCTGGGTAGGGACAGTAATTTTAATCTCCAAAAGGGTCTGGTTCCGCTCCTTAATGCTGCATTGTGCAACATATTCATTGTTGGAGGGATAGTAGTCGGAGGAAATGGCAGACTCATTGCGCAGTTCAATCTTTTGTTCTTTGAGATAGTTTAAGATATCCATTTTGATGGGATAGTTTATCTTAAATTCAAACAGTTCTACAGCTTCCTTACCGTGTTCGGTGATTTCATAGAGCGTATGGTTTCGCTCGGCAGTAGGTTTAATGAAATCCATTTCGTTTAAATCATTGATGGCTACCTGAAGAGTAAAGTAATCCGTGTAACCTTTGTCAAGAATAAACTGTGAAATCTGTGAGCCGGTTAGCGGAAAATCTACCCGGTCCAACATATATAAAATGATTAATTTGTATAGGATTAATCCGTCGTCTGTCATTTATCTGCGCCTCCTTAAATCTAAATATGCGCTTTGACTGCTTCACTTACCGCTTCGGTAACTCTTGTATCAAATGCTTCCGGCATAATGAAATCATCTCTAAGTTCTTCGTCGGAGACTAAACCTGCAATTGCTTTTGCCGCTGCAAGCTTCATTTCTTCGGTAATAATAGAGGCCCTTCCCTCCAAAGCACCCTTGAAAATACCCGGAAAGGCAATAACATTATTTACCTGATTCGGGAAATCGGAGCGCCCAGTACCGACAATTCTTGCTCCGGCTGCTTTTGCGGCATCCGGCATGATTTCAGGAGTTGGATTCGCCATGGCAAATAGGATAGCATCCTTGTTCATAGTCTCAACCATTTCCGGTGTCACTATACCCGGAGCGGAAACACCTACAAAAATGTCAGCACCCTTTAAGGCATCGGCAAGAACTCCGGTCTTACCATCCGGATTGGTGATCTTAACCATTTCCTCCTGCATCCAGTTTAAACCGGCATAGTCCTTGTTGAGGATACCGTTGCGGTCACACATAATAAGATTCTGGAAACCATAGGTCAGTAAAAGCTTTGCAATGGCAATTCCGGCAGAACCGGCACCGTTTACCACTACTTTACAGTTTTCTGGTTTTTTCCCTGTGAGGCGGAGACTGTTAATGATTCCGGAAAGCACTACAATGGCAGTTCCGTGCTGGTCATCATGGAATACAGGAATATCCAGTGCTTCATTTAACCGACGCTCAATTTCAAAGCAGCGCGGTGCTGAGATATCTTCTAAGTTGATGCCGCCAAATGCTGGTGCAATGCGGATTACGGTGTCAATGATCTCATCGGTATCCTGTGTATCCAGACAGATAGGTACGGCATTGACATCGGCAAAGGATTTAAACAAAAGTGCCTTTCCCTCCATAACCGGCATGGCAGCAGCAGCACCGATATTGCCAAGACCTAATACGGCGCTTCCGTCAGACACAACCGCAATGGTGTTGCCTTTCTGGGTATATTTATATACATCATCAGGGTTTTCAGCAATTTTCCGGCAGGGCTCTGCCACTCCCGGCGTATAGGCCAGAGAGAGGTCTTCTCTGGTTTTGACCTGATATTTTGGCTCTGTGCTCATTTTGCCCGCCCATTCCTCATGCAGCTTTAATGATTTTTCATAAACGTTCACTTTTATCCACCTTTCTTATACTGAATGAAACAATTTATCCTTGCATTATTCAGGTTTCTTTTGTCTGCTGTGCAGTATTTTATCATGATATCCATACATCATGGTTTAGATTTTATCATTTACATTTGGGATGTGCAAGTACAGGATTGGAAAAAAGAAGGCAGAATATCCGGGATAACATGAATTTAAGGGTTTACTTTCCCAAAAAGTGTGATATAATCGGAATAGTTACATATCTATAATCTATATTTCA
>CAMWYM010000072.1 GCA_947178475.1 uncultured Clostridium sp. | reverse complement strand
CGGTAATAAAGAAAAATGCCTCTGATGTGGCAGCTTTAAAAAAGCTTATTAAGCAGCAGCGGAAGGCAGGGGCAAAAGTGCCAAAGGATATCAATGATTCCTGCTATACATGGAATGAAAAGGGTCAGCTGAGCGGTATTGCATGGAAAGGCAAAAAATTAAAGGGTGCTATCTCCTTGTCAAAATTTCCTGCACTGGAAATGCTCAATATATGTGATAACCGCTTAACTAGTCTGGATGTAAGCCGGAATGCAAAGCTGGAATATATAGATTGTAGCTATAACCGATTAATGGGACTGGATGTAAGCCAGAATGTAAATCTGGAATATTTGTATTGCGACTTTAATCAATTAGCGAAACTTAATGTGGACAACAATACGGATTTGAAAGATTTGTACTGTGAACACAATCGGTTAACGGAATTAAAGCTTGGTCAGAGTGCGAAGCTGATAGCGTTAGATTGCGAAAATAATCAATTAACCAGTTTGGACACAAGCCGGAATTTGGTGTTAAAATATCTGTACTGTGGATATAATCAGTTAATAAAGCTGGATGTAGGCCAGAATACTGCATTGGTTGAATTGAAATGTGCAAATAACCAGTTGGCAGATTTAGATGTGCGTTTGAATGAAGAACTGAGCCTCTTAGGATGTCAAAGGAATCAGTTGATAAAGCTGGATGTGAGCAGGAATCAAAAATTGATATGGCTGGGATGTGAAGAGAATAAGCTGGCAGATTTAGATGTGCATTTGAATGAAGACCTGGAACTTTTAGATTGCAGAAGTAATCAGTTAACGAGTCTAGATGTGAGCAAAAACACGGATCTTACGACGTTGGATTGCTGCAATAATAAATTGACCAGTTTAGATGTAAGCAAAAATCAACGGCTGGAAGACTTGTATTGCAGTAATAATCAAATCACCGAGTTGAATCTGAAAAAGAATAAGCGGCTGAAGAGGCTGGGACATGATGATAACGTCAAAGTAATCCGTTAATAGATTCCCCTCCGTCAGACAGGCAAAGTGACGGAGGGGATAATTTGCACTGAGAGCATAAGCCAGAACGGAAGACTCAATAGGATTAGCAGAGCTTATTTCCGATGTCCATTATTATCAAAATTTTTCTTTAAGGCTGATTCGACTAGAAATATAACACCAAACAATGCCATAATCTGAATGCTCTCAATAATTAATGTCACTATTCCAATCACATTATCATTGCTGTGAACAACTAACAGCATAGCAATGATTGTAGGAATAGTCAAAAAACTCCCCCACTTGAACCAAAGCCTTCCGCAATAGTCATGCGCAAATTTCCAGGTCTCCTCGTTCTTCATGGACCTGCCGGTTCGGTATCCATATATTCTATTTATTTTTTTAGGAGTGTGTTTATACATCATATTGCCAGCCACAATCATTAAAATCGGTATTAACAAATTACATATAAACATTAGTATCCAAAACCACATATTTCACATCTCCACAACTTTGTATTTTCTGTTGTACCGGACTGCCTGATATCCCAATTATTTCCTGCGGTACTTACCCTCAATCCCTATGGTATAAATTATCATGACAGTGATTATTTCCAACAGAACTCCGATAACGGATATCAAGATTAACGGTGAGTTCTGTCCCGATAGCAGAGGAAGTCCCAATACAATAAATATCACACCCATCACGCACCACAGCTTTCCCACAGCCTTGTTATACGCCGTCACATCTTCAATGGGCGGTACTTTCGCGTTTGCCCAGAAGCCGACCGCCTCTTTTGCAGAAAAAGCAGATATTCCAAAGCCGATAAACATCAAACCGCATAAAGCCCAGATAATAAATCCAATCATACTCTTTCTCCTTTCTATCTCATATACAAACCAATCAGTTTATACTCCGGACTGAAGGATAACGTATATGTGACATTGGCATTTTCGTAGCCCACATTTATCTGCACAATGGCATATTTCGTCCATCCTTGGTGGATTTCGGCAATATATTTATTGCCCAGAGAAACCTGTTTTCCCCAATTGCTGCCAATACTCTCCTTTGTCTGTTCCATGGCTTCTTCCGTTAAGTACGGTTTCAGCATTTCCTCTGCATATTCCGACTGCAGGGCTTCATAATTCTTCTCATCCAAAGCGGAAATAACCTCAATTGTCTGATTTTCCAATTGCTCTTCCTCGAAAACAGTACTCTGCTCAATCGGTATTGGCTTGGGAAACAGCCAGTATCCCGCCAAGCCCAGAACAAGAAAAATTCCCATAATAACTGCAGTTATTTTAAAAGCTTTTTCTTTCTTTGCCTTTTTGAGTTCTTCCTCTGACATGTTCTCATTAAATTCTGCTGCCAGCTCCTTCGGTGTTCCCATTCTGTTGCAAGCCTGCTCCAATGTCTCTCCCTGTTCCATAGCTGCACTGATATCGGATTCCAGTTGTCTTATAATTTCCCTTTTCTGTGCTTTTGAACATTTTAGCTGTCTGCCTACAGCCTTTACATATGTTTTCTGATTCATCCGTTATTCCTCCAAGATACCTGTTACATTTTTTTCAAATGCATGCCATAACTGATATAATTCCTTAAGCTCCTGACTGCCCTTATCTGTAATCTGATAATATTTTCTGGATATCTCTTTGCCCTTAGGTTCACTCCACCTGCTTTTTACCAGTTGCTCGTCTTCTAACCGATAGAGTATCGGGTAAAGCGTGCCTTCTTTTAAGGTGAACATTTCGTTGCTCTTTTCTCTCAATTCGCTAATCAACTGATAGCCATATTTCTCATTCTTCTCTAGTAGCTTTAATACTAATATTTCCAAAACGCCCTTTTTGATTTGTTTCTCATATTTGGGATTCAAGTCCTCACCCTTTCTATGCATTTAGTAATACTAAGTATATTCTAATGCTGTGTTATGTGATTGTCAATCCCCTTTTTAGTTTGATTAACCTATAAAAAGTAACAATTTTTACAAAGGAGAGGTTAAGGTACAATATTGACATAGTTTCTCATGCTTGTTAGAATAAAATATAGGTAAATATTTGGTGGTTGCGTTTGCTGCACCAATGAATATGAATATTATAGATTCTTGTTGTATTAAGCTGATATAGGCATAACAAAGATTATGCAAACAATTTAGGGCATTGGGGGAAGTAGCTATGTATCGTTGTCATGTTCGGGTTTATTTAGTAGGTCATCTGCATAGGGTATTTGAAATAATAAAGGAGATGCCGCCTTTCAAGAATTTTACGCATGAGTTTTTACAAAGTGATGAACCGGAGGAAGCGCTGGCGGCCAGAGCAGATGTGATTCTGGCAGACTTACAGGGACAGAATGAAAAAGAAGCCCTGCAGATTTTGACATCCGCAAAAAACAGAGAGGCAGAGCTTATTTTGCTGGCAGATGGGAGTCAGATTACACGTTTGCTGGCTTTGCCGCTTGAAGATATTCGGGATATATGGACGATGCCAATGTCGGATGAGGAGGTTCGTTTTCGCTTTTTGCGGTGGCAGGAAGGCTGCAAAATGCGCAAGGACTTCTGGCAGACCAGCCAGTTTTTTGAGGCGACGATTAATAATGTTCCCAATTTGATTTGGTATAAGGATAAAAACGGTATTCACGAAAAGGTAAATGACAGCTTTTGCAAGGTGGTCAACAAAACGAAGGAGCAGGTGGAAGGACAGGGACATGCATATATTTGGGATGTCGAGCAGGATGATCCGGCCTGTATAAAGTCAGAGCAGGAGGTAATGGATAAGAAGGAGACCTGCGTAGCAGAGGAAATCATTCAGACGGGGGATGGCATGAGGCTGCTGACCACCTACAAATCTCCGTTGTATGATCTGGATGGCAGTGTGATGGGAACAGTAGGCGTGGCAATTGATGTGACACAGGAGCGTGCCTATGAGCAGCAGATTGTGGAGAGAAATCGAATTTTGGAGGTTATTTTTGCTGCGACAGATTGTGGCGTGATGTGTCATACCGTAGATGGTTCCCGGATTCTCAGCATCAATCAGGCGGCTTTGAAAATTTTGGGATTTGATTCTCAGGAAGAATTGGAGACAGCGGGCTTCAATATGGTTGCAGCCTCTGTCGTAGAGGAAGATAAGGATAAAGTTCGGGAATGTATTAGTAAGCTGAAAAAAGAGGGAGACAGTACCAGTATAGAGTACAGCGTACAGCATAAAGATGGGAAAATACTGCACATAATGGGTAATATCAAGCTCATTGAGGAAGATGGAGAGTTGTTCTATCAGCGTTTCCTATTCGATTGTACGGCGCAGAAGCAAAAAGAGCAAAAGGAACGAATCAAAAATGAAAAACGGCAGATGGAGCTGGTTCAGGCACTGAGTATAGACTTTAATCTGGTTTATTTTTATGATATCGAAAAGGATACAGGTATCCCGCTTCGGCTAGGTGACTGTGAAAATCATGTATTGGCTTCTATTTTTGACGGCAAACGTTCGCTGAAGGAAGGTATGGAGCGTTATATAGAGACTTGTGTCTATGAGGAGGACAGAGAGATGCTGCGTCTGGCTATCTCTCAGAAAGGGTTAAAAAAGGAGCTGGTTGAAAAAGGGATATATTATATTAATTATCGTACGATGTGTGGCGGTGAGATGAAATATTACCAACTAAAGGCTGTGCGGACAGGACAATGGGATGGAGATTATGGCATTGTTTTGGGATTTCGGAGCGTAGATGAAGAAATTCGTAGTGAAATGGAAAAGAAAAGTCAGCTGGAGGAGGCATTATTAAGGGCCAATGAGGCGAATAGGGCAAAGAGTGTATTTCTTTCTAATATGTCTCATGATATTCGGACTCCGATGAATGCAATCGTGGGATTTACGAATTTGGCACTTACCCGTATCGAACAAAAGGAGCAGGTAAAAGAGTATTTAGGAAAGATTAAGACATCCGGAAATCATCTGCTGAGTCTGATTAACGATGTCTTAGATATGAGTCGTATTGAAAGTGGTAAGATGCATTTAGAAGAGAAACCGTGCACCCTGCCGGATATTCTACACGGACTTTGCAATATTTTACAGGCAGACATTCGGGCAAAGCAGCTGGAACTGTATGTTGATACGGTGGATCTTATTAATGAGGAAATTTATTGTGATAAGCTGCGGTTGAATCAGGTGCTCCTTAATCTGCTCAGTAATGCAGTTAAATATACAGAAGAGGGGGGCTCTGTCAGTTTACGGGTTACGGAAAAATCCGGGGCGCCGGAAGGCAGTGCAGGCTATGAGTTTTATATCAAGGATACCGGTATTGGTATGGATGATGAATTTGTGTCCCGCATTTTTGAACCCTTTGAGCGTGAAAGAAATTCGACAATCAGCAGGATTCAGGGAACCGGATTGGGAATGGCGATTACGAAAAATATTATTGATATGATGAATGGTTCGATTGTCGTGAAAAGTGAAAAAGGAGTCGGTACAGAGGTTACGGTTTCCTTTGTGTTCCGCCTGTGTCCAGAGAAAAAGGAGATACAGCCTATAACGGAATTTAATGAATGCCGGGCATTGGTTGTGAATAGTAGTCATGATGTCTGCAACAGTGTGTCTCATATGCTGGAGCAGCTGGGAATGCAGGGTGAATGGGCATTGACAGCAGAGGAAGCAGTGATGCTTACCCGTGAGGCCGTGGATAAGAAGGAAGGCTATCGTGTATACATTGTCGATTCAAAGCTTTCTGATATGGATGGTATTGAGGCTGTCCGGAGAATCCGGGAAGAGCTTAAGGAGGAAATGCCGGTTATTGTGCTGACTGCATATGACTGGTCTGATATTGAGGATAAGGCAAGAGCAGCGGGAGTTACAACCTTCTGCAGTAAACCATTGTTTTTGTCCCAATTAAGGAATTGTCTATTCTCTACCGTAAATGCACATAGGGAAAAGGAAAAGCATGTTGACATGGAGAAGGTGATACCTCATGCAGGACGTATTTTACTGGCAGAGGATATTGAACTCAATCAGGAAATAGCGGTTACAATTTTGGGCGAAGCAGGATATGAGACAGAGGTTGCGGGAAACGGACAGATTGCAGTGGATATGCTAAGGAATTCGGAGCCGGGGTATTATCAGCTGATACTTATGGATATTCAGATGCCGGTGATGGACGGCTATGCGGCCACCAAGGCAATTCGTGATTTAGAGAATAAAGAACTGGCATCGATACCGATTGTGGCAATGTCTGCCAATGCCTTTGAGGAGGATAAACAGGAAGCTTTGAAATGTGGAATGGACGGACATATAGCAAAGCCTATTGATATCCAGAATCTCTTTGATACTCTGGATGAAATACTACAGTAAAATATAATCGTTTTTTTGTAATATTGGTTTCTTACAGTGGGTGGATTTATTTCCACCCGCTTTTTTTGGTTGACAGCTGTAGCACATACATGCTATACTACAGAAAGGTTGACTGTAGTCGAACAAATGGAGGTAAATATGTCTGATAAAAATATTATTTTACAGCAAAGTGAATGGATTATTATGGAGAAATTATGGGAGGAGAGTCCCAGAACAATTATGCAGCTATACCATGCGTTAGAGGAGAATCCTGGCTGGAGTAAGAGTACCGTCAATACGCTGCTTAAGAGAATGGTGGGTAAAGGAATTCTTTACTATCAGGAGGGGGAAAAGGCAAAACAATATTTTCCGAAAATAAACAGGGAAGCCGCGGCACTGGCAGAGACTGAAAGTCTTCTTGACCGGGTATACAGGGGATCGGTTAGCATGATGATGAGTACTCTGGTAAAGAAAAAGAATTTCAGCAGAGAAGAAATTGAAGAGCTCTATGACATTCTTGGGGAATTGGAGGAGAAAAATGGCTGAACACATTATCTCGTCGACTATATTTATATGTCTGGTGTTTTTGCTGCGCGCAATATTTTACAATCGGCTTCCTAAGCGCTTGTGTTATGCAATGTGGCTGGTTGTAGCACTTCATTTGCTTATACCGTTTCGGACGTTTTCCAACTCCTTTCAGGTGATGAATTTGGTTTACCGGGTATTGGACGTGCAAGTAGGGCTGGAAACAGGGGACCATATGACCAGTGAAGGTGACTTGACCTATCCAGGGACACCATCTGCCGGTGAATGGGATGAGACGACTCGCAAGGAGTGGAAGGAGAGTGGAACCCCTTATATCGCCGATGAAGAAGATACAGGTATTTTCTCTGAAGAACAGAGTAGGAGGAATCAGTCGGATGCTGAGCCGGGGAATAAAACGGAGACAGATAACAATAAAGCGGTGGAAAAGGTGCGGATGACAGAGCAGACGGATTGGATAAAGGGAATCTGGATGCTCGGAGTCGTTTTGTGCGGGATGGTATTTTCAGTCAGTAACCTTTATTTTGGAAGGAAGCTTCGGAGAGACCGCCGGATATTGGAGATAGGACAGGAGAACAGGCGGACAGTGGAGCATCAGAATATTCCGGTTTATCAGACGAAGGAGGTGGATATACCATGTCTTTTTGGTCTGTGGCATCCGGCGATTTATTTTCCGGAAGCAGGGGAAGAGCAGGGGGATAGAAATGGAGAAAAAGAGGTATATTATGTGTTAGAGCATGAGCTGACTCACTATAGGCATAAGGATCATTTGTGGGCGGTGCTGCGCTGTCTGTGCGTTGTTTTGTACTGGTATCATCCTCTTGTGTGGCTGGTAGCGTTTTTATCAAGGCGTGACAGTGAGTTTGCCTGTGATGAGAGTGTGATTCAGAAAATGGATGAGCAAAAACGCAGAGATTATGGGGAAACATTGATTTTAGTTGGAACGGAGGGGGGAAATGCGATGAAGATTTTTACATGTACAACGGGAATATATGGAGGAAAACAGGAACTAAAAAAGCGCATTACACTGATTGCACATCAGAGGAGATTTCATTTAGGGACAGTGGTACTTGCCTGTATATTGCTGCTGGCGATGACGGGCTGTACACTTGGCAGCTCCAGCCAGAATGAAGAGCTAAGGGGAAATGAAACCGGGCTGGCAGAGAATCTGGTGGATGAAAAAACGGAAGAGGACAGAGAAGAGGTACCGGAAGAGTCAACGACAGAGGCGGTAGCCGAGGATATGGATATGGTATCGGAACCTATTGATTTTGCTAATCATAAAATGCTAAAAAAGGTTGAAGAAAATGGTATAGAATACTATAAGCTGCAAACAGAGGAAATTTTTCCTCTTCCGTTGGATGAATGGGCGAAAATTTGTATTTTTACCCAGCAAGGAAATATGGCAGATGCCTATGTCCGGTTTACAGATGTGACGAGGGACTCTGACAAAATTGAGGAGTATATCAATCAACTGCATGGGAATGAAGAAGAGGGGCAGCCGTTTACGATTGGTGAGATGGGAGGAATGGAATATGTTTTGCTTCACTACGAGATTATGGTTGCGAAGGATGCTCAGCTGGAGGCAAACGACAGAATACTGCCAATAGCAATGAATTATCCGCTTCAAATGTATTCCACACTGGAGAGCAGAAGGTTTCAAACGGAAGAGTCTGGCTTTCAAGGGATGGAGAGAGCTGTTTGGGATGCATCTCCTGTGATACAGGATGAGATCCGACCGGGCGATACAATTGAAAGGGCAGTACTCTGTCATCTGCCAGAGGGATATACAGCGTATGGTTTGCAATTATCCTATATGGATGAAAGTGGGAATACCAGAATTGTATATTTTAAGCCGGAATACTAAGAATACAAATGAGTGATTTTGACGAACAAAAATTTAAAACTGGTTGAATATAGGTTTTCTTGGTGATATACTGGATATTGGACAAGCGGGTAATCAATTTGTGCGACAAAGCAAAATTGATTACAAAGGAGGAAATGATATGGATGAAAGAGAGCAGCTTCAGCGAGAGGTGCTACAGGAGCTGATTACCTATAGTGACAGCTTGATTCCGGCAGTGCAGACCATTATCGGGGAATTGCGCAATGAAGGATTTGAGGACACAAATACATTTCTAAATGATGTGATCAATGGGATTAACTGGGAGATAGAGGTATATAATCACTGTGCCTCTCTGTTGAATGAGAAAAGCAGTTACATTGACAAAAAGGCAATGATAACCGCAGTGCGAAATTTGGGGATGTCGTTGAATAGTGGTAATAGGGTTTTTGTAGCAGATTGTCTGGAATCAGATTTTCTTCCCTTTTTGAATAAGCTGGATTTGGCTGCAAAGCTGGTGGTATAATGTCACCAATTTTCGAAGAAAATTGATGACCTGCATAATAAAATGGACAAGGGTAACTGCCCTTGTCCATAAGTATTTATAATGTTGAATTACTATGCATAATCATTAAACAGCAGACCGGAATATCTTGACGGATTATATGGGTTAGGATATGTCCCTGTGGTATTGGGATACGTAATAATAATCTTGTCAATGTAATTCAATGGATTCAGCGTCATTTTCTCTGTAGTCCGTTTGATGTCTCTGCGGAAATCGGATAGCTCATCATCAAATAGAGATTGAATCCGGCTGCTATCGGTATCGGTATCCGCCAAGCGGTTCATATATCCGTTGGTATCGACCGTGAGACCAGCAGCTTTCAGAGCCTCTTTGTTCCGGTTTGCCATATTGGTAATGTCTTTAAAAAGCTTTGCCGAACCCTTCTGATTGCTAGAGTTTCTGGCAATATCCACTAGTTCATTATAAGAATTCATAAAATCTGTTAATTTATTAGATATTTTGTGCTCATCAGGAACCAGATGTACATTGATTGGCTTATCACTGGTGGATAATAAATCAATATCCATCGTATGGTTAAGAGAAATCCGGTTGCTGATAGAACTGTGTAATGTGTCATTAATATAAAACTCTGCGTTGGCAGGCATGGATTCCACATGATCAATACCTAATGGACGGGCAATATCATTTTCCAGATAGGTCTCATCAAAATGAAAATACAAGTCATTTGTTATTGGCAATCCGACTGCATCGGAGCGGAGTACCAGAGCACTGGTTCCCTCTGTGCGGTTATTGCGGAGAGTAGCACGAACTCCGATATTGTTCTCGTTGATGGACATTGCCAGATTGCGCTGAATCTGCTGGTTAGTGTCCCCCTCATGTACAGTGAGCTGGAATGTGTATTGATTACGCCCTACTGCAATGCCGAAAGAATAATCTCCGGCACTAAAGGAACTTTCACCGGACGGAAGGTAGGTTCCCACATTGACCTGTCCGGATGCCAAAGTATTGACCTGAATGGACAGATTCTCAGGAATGTCCTCTGAAGCGGAACCGTTAAGGCTTGCGAATACTACATTCTCATCATCGGATACCACGGTCATCTGGTCAAAAGCACCATTGTTCTGACCGCTTAAAGACTTGCTCTCAGCCTCCAAAGCCATGGCTGCTTCCTTGATGCCGATGGCATAAGCCTGGGTTGCATCGGAAAAGGTAAATTTATAAAGTGGTGAATGGGTATTCTGTCTAACCATGTTGTTATATATGGTTTTCAAATCGTCTCGTTTATGGGAATTAAAACGACTGTTAGTACGGTTGCTGCCGGTTGCTGCAGCGAGTACCTGTGTACTATAATAATTATAGACATTTGTCAGATTCATCATATTATTTACCTCCTTCCGTGGAATATAAAATAATAGTAAAATAGAATCATGAAAAACAAACCCACTCCATTGAGTCTAATCGCCCATGATTTTATAATTAATATTATTTTACAATAAAAAGTCGATTCTGTCTAGAAAAAAAACGGAGCATAATTCACAAAAAAGTGCGGTAAATTTAAGCAAAAATGTATATAATCTTACATAATCCGGAGTAGATTGTCTTATTTTCACGCATTATTTCTTGTAAAATTCACAAATACTAGGTATTATAATACTGTCAGACCCCAAAATGGCAAATTTCTTTGGCAGATTGACAAATATCATTCAATATGAAAGGTACACGGTCATGGATCATTTAGACAAATTAGAAGCGGAAGCAATATATATTATGCGGGAGGTTGCTGCTGAGTGTGAGAAGCCGGTGATGTTGTATTCGATTGGTAAGGACTCCTCTGTAATGCTTCATCTTGCATTAAAGGCATTCTATCCGGAAAAGCCGCCATTTCCTTTTCTTCATGTGAATACAACATGGAAATTTAAAGAGATGATTGAATTTCGGGATAAGACGGCGCAGGAATTACAGATTGAAATGCTGGAATATATCAATGAAGACGGGGTCACACAGGGTATCAATCCCTTTGACCATGGAGCAGCATATACAGACATCATGAAGACACAGGCGTTAAAGCAGGCGTTGGATAAATATGGTTTTACGGCCGCCTTTGGAGGTGGACGGCGTGATGAGGAGAAGTCCCGGGCAAAGGAAAGGATTTTTTCCTTCCGAAATGAAAATCACGCATGGGATCCCAAAAATCAGCGGCCGGAAATGTGGAGACTGTTTAACACCAAAATTAAACAGGGTGAAAGTATTCGTGTATTTCCACTGTCAAACTGGACGGAGAAGGATATCTGGCAATATATTAAGCGTGAAAATATACCGATTGTTTCACTCTATTACGCCAAGGAACGTCCGGTGGTTGTCAGGGACGGTAATATAATCATGGTGGACGATGACCGTTTGCAGCTTCGTCCCGGTGAGCAGGTGGAAATGAAATCGGTTCGTTTCCGGACCCTTGGATGCTATCCGCTGACAGGTGGTGTGGAGTCCACAGCAGATACTTTGGATGATATTATTGCAGAAACATTGGCATCTGTAGAGTCTGAGCGAACAAGCAGAGTTATCGATTCTGACGGCGGGTCAGCAAGCATGGAAAAAAGAAAACGCGAGGGGTATTTTTAAGATGAATAACGATTTATTGAAATTTATTACCTGTGGAAGTGTAGATGACGGTAAGTCAACCTTGATTGGACATATGCTCTATGATGCCAAGCTGTTGTTTACCGACCAGAAAAAAGCATTGGAGCTGGATTCTAAGGTGGGGTCTAATGATGGTAATCTGGATTATTCTCTTTTGCTGGACGGTTTGATGGCAGAGCGGGAGCAGGGGATTACCATAGATGTGGCATTTCGCTATTTTACAACAGAGAGACGGAGCTTTATTGTTGCTGATACCCCCGGACATGAAGAGTACACGAGAAATATGGCAGTGGGTGCATCCTTTGCGGATTTGAGTGTTATACTGGTAGATGCCAGTCAGGGTGTACTGATACAGACCAAACGTCATGCCCGCATTTGTGCGCTGATGGGTATTCGCCATTTTGTGTTTGCGGTTAATAAGATGGATTTGGTGCATTATGACGAACAGCGTTTTAAGAAAATCCAAAAAGAGATAAAGATATTGATGGCTGAGTTCAATGAACAGAGTATTGCCATTATACCGGTATCTGCTACTGTAGGAGATAATGTAACCAATAAGTCCAGCCATATGCCGTGGTATGACGGCCCTTCACTGTTACAGTATCTGGAGGATATCGATATCTCTGAGGCGGATCACCAGAATGGATTTTCTATGTCTGTGCAACGGGTGTGCAGACCCAATCGACAGTTTCGCGGATTTCAGGGACAGATTTCCACAGGAAGGATTGCTGTGGGGGATGAGATCACGGTATATCCCAGCAAGGAGACTTCCCGGGTAAAAGCTATATATAATGGGGACCAGCTGGTGGATGAGATTGGTGCCGGTCATGGGGTAACTATTCAATTGGATACAGAGATAGACGTTTCCAGAGGAAGCGTAATGACAAAGGATTATGATATTTTATTAAATACCATGTTTGCCGCTTCGATTCTGTGGATGGATGACACTCCATTAACTGCAGGGAAAACCTTCTGGCTGAAGCTGGGAACCCAAATTGTGCCGGCTACGGTGATGAACATCAAATATAAGATTGACATCAATACTGGTGCGGAGATTTATTCGGAGAATATCTATAAAAATGAAATTGCTGCCTGTGAGATTTCCGTGGGAAGCAACGTTGTGTTTGATGAGTTTTCAAAAAACAGGGATATGGGCTCTCTCATTCTTATCGATAGGGTAACCAATGCAACTGCAGCCTGTGGGGTGGTAGTCAATGAGATTAACCGAAGAAAAAATTTATTCTGGCATGACATGGATATCACCAGGGAACTGAGGCAGGAGCATCTGGGGCAGAAGGCATTCACATTATGGTTGACGGGGCTGTCCGGTGCAGGTAAATCGACCATTGCAAATGAGCTGGAAAAAAGGCTGTTTGCTATGGGAAAACATACGATGCTTCTGGATGGAGATAATGTCCGTATCGGATTAAACAAGAATCTTAGCTTTTCACATAAGGACAGAATTGAAAATATCCGAAGGGTGGCAGAGGTTTCTAAGCTGATGAATGATGCGGGATTGATTGTACTCACCTCGTTTATTTCCCCATATCGTCAGGACAGGCAGAATGCCAGAGAAATCATAGGTGATTGTTTTGTGGAATTGTATGTCAATACACCTTTAGAGGAATGTGAGAGAAGAGATGTCAAGGGACTCTATCGTGCAGCACGGTCTGGTAAGATTGCTGAGTTTACCGGTATTACCAGCCCATACGAAGAGCCTGAAAATGCAGAGATAGTTATTGAAACTGTTAATCGTACGGTTGAAGAGTGTGTGGATGATATTATTGAACAGCTAATAGATTTGCTGTAATCTCATCAGTTATATAGGTGAATCAAAAAGAAGAGGCCGGCTCTATCGATCGGTCTCTTCTTTTTGTTATTAATGGGACTGCCATAGCCCTCGCTTCATTAACAGTCGTTTTTCGATTACAGAGAAGATGCATTTGTCAATAACAATACCCACGACAACGATAACTACCATAACTAACATTACCTGATTGATATCTGCCAAATCACGTCCCATGATTAGTGTCTGTCCCAGACCGATGGAGGTAGTCATGACCTCGCCGGCCATCAGCGCTCTCCATGCAAAGGACCATCCCTGCTTCAGACCGGATACCAGCTCGGGCAGGCTGGCAGGAAGAATGACATTCCAGTAGAGCTGTCTTTTTCCAGCACCCATTGTACGTGCAGCCTTAATATAGATAGGCTGTACATTTTTGATGGCATTATCTACAGCAATTGCAATGCTGAAAGCAGCCCCCATAACAACGACAAAGAGGATTGCCTGAGTGGAAAGTCCAAACCACAGAATGGAAAAGGGGACCCAGCATACACTGGGAAGCGTCTGTACTCCCAGAACAATTGGTTTCAGATTTTTTTGCAGATACTTAAAATGATTGATAATTAGTCCCAGTGCAAGACCGATGATTACCGCAATGAGGTATCCGCAGATTCCCCGAAGCAGTGAGTTTCCTGTTGCAGTAAGCAGAGTCCCATTGCTGCAAAGCTCAACAAATTTTTCACCAACGCCCAGTGGGGACGGGACGGAATAGGGTTTGCACAGGGCAAGCCAATCCACACTGACCCAATAAAATCCCTGCCATATTAAAATCAGCACACATAAAAATATAATGATACTCATCAGATAACCTCCCCTCTGATTTGCTCTAGAATTTGATGCCGCAAATCCACAAACTCAGGTGAGTATACATGTCTTGGTCGATCCAGATTAATGTTTACGATATCCATTTCCTGTTCTCTGTCAGGGGTGAGTACGACAACCCGGTCGCCCAAATAAACAGCTTCCTCCACGCTGTGGGTAATAAAGAGAATGGTACGTTTTGTTTCCATCCATATTCTCTGAAGCTCTTCCCTGAGACGGTTAGAGGTCTGTTTATCAAGAGCAGAAAAGGGTTCGTCCATTAGCAGTACATCGGAATCCATGGTCAGGGCACGGGCAAGAGCAGTTCTCTGCTTCATTCCGCCGGAAATCTGGTGAATGGGATAATCTCTGTATTCCAGAAGTCCGACCATTTCCAGATAATGGACTGCTTTTTCCTCCTGCTCTTCCTTGGAGACACCGGCAAGCTTCATGCCAAATTTAACGTTGTCGATGACATTTAGCCATGGATACAGACCGTGTTCCTGAAACATAACGGTCCGGTCGGCTCCCGGTCCCGTAATCTCTTTATCATTTAAAAATATTTGTCCGCTGGTGGGAGAAATCAGCCCGGCGACCAAATTGAGCAGTGTACTTTTTCCGCAGCCGGAAGCTCCTACAATGCAGACGAATTCACCATCTGTTACTTCAAGGTTGATTTCATTTAATGTGGCATCCTCACTGTTGTCAAAATGCTTACAAAGATTTTTGATTACTAAAGACATGTCCTTTCCTCCGTTAATCTGCAAAGAGGGTACTTTCCTCCGGTATTTCATCTATAAAGCCCTGTTCCTTGCTGATTTGGGCAAATCCCATAATCGAGTCCTTATTTAAGGCAGTCTGCACACCTATGCGCTCGAATGCCTGAGAGATAATACTCTCGCTGAGGGATTTACCGGTGGCACTGTCCAGCTCGGCATTGATGGTCTTTAAAGCGTTATCCTTGTCATCGGTGATTTTTGCTGTGGCTGCCTCGTGTTCTCGAAGAAAGGTTTCTACAATGTCAGGATGTTCCTCCATAAAATCCTTTCTCACAACGACAACAGCGACATCATATTGTCCGTTCATATAGATTTCGTCATAGTTTAACAAAATTTCTGCTCCCTGCTCCTGCAGTGTTGCTCCCCAAGGTTCAGGTACCAATGCGGCATCAATGTCACCCCGTTCCATTGTGTTGGCAACATCTGCATTGGTAACTGCACTTACTGTAACATCTCCGCCATCGGCAACCGGTTTCAGTTCGTTTTGTGCCAGCAAATCCAGCAGACATAGATGCTGGGTATTTCCTATTTGGGGAATGGCAACATTTTTTCCGGATAAATCTGCAGCGCTGTTTATTCCAGAATCCTTTCTTGTGACAAGTACAGCACCACCCTGAGTTGCACTGGATAAAATAACCACATCACCGTTTGATTTTACATTTGCACTGATGGCAGGAACCGGTCCGATATATCCGATATCAATATCACCTGCGAAAAGTGCCTCTACCTCTGCCGGACCTGCATTAAAGGCTGTCCAATTTACAACCGTGTCCTCGCCAAGGCTGTTTTCCAGGGTTTTTTCCGATTTCATCAACAGAGCCTGTGGATGTGTAACATTATTGAAATAGCCGATATTTACTTTTGTCTGCGCATTATCCTGATTGTTTCCGCAACCTGCCAATACTACAGTGCCAAGTATAAATGTTCCCATTAAGAGCAATTTTTTCCACTTTCGCATTTTTGATACCTAATTGCCGGTAAGACAGCTTTTCGTTACCGGTTTTCCTTTCTTATATTTATATGTAATAATTTACTACATATTTAAATATAAAAGAATTGAATAATTTGAAAACGTTTTCGTTTGAAAAAATAACCAATTTATGGTATTTT
>CAMWYM010000071.1 GCA_947178475.1 uncultured Clostridium sp. | reverse complement strand
GTTACAAGTATTATTATACGTATTTTGTTCTGAAAGTGTTCACAAACAATTTTATTTTTTTTAATTTCTTTTGTGCATTTAGACAAATGCCCGTTTTACAATTTGGCCTTTTTAGGCAACCTTTATTGATTTTGTCTATTTTCTCCTCGTTCCACAGACAAATTTACCAATAAAATCCAAAAGCACCGGCACATTTACCTGTCAAAAATGTACCGATGCCTCAATAAAACATAATTTTTATGCCTGTTGTTCCTTAAAAAGGGACTCAAACTCTTCCCTGTCAATACGTTCTTTTTCCAACAGACGTTCTGCACAACGGTGAAGAATATCCACATTCTTCTCTAAAATCTCCCTTGCCTGTGCATAGCAGTCATCAATAATACGCTTAACCTCTTTATCAATCGCCGCAGCCGTCTGCTCTGCCAATACCTTTCTATGTCCAATATCCCGACCTACAAAGGTCTCTTCCTCATTATCTGTCTCATAGTTAATCAGACCCATTTCGTCAGACATACCATATTTTACTACCATAGCTCTGGCGGCAGCCGTAGCCTGCTTAATATCCTGTGAGGCTCCGGTGGTAATATCCTGAAAGATCATTTCCTCTGCTATACGCCCACCTAAACTCACCTTGATATCCTGCAATAGTTTCCCTTTGGTATTAAACACATTATCATTCTCAGGAAGCGGCATTGTATAGCCGGCTGCACCCTCTCCTGTCGGAATAATGGACACCGTGTATACCGGTCCCACTCCCTCTAATAAATGGAATAAAATGGCGTGCCCCGCCTCATGGTAAGCCGTATTTCTGCGCTCCTCCTCCGGAATCAATCTGGACTTGCGCTCTGTACCGATACCTACCTTAATAAATGCCTTGTCAATATCCTCTTTAACAATGAATTTGCGTTCCTGCTTTGCTGCATAGATTGCAGATTCATTCATCAGATTCTCCAAATCGGCACCCACAAAGCCTGCCGTGGTTCTTGCGATTTCTTCCAAATCCACCTCCTCACTGAGGGGTTTATTCTTGGTGTGAACCTTGAGAATCTCATTCCTTCCTTTCACATCCGGTCTACCTACTGCAACCTTACGGTCAAAACGCCCTGGACGCAGAATAGCCGGATCCAATATATCCACACGGTTTGTCGCCGCCAGAACAATGATTCCCTCATTAACGGAAAATCCATCCATCTCCACCAGCATCTGGTTAAGAGTCTGCTCTCTCTCATCGTGACCACCGCCAAGGCCGGTACCTCTTCTTCTCGCCACTGCGTCTATCTCATCAATAAAGACAATACATGGACTGTTTCGTTTTGCCTCTGCAAACAGATCCCTTACACGGGATGCACCAACACCGACAAACATCTCTACAAAATCAGAGCCGGATATAGAAAAAAACGGCACATGCGCCTCTCCTGCTACTGCCTTGGCAAGCAAAGTCTTACCTGTTCCCGGAGGACCCACCAGCAAAATACCCTTCGGTATTCTCGCTCCCAGCTCTACATACTTACCAGGACTCTTTAGAAAATCAACAACTTCCTCCAAATCCTCTTTTTCCTCATGGAGACCTGCCACATCCTCAAAGGTGACCTTATTATCTCCATCCAGTGTCAAACGTGCCCTGCTTCTTCCAAAATTCGCCATTGTACCGCCGCTGCCGGAATTTTGCACACCCAGCATCGTCACAATGACAATAATCGCAACCAATCCCAAAATGTACGGCAGCATTTTTTCCAGAAAGCCGGGTCTTACCACATCACTCATCTGATATCCAACTTTTAACTTTTCCTTCTCTACCAACTCGTTAAACAATTCCTGAAAATCATTTACATCCGTGATAAAAAAACTCACTGACGTCCTATCCTTCATCGTAACTTCCACAGTACCGGTTGGCACCTCCGCATTCTGCTGGACAAAGACTGACGCCACCTTTCCCGCCTTCATATCGTTCGTAAAATCGGTTTCTGTGTACGATAAATCCACATTCTGCGTTCCACTTTGTATCAATGACAATATACCCACAATCAATGCAAATAATACCAAGTAAGAAATCAGACTTTTTCTCATATTTCTGTTCATATTATGATTATGCTCCTTTTATTATTTGTGCTCTGCTTCCCTTCATTTATTCCTCTATCACTCCAATATATGAAAGATTACGGTATTGCTGCATATAATCCAGACCATAACCAACCACATATTTGTTGGGAATCTCAAATCCACAATAGTCTATCTCGATATCCTCCGTACGACAATCTGGCTTGTCCAGCAATGCGACAATGCTAAGGCTTGCCGGATTCCTTGCCAACAAAAGCTTCTTTAAGTGAAAAAGTGTTGCACCGGAATCTACAATATCTTCTATAACCAGCACATCCCTGCCTTTAATATCATCATCCAGCTCCTGCTTGATAGTAATCTTTCCGGCAGATACCATACCATCTCCATAGGAAGAAACCTTCATAAAATCCATTGTCACCGGCATGGTCAATCGCTTCGCCAGTTCACAGGCAAAAAACACGCTCCCTTTTAATATGACAATCAAATGCAATTCCTTCCCCGTGTAATCTGCATTAATCTGCTCCGCCAGTTCCTGAACCCTGGTTTCAACTTTTTCCTCTGAAATCATTACCTCAACCTGATTCATCATCACTCTCTCCTTCGTACGTCACCTTTAAAATATATTCCGTATCGTCCTTTACTTTGAATCGCTCGCTTCTGCGCCCCCCGACAATCCAAAGCACTTCACTATCCGCTGCCAGTACAATGGTATTTTCCCGTTGATCGCGGGGTACTTTGGTATCAATAAAATAACGGGACAGCTTTTTTGTCCCTCCCTGTTCATTGATAACAATGTAATCTCCTTTTTCAACCATTCGTATATACAACGTATCTTTTATTGTATCACAATCAAAGAATTTCGTATAGCTATTTTTGGATTTTTTGGCATAAAATAGCAAATTCTCCCGCTGATGCACCGATAATTTCTGTGTTTCAATCCAGTCAAGCTGAAGCCGCCCGGCAAAAGGCATCTCTACCGTCCGGCAAAAATCCGTTTCTTCTCCCCTATCCACTCCGAAATATCCAGGAGGGAAAACCGGCTCCTTCCACAAAATCGTTTCTCCCTGTTCTAAGCTTTTCCGAATCTGAAGCTTTTCATACGATATAATTGCTTCCGTTCCATAGGGAAGTGAGATCTTCTTCCCGCTTTGATTTTCCAGCAGACCATAAACCGCCTGTACATGCTCCTTCGTCAAATCCTTTTTAGAACCACACACTTTAGACAGCATTTCATAAATTACTGCCTTCGCAAAAATCTGCTTCTCGGACAGTAAGGATTTTCGCTTGATCTCACCGGCAACACCCGTATCCTCTTTGATTATACACACATTTTCCGCTATATATTCCTGCACACAGTCACAAAAAAAGGCGTGGTACTCCGCTGCCGTATCCGCCAGTGCCGCAAGATGGGAGACAGCCCGGGAATTTACCTGCTCCAAAAGTGGCATCACCTCATTGCGCAGCTTATTGCGCATATATATATTTTCCTTATTCGTTATATCCTCCTGCCAGACAACCTGCTGGGCTTCAAGCCAGTCAATCAGTTCCTCTTTTTCACAGCAAAGAAGTGGTCGTATAATTTTCACCGGCTCCGTCTGTACCGGCAAAATCCCCCTCAGCCCGGTCAGATCCGTCCCTCTCACCATGTGAAACAGGACAGTCTCCGCCTGGTCTCCCATATGATGTGCAACAGCCAGTGTATCCGCTCCTGTCTTCTCCATCACTTCATAAAAGCATTGGTAACGGTATTCCCTTCCCATTTCCTCCTCCGATTTTTGCTGCTGTCTTGCCAGAGAAGGTATGTCCGCTTCATACAGATAAAACGGAATTCCGTTTTTGTCACTTATCCGCCTCACATACTCTGCATCCACTGCTGCCTCAGGGCGTATTCCATGATTAATATGCACCACATACAGTGAAAGGGCATATTCCTCCCTAAGCTGCAAAAGCAACAAAAACATAGCCGTGGAATCCGCCCCACCGGAAATCCCCATGACCACTCTGCTGCCCTTTGTCAACATATGATGAAGCTGTATATAGTGTCTCACCTTATCTATCATTAGTTATTCTCCCACACACCGGCTGTCAGAATTGTGCTGTCATCCCTTAGCCGTCCCCTCTGCATTACCTCTATATCCTCAATAATCTTCTCTGCCATAACCTGTGCATTATTCGTATCCACAGACGCAATCAGCTCCGCTAAATAGGTCTCCCGGTTTTCAAAAATGATTCCGTCCATCACACCGTCACTGACCATGACAATCATATCCCCATGATATAATTTTCTGGCGCAGGTGTCAAATTCTACCTGTTCTAACACACCCACCGGCAGCGAGGTGGAACAGATACACTCCACCCTATCTCCCCGTTTAATAAAAGTAGTGGAAGCTCCGAGCTTGATAAAATCAGCAGTTCCCGTATAAAGGTCAATCATGGTAAGATCCAACGTAGTACTGATACTGCCGTCTGCGAGAAAGCTGATAAAAGAATTCAACAGTTCAATGGCCAGCTCCCGGCAAAAGCCTGCGCTCAGCAGCTGCTCTAAAAGCTCTACGATCTGTTCACTTTTAAAATATGCACTTTCCCCGCTTCCCATGCCGTCAGAAAGCATCAGCACTGCCTTTTGCGCTGCTGCCTTGCTAACAGAAAAATTGTCTCCGCAAAGCTCCTCGCCCTCTCTATTCTTACGAACAATTCCAGTGGTCAGCATATATGCCCCTTCCTCCACAAACGTAAAATATCTCTCGTCAAAAGCAACAACCTCATCGCCTCCGTCCTGACATACCATACGTTTTGACAAAAGCCTGCCCACCTTCTCAGCCAACAGCTTCCCGGTGACTGCCCTGTCCTTCTTCAGCATACATCCCATATATACCTCTGTGCGCGCCTCCTTATCCTTCACAAGAACCGCCTTAGTCACCACTACCCCCAGATGACTCAGCTCCTCCGTAATCCTTCCCTCAAAAAGCTCTGCCTTTACCGACTGTGAATCCATTTGTCCTTGAAAAGAAATAATATTCTCCCCAATCTGTCCCAGCTGTCTTACAAAATTTCTCCGCAGCTCATAAAGGCGGTTACTCTGGGACTCTACCGCATTTAACAGTGAAATACCGTCCCCACTTAAATACATATTGCTCAAACCATTGGGAATCGCATCCTCAGGCTGGTGTACTGACAACATTTTCTCCATTGCAATAAACGCTTCGCCAAAATTATGTATCCTTCTTTTGGTAACCTCCTGAATCAATAAATCCTGAGAATACCCCGTTCTGCTGTCCTTTAACTGCACCGCCCGTTTTAACAGAACCGCCGGTGTCATCAAAAACGCTGCCGATACTGCCAGAATACTGACCAGAAGCCCCGGTGCAAGGAGAGTGCTGTCATAGAGAACCCCCAGTAGCAGATAACCACCGAGAAAGCCCAACAGCTCCCCTACCCTTCCCAAGCCTCGCAAAATCACAAGCATACTTGAAAGTATCACCATAACTGCCAGCCAGGAAATATGTTCTGTCTGTACCGACAGCACTAAGCCCGCAATACTCCCCGCCGCAACTGCCACGCTGCTCTCAAACCGATAGGTATAATATAACAACAGATAGCCGGAAATCATAAACAACAGATTAAACGGCGTTTCTATCACCGGACATCCAAAAAGTGCAATCGCCATCATCGCAAAGCTTCCTACAAAACGCTCATTAGTAGCAAATCTCCGTCCCGTCCCCACTCGCAGCGCCACAAAACCCTGTTCCAGTACAATAACACTGCTGGCGGTAATGACACCCTCCAACAGTGCATACCAAATACTTCCATCCTGTCTTGTCACCAGATATTCATAGGGCATGCTCACTGCCCACAATATCACTCCGGCAGCCAGGGCAATCTGATAATTATTCTCAAAAATCTTTCCCCTGTCCGTCTTGTTTAACAGTACCAACAAAGCCAGTACAACCAGCATATATTTAACCGCCGCTACCAGCTGCAGCCTGCTTATCACCCCCAGCATTAAAACAGCAAACAGACTCACTGAACTCTGCTCCTGAAGATAGGCGGCCATAAAAAACGGCACAATAAAAGGATACATCCCAAGCAAACTACACCTCCCCGTCAGAAAGGCCAAAATATGTATCCCTATTTTCTCTATTCGATATTGCATACGGCATCCCTCCCATTTTAAGTGGGATATATAATAAAGATAGCCGTATAAAAAAATTGTCAATCAGAGGCAGATAAAAACGCAGAGAAGTTCATACCGTCACAAATCAAACCCACTCCTCTCCAAAACTGCCGTTATTTATTAGAGGGTTCAATCAGAATCTCATCCGGATAAACCAGTCCCAGCTTCTCCTTTGCGATATCCTCCACGTACTTTTTGGTCTTCATGTATTTCTCCAGCTCCTCCAGCCTTTTCGTTCGCTGTTCCTCGCTGTCGAGCTGTTTTTCTAAGGTCTCCCGCCGCTCTGCCAAGGCCGCACTCTGGCTCTTTAAATGTGCAGTACGGATTCCCACGCAAACACAAAATACAACCACCACAAATCCAATAAACGTAAGTCCTTTATTCTGTTTTTTGCGTCTTCTTCTTTTTGCTGTACTCAATCATTTCACCTGTTTCTATATGTGTACTCATTCATCTTCCTTTTATAGCCATTTTAACCTCTGTCACAGCATTTTTCAATGCCTTTCTCACAAAATTGTGCAAGAAAACAAACGGCTTTGCCAGATATGTCTTTCCTTTGTCCCAATAAGGCAGCAGCTTCCCCACCAAAAACAGGAACAGCCTGCTTATGGTCAGAACATAGAGCAGGACACCCAGAAAAAGACCCAAAAAAGCGTATCCTCTTAGGGCACCTCTGTTAAAATAGAACAGTGTCCGAAACACCAGCCAGCCAGTAAAAACCCAGTAAATCAAATCCTCTAAATCCACCACCCAGTCAAAATGGTGAAACAGCAGACGAAACACACGCACACCGTCATAGATAAATGCCAGCACTGCACCTAATAGAAGACAGACCACAAACAGTTCCATCTCATCATAAATCAAATCCGCCATACCGCCACCTACTTAAACAGACGGTTAAATAATCCATTTTCTCCTTTAAGGCCCGGTTTCATATCGGAATAGGTCAGGGAATCCACCCTTCCATCTACCTCTACCTCCCCCTTTTCCAGCGTAAGTTTGGTTACATTCAAATCCATTCCCTTAATTAAGAGCACTCCCTGCTCCGTCTCCAGCAGCACCTCACCCGGGTCAAAGGAAATAACAGCACTCACACCGGTAATCACACCGGCCCCCCGATTATTCAGCGTAATTTTATGCCCTCTTGCATTGCGAACCTCTTCCATATATCCACCCTTCCTGTCATAATCTCTCGAAGCATCCGTGTCTGCACAACTGCCCTACACTACACCTTGATGATTAATCACTCTCTTTTCATCTTATGACAAGTCCAATGGAAAAATTACAGATACTTAAACATTTCCTTTGCATCTTCCTTTTTTGTGGATTCCATAATCTGGGTAACCTCTACTGCTACCTTCTTATTGCCAAATTCTACATCAATGCGGTCCCCTATCTTAACATCTGTAGATGCCTTTGCCACTCTTCCATTCACCATAACCCTTCCCGCATCACATGCGTCATTGGCAACGGTTCTTCGCTTAATAATACGGGATACCTTTAAATATTTGTCTAATCTCATTTCTTCTCTCCTCAACCGAAAAAAGGCTGTTGCAACAGCAACAGCCTTCACACTCAAACAAATTACTTGTTTACAACTTCCTTTAAAGCCTTACCAGCCTTGAACTTAGGTGCCTTAGATGCAGGAATCTTCATAGACTTACCAGTCTTCGGATTTCTACCCTCTCTAGCTGGTCTGTCAACTACTTCAAAAGTACCAAAACCAACTAACTGTACTTTCTCACCCTTTGTTAACTCATCTGATACTACATCTGTGAATGCCTTTAATGCCTTCTCAGCATCCTTCTTAGATAACTCTGTCTTCTCAGCGATTGCTGCAACTAATTCTGTTTTGTTCATAGGAATAGTTCCTCCTCTTAAATGATATATAGTATTGCTTTCTTCCCTTGCTTTTAAGCAAGTCCTAGTAGTAGTTATACTCGTTTACCCTTGTTTTGTCAAGCAAATACCTATACTCTTCGTTTTTTTGTACAAAATAGTAAAAGTTTCCAGAAGCATACTGGGAAAAAACTATACAATTTGCTATTTCGTTTTGTCTAATTTTAACATATTTTGTCACTTTTTTTGTGCATTTTTTTGTTTTGATTTTTTCTTCTTCAATGAAAAAGGTAGAAAAAACCTTTGATATTTCTATATTTTTACTGTATTATCCTTCCATTTGCTTGCCCAGAAAGTTTGCGGCAATTACAGCAGCCTTGCGCTCTGTTTCAGTGAGCGGATTTTTGCTGTCCTTATTGAGTATGATAACTGCACCAATCGCGTCACCTTCACAGATTATCGTCTGGACAATCTCTCCCTCATAAATATCATCACCCTCTCCGGTAATCTGGATATATTTCTTCTCACCCTTCTTTGCCATGATTGCCTCACGATCATTGATCGCCTCCTCCAGTTCCCGGTGAAGAGCTTTTCCCATCAGCTCCTTCTTAGGCATACCGGACACGGCAATAATCTGATCTCTATCCGTCACACACACCGGACATCCGAGAATCTGTGCCGTTGCATCCACATACTCCTGGGCGAAGCTGCTAAGCTCTCCGATAGGTGAATACTTTTTGAGCACAATTTCACCGTCCTTATCCGTAAAAATTTCCAACGGGTCGCCCTCGCGAATACGCAGGGTTCTACGAATCTCCTTTGGTACTACAATTCTGCCAAGCTCGTCTATTCTTCTTACTATACCTGTTGCTTTCATCTTTGTTCTTTCTCCTTTTTTACAAATTATACTGTAAAAGTAGTATCTGTAAAATAAGAGATAATATACCATAAAAACCAAACTCATATCCGCAGCACAAACTTTTCGTTTTACAGGTTTCCAAAAACCGTTTCCACCGTGCTTACCAGCTCCGGAATACTTTGCACCCTCGGTACATCCTGCTTTACTATACCAAAGCCATAGGCCGCATGAACAAACTTCACCCCTGCCCTGACACTGGCATCATAATCTCCCTGAATATCTCCCACATATACCGAATCGGTCAGACCATTCCTCTCCACCACTTTCCGGATATTCTCACATTTTTCCAGCCCGTTGTTTCCATAGCATTCAACGTCCTCAAAATACTTCTGAAATCCATAGTATTCCAAAAATGCCTCAATATACCCACTCTGACAATTGCTGACAATATATAAATGATATTTCTCCTTCAGAAGCTTAAGCGCATCCTCCAAACCATCATAAAGGACACCTCCATGAGTACGCAAATACGCATTTTCATTTTCACAACATTTCTCCAGCAATTCCATGCGCTTCTCCTCCGGCAGGTTGGAAAACAGCGCCGCCGCAATCTGGTCCATGGTCCTGCCCATAACGCCCTGGATCTCCCCAGAGGTAACCTCCTGTCTGTCCCTATACTCCTGCTCCACTATCTCAGTCCAGGATTTAGCTACTCCTTCCGACGAATCCCACAAGGTTCCATCCATATCAAATATAATTCCCAGTTTTGTCTTTATCATAAAGCGTCTCCTTTTTGTGACAAACCACAGCACAGTCAATCACTAAATTCTGAATTTAAATAAAATGCCCACTGAATCGGTTTTGCAAGCACTACCGCCGCAACACATTTAATGATATCCAACGGAAGATATGGCAGAAATCCTGCCATAAATGCTGCCTTCCATGTCATACCGGTAACCACCTTCATCCAGAAAAAGCCTATACCGTCAATTACCGGAATCCCTATCAGCAGTGTTACCAGCAGATATCTTCCTATATTATACTTCTTTCCTCTCAATGCCGCAATCAAAACCGCCGCCACCATAAACGCTGCAAAATATCCGCCCGCCGGTCCAAACATTTTTCCCGGTCCTGCAGGACCGCCATAAACCGGCAATCCCACCACACCCAGCAGCCAATAGCACAGCATAGCAACAAATGCCTCTAAGGGCGACAGCAGAAGTGACACTAGGTTTACCGCTAAAGTCTGACCGGTAATCACTGCCCCGGTAATCGGAAGGGGAATTCTTAAATAGGAAGCGGCACTGATAAATGCCACCATTAAAGCAATCCTTGTAAGCTGTACAGTTGTCAGCCTTCTCTTTCCCGTCAGTTTTGCCCCTTTCTCATAAGTACTCTGATTCTCTCTAATTAGTATCTTACCGTTTTCGCTCATAATTAAATCCTCCTAAAATGTCAACCTAATCTTTTTGTATTGGTTTACATTCTAAGGCATATCATACATACAAAACCATTATCTGTCAACCCATTCATCCGTATGTAAGCTGCACCGGAAACATTTGTCTCTGCTCCGGTGCAGCCGTCGGGCTTCTTGCACATCAATCCTCTGATGAACACTTCTCCACAAAGCGCTCCATTTCTTCACGGCAGGAAAAATCATCCATACGGTCAATCACCCTTTGTCCGTCAACCTCATCCTTACTGTCTAGTAATTCCCTTAGGTGGCTATCCCGGTCACTATTGACAGCTTTTTTGAGGAATCCCGCAGCCGCAACTGCAGTTGCAATGCTATAAAAATCACCTGTTGCACTGTTCACAAAATCCCTCCTTTTTAAAAATGAAATAAACGCAAAAAGCGCAGTTTATCACTGCACTTTTAGTATATGGACTTTATAAAATTTGAATCTGTCAGTTACTGTTAAATATACCACTGCAAACACAAATACAAAATCATTTCTGCTCTTGACATGTACATGAATTCTGTTATAATGGTCAATGTTGACGATAATTGTCAATGCGGTAAACAATTTGTAATTTCGGGGCGTGGCTCAGTTTGGTAGAGCGCTTGGTTCGGGACTAAGAGGTCGTGGGTTCAAATCCCGTCGCCCCGATTCTAAAAAACCTTAGCTTTTAACGGCTAAGGTTTTTCTTCTATAATATAACTTTCTGGCGGTGCACTTTCCACCACCAGCTCCACTCCTTCAAAATCTTTCAATATTTGGGGAAGCTCTGCCTTATTTTTAATGGAAATTGCCCCCTCACTGACTGCAAATCCAGAGCGCTGCAAAATATAATCAAGCCATGCTCTTGCAGCATCCTTATGCTCACTGTTTTTGTTAATGGCGTAGCAGTAATCAATGGCCACCTTTGCAGACTGTATGCCGTCTGTATTATAAGGATACGGCATAAATGCAATATCATCCGGATTGACATCCGCCTCCTGTAACTTAGCAAGCTGTTTCCAATCTACCATCATACAGCCAATCTCTCCGCGGTTAAATACAATTTGGGCATTCAGCCAGCCCGGCTGGCTACTCTTATCAAATAAATCCGCCTTTAACAGCTGATTCAGCAATCTCTGATCCGTATATTCTGCATCAGCCTGATAAAATGGAAGCACATCCGGTAACGTGGTTTTCATTCCGCGTAACATCTGCTTAAACGCTCTTAAAGTTGTTGGCAGCTCCACAATACCCGCCTTTTCAAAAACTCTCCGGTTATACGCTATCCCCTGCGGCTCGCCATACTGTGCCAGACCATAAACCATTCCATCTAACTGTTTCTCCCAAAGATATCGGCTGTCATAGTCCTTTGATAACTCCTCCACTGTTCCCAGCGGTTCAAAGTATTCCGCCAAATCTTTGTCGGCAATACTATGGGGAATCAACAGCACATCACCATAGTCACTCTTCCCAATCAATTGTGCAACTGAATCATCATATCGGCTAAAGGCTTTAAATTCCACCACAATCTCGGGATTTTCTGTCTCAAACAGCAGCTTATATTCTGCAAGCTTGGTATCAAGTAAATCTCCACGGTTAGTCAATACCGTTATGGTTTCGACAGCTTCCTCCGCCGTTTCATCAATGCTGTCCTGCTGCTGTTGCCAGGCATTATCCCCATTATTCTGATTTGTATTATCCTTTTGTACAGCATTGCCTGCATTTTTACCACAGGCTGACAATGACACCAACAGCAAAAATGCAGGCAATATTCTGCTTATCTTTCTAAATCCCATACTCTCTCAATCAAGCTTTACCTACAGAGCCAAATAATTCCATCTTTTCCTTAACCGTTGCTTTAATTGCATCCGCACCCGGTGCCAACAGCTTACGAGGGTCAAAGCCCTTACCCTCTAAATCCTTGCCAGCCTCGATGTATTTACGGGTTGCATCGGCGAAAGAAAGCTGACACTCGGTATTTACATTAATCTTAGCAACACCAAGAGAAATCGCTTTCTTAATCATATCCTCCGGAATGCCTGTACCACCATGTAATACCAAAGGCATGTCACCGGTTTTCTGCTGAATAGCATCCAATGTTTCAAAGCTTAACCCTGCCCAATTCTCAGGATATTTTCCATGAATATTACCGATACCTGCTGCAAGCATGGTTACTCCTAAATCAGCAACTTCCTTACACTCATTCGGATCTGCACATTCACCGGCACCCACAACACCGTCTTCCTCTCCACCGATGGAACCAACCTCTGCCTCTAAGGAAAGTCCCTTTTCCTTACAGATAGCAACTAATTCCTTTGTCTTTGCCACATTCTCCTCAATAGGATAGTGGGAGCCGTCAAACATGATGGAAGAAAATCCAGCTTCAATACAAGCCTTTGCACCTTCATAGGAACCATGGTCTAAATGAAGAGCTACCGGAACGGTGATTCCAAGGCTGTCTACCATTGCATCTACCATGGCAGCAACCGTTTTAAAACCGGTCATGTATTTGCCTGCGCCCTCGGATACGCCAAGGATAACAGGACTGTTCAACTCCTGTGCTGTTAAAAGAATAGACTTTGTCCACTCAAGATTGTTGATGTTAAACTGACCAACTGCATACTTGCCAGCTTTTGCCTTTTTGAGCATCTCTTCTGCTGAAACTAACATAAAAAAATCCCTCCGTGTTCTTTATTATAATTATTACAGGTTAAAAATATTCACCTGCATATCTACCTATATTATACTCTAACTTAATTTAAAAGAAAAGCAAAATATTTCCTATTTTTCCATATTCTTCTGTTCCCATTTCCACGCATCCCGGCACATGGCATCCAAATCCTCTTTTGCTTTCCAGCCAAGCAGCCGCTCCGCTTTAGACGGATCCGCATAGCACTGAGCGATATCTCCGGCACGTCTCGGAGCAATTTTATAAGGCACTGGCACACCGTTTACACGTTCAAAAGCCTTTACAATCTCCAATACACTGTATCCGTTGCCCGTTCCGAGATTCACTACCTCTGCGCCCTTATGCTTCATGGCATATTCCACTGCTGCAATATGTCCCTTTGCGATATCCACCACATGAATATAGTCTCTGACACCGGTTCCGTCCAGAGTGTCGTAATCATCACCAAACACATTCAGATGTGGCCGGATACCGGAGGCAACCTGTGTAATATACGGCATCAGATTATTGGGAACCCCGTTAGGCTGTTCACCAATCAATGCGGACTTATGCGCCCCGATAGGATTAAAATATCTTAAAATAACCGCAGATAAATCCTTTTCGGCATAGCAGGTATCCTGAATGATCTGCTCCGACATATATTTTGTCCAGCCGTAAGGATTTGTACATCCGGTAGGCATTCCCTCCACCAGTGGAACGGTTTCCGGTATACCGTAAACCGTAGCCGACGAGCTGAAAATCAGACTATTTACATGATATTTTTTCATTGCCTCCATAACAGTAATCAGAGAATCCAAATCATTCCGGTAATACATCAGCGGTTTCTCCACCGATTCTCCAACTGCCTTATAGCTGGCAAAGTGCAGCACTGCCTCTATGGGATATTTCCCGAACATCTCATCTACTTTAACCGGATCACATACATCTATCTCCTCCAATGCCGGCCGGCTTCCTGTAATCCTTTCAATGGCATCTAAAACCTCAGGTCTGCTGTTGTAAAAATTATCTGCAATCAATACCTGGTACCCTGCTTCTATCAACTCCACTGCAGTATGGGAACCAATATAACCTGCACCACCTGTCAACAAAATCATATTATCACCCTCCAATCCTGTAACTAATTCTACTCTGCAAAATCGATTGCCTGCCTATCCCCAAAGGGCTCCGCCGTATACTCCGTCTGCCGCCAGTTGTTTAAAAGCCTTCACTACAATGTCCTTATCCTCTGCGTAGGTGACACCAAACCACCGATCAGCGGTTGGCAGCACCTGAACGGTTACTCTTTCCTGCCTTAATAGATCATCAATAATTGTGGGAAGAAGATACTCCGCCTTTAAATCCTCCGTATTCATATTCTTGAGAAACTCTACAAATTTGTCCTGTAATATATCAATAAATTCCGGGGTTAAGCCCCACATATTCATAGACACCAGCGTATCATCCCGAAGCTCCAGTCCTTCCTCGCTGCTATATTCACCGCCGGTACTTCGCAGGATTTCATGGGTCTCTGTTATCTTTACCATTCTTCCGTTCTCATCCATGGAACAAATCCCCCGGGTTACGGTTCCGTTTTCACTCAATGTATTAGCGAGCTTAAAGCCGGCCATACAATACTGATACATCGAAGACTCATGCTCCACCAAAAATTTATGAATTTTTACAAAGGCCTCTTTGCCGTAATAATCATCCGCATTAATCACCACGAAAGGAACACCTAATACATCCCTGCATGCCAGCACTGCCTGTCCTGTTCCCCAAGGCTTTGTTCTCCCAGCCGGGCAGACAAAGCCATCTGGCAAATCGTCTATATCCTGAAATACATACTCCACTGGGCAGATTTTCTCAATTCGAGAACCAATCACCTCTTTAAATTCATCCTCTATATCTCTGCGGATAATAAAAATCACCTTGGTAAACCCTGCCTCCAATGCATCATGAATAGAATAGTCGATAATAATCTCGCCCTGTGGTCCTACCTTCTGAAGCTGTTTAATTCCGGCACCGTAACGCGAACCGATACCTGCAGCCATAATCACCAATGCAATATCTTTCATCCTTACCTCCTTAAAGCTACTTAGGCAATTGCGAAATTACCTGTTAAAAATTACTACCAACTGTATAAAACAAGCGATTTACAACCCTTTTCTATAGAATATCCAAAAAATACCAACTCAATACCTGTCTATCCATTATACGTTATAACACAGGTAAAATCAATTTTTCTTTTTTTCCGGATAAAGGATTTCGATGCTCCTGTCCAAAATTCCATTCATGCAGGCAATAGCTGTTCCATAATTGGTAAAAGGAATCTGCTGACTGAGGGCACAATTCATTCTGTAACGCATCTCCCTTTCATTCAGCATACAGCCTCCACAGTGAATCACCAGCTTATATCCAGATAAATCCTCTGGAAATTCCGTTCCCGAGCAAAAATCAAATTCCGGCACTTTACCTGTAAAGTTTCGTATCCAGCCTGGCAGCTTTACCGTACCGATATCCTCACACTGTCTGTGATGAGTACACCCTTCGGCAATCAATATCTTATCTCCGTCCTCAATAGCTTCAAGCATATAAGCACCTCTGACTGCCGCATCCAAAAAGCCTTTCCACCTTGCCATTAAAATAGAAAAGGAAGTGAGATATATATCCTCCGGTGTATCCGCCGCCACCTGCTTAAATGCCTGACTGTCGGTAATGACCATATACGGCTTTGTCCCCAGCCTTTGTAAGGTCTGCTTTAATTCCGTATCCTTTACCACCACAGACACTGCACCAGCTTCCAATATATCACGAATCACCTGCTGCTGTGGCAAAATCAATCTACCCTTGGGTGCTGCAGAATCAATGGGAATCACCAAAACAACAATATCCATCGGGTGAAGCAAATCTCCTACAATTCTAAAACGGCTATCCTCTACCTTGATCAGCCCTGCTATTTTTTCCTTTAATTCATCAATCCCCGTTTTTGTCAATGCACTGACTGCCATTTCACCCTTTCCGGTTCTGTCAGCAAGCTCTGGATTCTCATCCAGCTTTGTATAAACCACCAGACAGGGAATAGTCCTATCTTGAAACAACTTAAACATTTCCCGGTCATCAATTGTCATTCCCCTTGTGCCATCTACCACCAAAACCGCAATGTCCGTTTTGTTTAACACCTGCTTCGTCCTTCTGACCCGCTCTTCCCCCAGCGCTCCCTCATCATCGAAGCCCGGGGTATCAATAAGCATAACCGGTCCCAGAGGCAAAAGCTCCATGGTCTTGTAGACCGGGTCTGTCGTCGTTCCCTTCACCTCTGATACCACTGCAAGCTCCTGTCCAGCCACAGCATTAACCAGACTGGATTTACCTGCATTTCTTTTTCCAAAAAAACCTATGTGTATACGGTTAGCGGACGGTGTATTATTTAAACCCATTTTTAAAACCTCCTTCATCTCTGTTTTACAGCAAATTTTACAATTATCAGCGCCTTTTGCCGTACTGACAGAAAGCATATCAAAAAATCTTTAAAATATTTTAATAAAAAAGTTTTCTTTTAGCAAGTATTTCATGCTATACTATAGGAGTCAGTAT
>CAMWYM010000070.1 GCA_947178475.1 uncultured Clostridium sp. | reverse complement strand
CCTCGCTAAGCACCGGCGGCTCCAAAGCACCTTGCTTATGATATTGTCTATATTGAACAACTAGTTTTTAGAAATAAGGAGTTTCGCAATCACCTAATACAATATAATTAAGAAAGGAACATTTTTATGACAGATTTTCAATATTACGTTGCTGATGACAGTCACGTCAAATATGTAGGCAGGACTCTTTTTCAGGACAACATTCTCTGGCTCGCTCTTTCTGGCAGCGGCATTGAATTTACTTTTCAGGGAAAGCATCTTGAGTTATTGCTTCAAGGAGATGATAATGCGGCATCTGAGAATGCGCCTATACAGGACAAGGTACGTATTGCCGTCCTAATCGATGGAATCCGTGTTGTGGACGATATGCTCACTGTTTCAGAAAAAGGCTATACGCTTATTGACAGCACAAACCCCAAAACCTATCACGTGCAGGTGATAAAATTATCAGAAGCACCAATGTCTATTGTCGGAATTAAGCAGCTTATCGCAGATGAGAGCGCTACCCTGACACCGGCAAAAAAGAAAGCCCGCAGACTTGAATTTATTGGAGATTCCATTACATGCGGCTACGGAGTAGATGACAGTAATCTGGAACATACTTTTTCTACTGCTACCGAGGATGTCACCAAAGCATATTCCTATCTGACCGCACAGGCTCTGAATGCCGATTACAGCATGGTATCATACAGTGGTTATGGCATTATTTCCGGCTATACAGACTCTGATGAAAAATTGGCTGACCAACTGGTTCCGCCTCACTATCCAGTCATAGGCTTTTCAAGAGGCACCTTAAGACAGCAACAGATAATGGGAAAAGACTGGGATTTTGCAAATTTCAGACCAGACTTGATTGTGCTGAATCTCGGCACGAATGATGATAGTTATTGTCAAGGTAAGGAGGATCGTCAGGAGGAATTTGCAGCTTCCTACCAGAGGTTCCTGCAGGAAATACGCCGCCTGAATCCCGATGCAGTATTACTGTGTACTTACGGAATAATGAATCAGCGATTATATCCCTACATAGAAAAAGCTGTTGATACTTATAAAAAAGAATCTAATGATACCGATGTCTATACTATGCAATTTGATTTGTATCAGGAAAGTGACGGATATGTCGTAGACTACCATCCAAGCATCAGAACCCATAACAAGGCTGCATGGAAGTTAATTCAAAAAATAAAGGAAATCATGAATTGGTAAATGTCAAAAAATTATATAATAATGCCCCATAGCTGTTAAGCTTATGGGGCATTATCTATGTTTTGCTTAAAATTAATCTTAAATATTAATTATTTACTTCTATATCAAGTGCAGCCTGAGCATCATTCCATGCTTTTGTCCAGTCCGCCATGATGTCATCAAAGGTTTCCTTACCTGTAAATGCTGCTTCAACGATTCTCTGTACCTTGCTATTACCGCCTGCATTGAAGGAAAGCTCTGATTCAGCATTCATCTCGCCTAACAAATCCTCTTCTCCTGCTATAGCCATTGCGTCTGATAACATTGTACATCCATCAAAAGCGGAATACATATCAGGATTCTCTCCGTTCTTATCTGTTGAGTAGCATCCCTCATTATAAGACCAACCAGATTCTTCAATCATCCACTTAATAAATACTACAGCAGCAGTCTTGTTTTCATCAGAAGAATTAACGTTGACACCATAATTGTAGTCACCGCCTGCCAGTGCATACTGTGTTCCGTTTACAGACATAGGGAATGGCATGTAACCAACATCTTCACCATGCGAATCTGCCTCTACCATCTGTGAAAATGCCCATGAGCCAAGTACCATAGTTCCGATTTCACCTCTGTTAATCATACCCTTGCAGCCTTCCCAGTCAGTTGTCGTATAATCGTCTTCAATCAGACCGTTGGCAACTGCATCATAAAGGATTTTGTACAAAGCATATGCACCGGTACCGTCACCGTTATCCTTGAAAGGCTCTGCTGTATGAACAAACTTCTGGTTCAGATAAGTGTTATCACCATTGGATACAACACCAAGATAAGCATCCCATGCACCCATTGTCCATTCTGCTGCATAGTTGGTATACAGAGGAATTGCATCTGTGTTATCCTTGATTGCCTGAAGTGCTGCAATAAACTCATCCGGAGTTTTAGGATTCTCTGTAATGCCGGCTTTCTCGAATACAGCCTTGTTGTAAACGAAGCCCTGAGCATTGCCCCAAAGCGGGATACCGTAACTGATGCCATCATAGGACCATGCCTCAACGAAATTCAGCTGCTGACTCAGTTCATCTACTGTACCGAAAGGCATGAAATATTGGCTAAGGTCCTTCGTATCAATTGCCGGAATCAACATAATGTCACCCCATTCGCCTGTGGTAAGACGAAGCAGAGCATCCTCTGCATAGTCTGTGACGCCTTCTGTCTCTACCGTAATATTAGGATAAACCTTGTTAAATTCAGCAATCATGTCTGCCATTGTACCGTCATCTTCACGGTCTGTTCTACAGTGAATAAACTTGATGGTAGCTGTCAGATCCGTATAATCTGTTCCAACCGTAACATCAAGATATCCGGGAACACCGTCTGTTGTTGATGTATCCGTACTATCTGTGTCTGCAGCGCTTGTGTCAGTATTGCTTGATGATGTGTCATCAACCTGTGCACCATCGTCTGTGTTGCCGCAGGCTGCCAATGATAATGTCATTGCTGCAACCAGGCAAAGTGCTAAAACTTTTTTCAATTTCATAAATACTTATCCTCCTCTTATAAATTATTATCGTTTTGATAATTGTATTTACAATCTCTACTATATAGGACTACCTGTGTTCTTGTCAATTTTTTTTTGTTTGATTTCCATATTTTGCGACACTCATTTCCGAAAATTTTCTTTGGACAGTTGCCAATCTGCCTGTTTATGCGCTATAATTACCTTTATTAACTATTTATCAATTAAAGGAGTGCTAAATTTATGACTTTTAAACCACAGGGTGTATGCTCACAAAAAATTGATTTTGAGATTAGGGACGGTAAGGTAGTGGACGTTCACTTTTTGGGCGGCTGCAACGGTAACACACAGGGCATTTCACGATTAATCGAGGGAATGGATGTGACAGAGGCAATATCCCGTTTGGAAGGCATCCAATGCGGCTTCAAAGGAACCTCCTGCCCAGACCAGCTTGCAAAGGCACTTAAACAGGCACTGGAAGAATAGCCTGTTTCAGCCAATAGTATATTAATACCGCAATATGCGGTGGAATGGAGAATTTATGAAGAAAATCGTACTTACCGGCGGCGGAACTGCCGGACATGTAACCCCAAATATTGCACTGCTCCCAAGTCTTGCAGAGGCAGGATTTGAAGTTCACTATATCGGTTCCTATAACGGAATCGAAAAAAAGCTTATTGAGGATATGGGCATTCCTTATTACGGAATCTCCTCCGGCAAGCTGAGAAGATATTTTGATGTGAAAAATTTCTCCGATCCCTTCCGTGTCCTTAAGGGTTTTGGTGAAGCAGACCGGATTCTTCGGAAAATCAAGCCAGAGGTTGTTTTTTCCAAAGGCGGATTTGTCACGGTACCCGTTGTCATCGCCGCAAAGAAAAATCATATTCCGGCTATTATACACGAATCTGATATGACTCCCGGACTTGCCAACAAGCTCTGCATTCCGTCAGCCTCAAAGGTATGCTGTAACTTTAAGGAAACTTTCGACCTTCTCCCCGAGGGTAAAGCTGTCCTTACCGGCACTCCAATCCGCCGTGAGCTGTTTGAGGGAAATGCAGATAAAGCTGCAGAATTTTGTGGACTGTCTCCCAACCGACCCACTATACTGATTATCGGTGGCAGCAGCGGCAGTGTTGTCATCAATAATGTTGTGAGGGAAAGCTTAGAAGATATTCTTCCAAATTTTCAGGTAATCCATCTTTGCGGGAAAGACCATTTAGACCAAAAACTAAGCAACAAAAAAGGATATGTACAATTTGAATATATTTCCAAAGAATTAAGAGATTTATTTGCCCTGTCAGACCTGGTAATTTCCAGAGCCGGTGCAAATGCGATCTGTGAACTTCTGGCATTGAAAAAGCCAAATATTCTTATTCCATTATCTAAAGCTGCCAGCCGGGGAGACCAGATTTTAAATGCTAAATCCTTTAAGAAAAACGGCTTCAGCTATGTCATTGAGGAGGAAGAATTGAGCAAGGCCTCACTGCTCAATGCCATACGGGATGTGGCTGCACACAAAGAGCAGTACATCAAAGCAATGCAGGAGAGCGAAATGTCCGACTCCATCGGAACAATTATGAAACTGATTCAGGATTTGGCATAGCATTAAAGCTATGCCAAATCTTTTGCTTTATTGCAGCACCATAGTATCTATACAGTTCTGCCTATCTCCCCTGCACCTGATACCTGCAATATACTCTTTTCCCGACAAGCACCAGCACCACCGCCAGTACTACATATAAAATCGGTGCAAACTGCCATGACGTAAGCTTCAAACCAAAAAGGGAAACCAGACGCACATCGACAAATCCTGCATCCAGTTTTAATATATTAAGCGGGAAGAAATTCCAAATCTGCGAAAGGAAACGCCAGGTAATCGGAATCGGCACCAGTCTTGTCAGAAACAGGATGACCACCACCGTTGCCATGGAACCGATATTGCTTTTTGTCATCTCAGAAAGCACCATGGTAAAAATACCTGTCAATAAGGCGGCAAGCAAAAGAATACCCATCATAATGAAAAGCACCTGCCCCTCGGTAAGAGGATAGGAATATGCACTATAAAACAACTGCAGCATCGTCGAAAATCCCTCACTGCCATATGTAGTAAATACACCCAATAACTCAATTCCCAAAAAGAAAACGGCTACCAAAAAGGAAAATAACCCACCTGCCAGAATTTTAGCAAAATAGATTTCCTTTCTTCCTAAACGGCTGCATAGAATTAACTGGTCTGTCTTTCTTCCATGCTCCTCTGTAAACACACCACTCATGCAAATGGCAATCAAAAAGGAAACCCACAGGCACACCATGTAAATCCCGCTCATACTGATCAGGTCATCATAACCCTCCGCATAATAATAGGTAAACGGCTTTTCCAGTTTACTCTCCTTTTCCTGCCAATAATCCTTCTCCCCTTGTGTCAGTTTATATTCCTCCCAGCTTTTTTCCACTTCTGCCTGCCTTGCAGCATAAAACTGTTCTTCTGTTACAGTAAATGGATTTACATCAGAAAACTGGACTATATTAAATATAATGCTATAAGGTCTTACCTTCGTCTGGTACTCCTCAGTCAGCATATATTTTCGCTCTTTATCCTCCATCCCCGCATATGCCTCTTTCATCTCTTCAAACAAGGTATCATCAAGCTTCCTCCCGGACAGCCTCTCCCCATTCTTCTTGTCAATGGCAAACCCCTCTTTGTGGGTTTCCAAAAACTCTCCGTCCACATAAGAAGAGCCTAGCAGCCGCCCTCCTGTCACAAACAGATATAGTGCCAATAATATGCCGAAGGTAATCCATGTATTTTTCCTCTGCATAATCTTCTTCAGCTCATAAAAAAACAATACACCAAATTGTCTCATTTTCCTCTTCCTCTCTTTTTAGTGTTGATTTGTCTATATTGTACAACGGACGTCTTGCAAAACAGAGTTTCGCAATTACCTATATTTTCACGCATCCTCGAAATTTTCCAGATAGAACTCTTCCAAGTCTTCCTCGATTTCTTCTCTTGCACCTTTAAAAATCAGCTGCCCGTCCTTCATCATCAATATAGTATCAGCAATATGCTCTATATCCGACACAATATGGGTAGATAGGATGACGATACTGTCTTTTCCAAGCTCACCAATCAGATTCCTGAACCTTACCCTTTCCTTGGGATCCAGTCCGGCAGTGGGCTCATCTAAAATTAAGATTCTCGGGTCATTCAATAATGCCTGTGCAATACCGAGTCTTTGCTTCATTCCTCCGGAATAGGTTTTTATTTTTTTCTTTGCCACATCCGTAAGGGACACCAGCTCTAAAAGCTCTCTTGCTTTGCGTTCTGCCTGCTTTTTTCCAATCCCTTTTAATGCCGCCATATATAACAGAAAATCCCACCCGGTAAAATTGGGGTAATACCCAAAATCCTGGGGCAGATAACCGAGATATCCCCGGTACTCCTCTGTGTCCACATCAATTCCGTCAAAGGAAACCTCTCCACCGGTGGGTGTCAAAATGCCACAGAGCATCCTCATCAGAGTAGTTTTTCCGGCACCATTCGCCCCTAATAAACCATATACTCCCTCACTGAACTGAAAAGAGATTCTGTCTACTGCAATCTTATTTTTATACTGTTTTGTCAAACGGTCTACTACTAATTCCATACTATTTCCTCCATTTTCCGAATGTTGCGCTTACTTTCCCTAATCGTTAAATACAAAATAAAGCTGACTGCCACAAGCCATAATCCGGTATACCTGCTTTGATAAATCCATCTATAACGCATTATACTAAATTCCACTGCCAGCCCCACAAGCAGCCCCAGTCCGGCACAGGCATAAATCCCCTCTTTTCCGGAAATTGTTCTTACCAGAATCAGACTTCCATATGCAGTAAGCAGGTACGGTGCCAATAGATACAACACATTTTCCCAAAAGTTTCCGCCCACCAGCAGGGCAATCAGCAATTCCAGGACCACATTTCCCACACCGACAATAACCAGCCTTGCCAGCACCACACTCTTTAATGAAAACCTTGCAGACATTTCCAGCTCACTCATTTTCCATGTAACAGAACGAACACTTTCCGACACACTGACCACTGCAAGAAACGGTACCAATGCAAGAATTACACTGAACATCCATTCCCTGTAAAGACTTCCCACAGCCACCACTCCTCCGAGCAGAATGACGGATAAAATCCACTCCCATTTAGAGAGATAGAAGCACTGTATCCAAAGAATGTTTGCAAGCCTTAACGGCGGCTGCTCTATTTCTCGTAAAAACGCCCTCTTTCCGGCAGGTCTTGGCGCTTCATATATTTTTTTCAATTGTTCCTTCATTTTCCGCTCCATCCGAAATTCTCCTTTCCAATTTTTTTAAAACCTTTTTTGTCTCCCTGTATAATGCAAATCTGGAAACCCCATAAAATTTTGCCAGGTCCGCAACCGGTACCTCATTTACATACCGGAGTAATATCAGCTCCCTTTCCTGCCCGGTAAGTGACTGCAGCGCCTGCCTGAGCATAACGGAATCCACCAATGCATTTTCCATATCCTCCCCTGGCAGATTCTCCGGCAGCTCCAAAGGCTTTCGTTTCCGATATTCATCTATACAAAGATTTCTCGCAATGGTGTACAAAAATGCCAGCGGCCGTCCGGTATTTTCCACACCTCTGCTTTCAAAATAACGCAGGAAGGTCTCTTGTGTAATATCCTCTGCCAGCTGTGTATGACGGAGCCTGTAATAACAGTACCGGTAGACACAGTCATATTGTTCTTCTATATCAATTGACATACAAGATTTCCTCCTTCCATAATGTTTAACGGATAACCCGGCTAAATGTGCGGAAAATTATAAATTTACAAAAAAAGGCAACATTTGTTTTATGAAATGTTACCTTTTCTAATCTCTATTCTATTTCATTTCCTTGCACATTTTAGTTCCAGCTTTATCGTCTCATACTCATACTGACTAAATTCCTTACGATGGCACTCTATTTTTTGTTCAATCTCGTCCGCCAGCTCATTGGATGCGGAACAATACATGGATTTTACCCAAATTCCTCTCCAGATTATGCTGTGGTATGGCTCTTCTTTTATTTCTAACAAATCCAACAGGCAGGACACTTTCTTCCAGCCGGGTTCCCTTACCAGAAGCAGCAGTGCATACCGTTTCGCATTGGGATTATCAGATTGCAAAAACAGCTGCTTTAAAAAATCTACTCCGTGATGGACTCCCCATTTCCTGCTGCCTATAAATGCTATTTTTATAAGGGCAGGCTCATCTGCCTGAAGATATTGGGCGTATAACGCTGCCCCCTCTTCCTTTAATAAATTCGATAAAGAAAGCAATGCCGCTTTTACCACTTTGGGCTGCCTGGATTGTAAATACGGCATCACATACTGTGCATGGTCTTTATCTCCATTTTCTCCGATTCCCAAAACCGCTATATAAGACTCCCTTTTTTCCAATTCTGCCAAATAGAAATCAACTATGGAAATCTCCGTATGCTTCCCTATCATAAAACGTGCCAGTTCTCTGACTGCCTTGCATTCGTCCATCAGCAGCTCCTCTGCCCCACTCCATATATCTTTCTTGACCGAATACCACATTTCTGCCGCATGCCGTCTGACCGCACTGCTTTTATCTCTTATATATCTGTTATAATCCGCTTCCTGTAATCCAAATCTCCCAATTATGGCACGTATCAGTATTCTTTTTGCAAATATGGACTTTTCATTTTGCATCACGGTTTCCATTTTCGTCCTGTCAAGAACCTCATGCCTGCATATAAAGCGGCAGAATGCATTTCTAACCGGAAGGGAATAAGATGTTATTTCATTCAAATCCATTTCCGGTATGTATTCCTTCAACCGTTTCGTTATCGCCTCCTCTATGTCCTGTAAATGCCGGTCACTCCTCCGCCTGGAATTTTTTACTTTGAGAACAGCAGGAAGCGATTGAAATAGCTCTGCCGGCTGTGCACTGTCAACTCTAATAAGTGCACCCTGATAGGCCTCCTGCCGGACAGCTTCTACCCAGTCATTCATGCGAAGGATAAAATAGGGGAATGTACCCTCAACCTTCTTCATGGATTTCAGACATTTCTGCCTAAAATATCCGTTTGGATGAAAGGAGCCCAGCACGACAAAATAGTAATATTCCCGGTCTGTCAAATAAGAATACTCCTCTCTTGCAGTATACATTTTGTCCCAGCTTATCTGAGAATAAAAATAATAGTCCGCATCCTCTCGAAAATGATTATCCACCTGTATCATTTTTTTGATATCGAAATTGGATAGCGCCTGTGCGATCCGGCTCATAACCGCCTGCTTTTTCTTCTTATTATCCACAGCAAAAAAGGATTTGTATAAGCTTATCAGCTGCGACAAATCCATCTCTAAGACCTCACTGTCTGGTTCCGATGAACTATTGTGATGCTTCTTCCAAAACTTTATCATCTCTGACCCTGCTCTTTCTCCTGCCTTTATTTCGTCTTATCATAACATAAAAGGTGTCCAAATTGAACACCTTTTCCTTCATTCCCTTATATATTGTATACCTATATTTGCCTTACTGGAAAAACCACTTTTCCGAAAAGTCTTTTTATCACTTACACAGTACACATAATACCCGTTTTGCGCCAGAATATAATAATCTGTATCTCCGTATTCAGCCTCATAAATAGCAAAAACTTCGTCCGCATTTTCATCATCTAATCCATAGCAGATATCAATATATCTATCTTTATTTTTAGCAACTATTCTTGTGCCCGCAATATTGGAATCGGCTGGTGACATTATGCTATGATTTTCAATCGTATATCCTGCATTTTCCAGATTATCAATAAGCGTTTCCTTTGAAGGCACTATATTCTCAGGCAAATCTGCCTCTTCACTGCCTACATCATTTATTACCTTAACAGCTATAACTATTGCAATGATAATTGTGAATACTGCAACTACCGTTATTACCTTTGTCTTTACCTTCATCAAGTCTCAACACCTCCACCGCTGTTCTAATAATCACAAATATCTGCCCTGGTCAGGCTTTTGCATCTCGTCACCATAAGAGGCACTACAACCGTAACATTACAGACAAGAAGTCCAAGCAGGGCAATCGGATGAAAATACCGCAGGTATTTTCCCACCGGATAGAGCACAAAATTGTTGTAGAGATACAAAAACAGCATGCTGACTCCCGCACCAAGCACCAGCGCAATCATATCCATCACAAGCAGCTCTCCTGCGATCTTGCCTGCCATTGCAGGCTTTGAAATACCGATTGCCCGGTACACTGCAAATTCATACTCCCTTTTCTGATACATACCGATAAAGGCAGCATTAATCGTCACTGCCATAATCACTGCAATTAAAAAAACAAGAAAGATATAGATTGTATGGAGGGGATTTAACTGTTTATCAAGCCGTTTGGCTGCACTCTCCCCAATCAGCACATCAAACTGCTGCTGTAACTGCTTTGCATAATCAAGCAGTGCCTGTCCCCTGATGGTTTCCCCATCCTTTTCTTTGCCGATTAACATAAGCCCACCGGAATTCTTGTTGCTTTCATCAATATAGTACTGGCAATATCCCTCCTCCTCAGTCAATGCATCCAGCGTATATTCCCCGTAAATATTCCCGTCATAATCTGGATCAATTTTATCTCCCAATTTCAAGTCAAGATTCTTCGCAAACCGGTCACTCAACACAAAACTGCCGCTTTTCAGTTTGTCAAAGGCACAGTTAATCCCCAGAAATTCACAATATTTTTTAAAATCTGTTACGGAACAGAACGTACAAGCAGCAGTTCCACTTTCAAATCCCATAATGCTCTCCCAGTGTAAGCCGTTGTATTTTCCCAACCATATCACCTCTGCCCTGCCTTCCTTTTCTACCTGTCTGGCAAATGCCTTTAACGCCTCCCCTTCCGTATCTGCATTTTGGGAATAGATAGCCACGCACTGCTCCTGGTTATCGATCATATAATTCCAGTTATCCCGTACATTCGTCGCATAAAGTCCTCCCAGATATACGGCATAGGAAAGAAACAACATAAAGATGAGCAGTATGCATTTTGTCTTATTTTCTTTCACGTAATAAATAGGCGAAAACGGTTTCATTCGAGCTCCACCCCCTTCTCTTCTATACAGTTAACCGCACTGATTTTGCCATCCCACATTTCCACAATACAGTCCGCATCCTTTAAAATGGAATGGTCATGGGTGATAACCAGCACCAGATTCTCCTTCGCATACTCCTTCAAAATCTCCATTACCGCAAAAGCGTTTTCATGGTCTAAGGCCGCAGTGGGCTCATCGGCAAACAGAACCTTTGGCTGGTTCACCATAGCCCTCGCAATGGCGGTTCTCTGCCGCTGTCCTCCGGAAAGCTTTGCCGGACGCTTTCCAAATTCCTTTTCGGTCAGTCCAAATCCGGTGAGCAGCTCCTTTGCCCTTTTCACCGTTTCCTCGTCATTCATTTTCGCGGCCACCAACACATTATCCACGGCGCTCATATACGGTACGAGAAAATGCCGCTGGAACACAAAGCCAAACTCCTCACGGCGCAAATGCTCCCGCTCCCTGTCCGGCAGACAGGTAATTTCTTTTCCGTTATACTTTATTTCACCTTCTGTGGGCTTTTTCAGCGTTGACAGACAATACATTAAGGTAGATTTCCCGCTGCCTGACGGACCGATAATGCCAACCAGTCCCTTATCCGGCAAATCTAAATCAAAGCCTCCTAACGCATATAATTTTTCTTCTTTTTCCATATCATAAATCATGGTAATATTCTTTATTTCAAACATATCCTCCATCCTTTCTAATACATATCATCATCCAGGGCATCCACGGTACGGATACGGTATAGTGCAAACCGTACCGGAATCTGTAATAATCCAAACAAAAACATATATGCACATAAAATCTCTGCTAAAACCTCCGGATACCAGAATCCGCAAAACAATCCCTGTGATGTAATAATCAGCATTTCCAATATCCTTCCGATAAATATAATCAGCAGCCCGCCTATGAGAATCGCAGTGATAAAGCTGAAAAGTAATTCCCTAATGATAGAGAAATAAATAGTCCTTCTGGAATATCCAATGGAGCAGTACAGACACCACTCTCCATGCCGGTCACGTAAATACATCGTATATACAATAAATAATGCCAGAGATAGCAGAACCAAAACCCCTGTAAAAATAAGTGTTATGGAACTGTTAATAACATCTGTCACCTCTTCCTTAAGCCATTTCTCTCCGTTCTTCCGATCCCATACCATATCATAACCGTCTCTTACCTTTAAGCCATTTCTGTCAAGTATCTCTGCTATATCATAGAGACTGCCATCGGAAAGGATACAGATATATGCCTGATCATAGCCTGCTCTTTCCAGCCCTGCTCCAAAATAGGAATCACAGGAAACAATGCCTGACACGATAAAATCCTTGCCAAAATTATCCTCATTAAAATACCCACCTATCCGGTAATGGTTATTTTTCACACTTGCCTCATCGATTATCACCTCACCGGGCTTCTCCGGCAGTCTGCCCTCTATAAGCTTCGCTCCCATATGTGCCATGACAGTCTCCACATCCTCTGTCCTCTCCATTAACGGTACCTCTACTGAAATGGTTCCCACCACCGCCGCAATCTCACTGTAAATATACGGCACATAATAAACCCGCTGCACACCCTTTTCACTGCGAAGCTTTTCGGCAAGTTTCTCGTTTTCCTCGTTATAAATTCGGGCTGCCTCCTCCGGTAATGTGTGCTCCACATCTATGCCAAAGGAACTGCCGGCAAGTTCTACATACTGCATCTTTGAATAATAATCAATAAGGACCTTCCGAAAAGACCCCTCTGCCGTCCCCAGCATAAACCGGGTAATATAAACTGCCATAAAACACAAGGATAAGCTTACAATCAGTACCAAAACCCGGCGTTTGTTATTTTTGATATAGTTCCATGCAGATAATTTCTGCGTCATGATAATTCCTCCCTCGTATAATTTAGGTAATTACGAAACTCCGTTTTCGCTAACATCCGTTGTACAATCCAGACAAACAAAATATAACATATATTCTCCTCAATAAAAATATAACCACAGTCACATTTTTCTATGACTGTGGTCATATATCCTGCAGCTCTTTTAATTCGTTCTCCTTTTCATAACCCATACATTTTATTTCGTGTCATCCTTTTCTAATCGGTATATCATAACAGGCTCCCCATATCCTCCTTCATACACATATATACTCTTACATATCGGACATTTCCACACATTATATTTTGGTATTGGTATCATCCACGGTTGTATGCTTTCACAATCAAATATCTCTTCCCATTCCCTATCTGTATATACCCTAAGTTCAATATCATTCGGTGCTTCATGATTACTTAATGTCTCTCCACAAGTGCACAGCATCCTCGCCATTATACTTATACCTCCTCAAATACATGTATTAAAAATAGTGCTATTATGTGAAAATCAGTGCCGTCGCTCCCTACTTCAAAACCATCCCCATTATTTTCTTTCTTAGCCTGCTCTCTTAAATCGGCAAATCTTCTGGCATCCTGAAAACTGCTTAGCAGTCCGTTTTGGTTAAGTTCAATTTTCTCTATCCTATCACACAAATATTTTTCGTGTATAATACAGGAATAGGCTGCATCCCCTAATACATAATCATAACCAACAAATAAGTATTCATTTTCATTGACCTCCAATAACCCGCTTTCGGGTATTTTACCATCACATAGTCTGGACATATATACATTTGCATTTATCTTTAATAATCTGCATAATTGGGCGTATTGATATGCATAGGAAAAATCATTACAATATATATCTGTTATACCTACTCCCTTCATTTCTTTTATGTACTGTTTGGCACAAGCCCTATCCTTATCCGGCAAATATTCTATTTTCTTTATATCTTCTGTGCCTAACGGCCATGGAAATCTATCAATCCCCTGATAATTAGGAAATTCTTCTAAAATACGCTTCGCATAGTATCCATCATCACTGACGACTATATACTTATCCATTTCTGCTTCTCCTTAACCAATATCTAAAATCTTTTAACGTTTGTTTTTTTAGATAACCTTCTAAATAAGCAATTTCCTTATCACTACCTCCCAGAATAAACGGCTCCAAGAATGAAACATTCAGCAATTCTTTTACTTTTTTATCCGTGCAGGTCTCCATACTTTCAAAAAAAGCACCTATATTAATTAATTCCTCCTTTTGTTCCTCACGACATAATTTCTCTACGAACGGAACCAAAAACATATCAAAAACACAATGTGGCAGCTCTAATAAATCTTCCTCTCCTGTCATAGATAACCTGAAATCAGGAAATGTTTCTAACAGCAATTGTATAATCGTTTTATATTCCATGCAAAACCTCCCCTGATATTGAGATATTCATCTACCTCAAGGTTATCTGTAACATTTTCTGCCAAATGTTCTATTCTAGTTTTATAAAGCATTAATCTTATCAGGAACTGTCTACTAGAGAAACTTTATATAAATTCCACCTTCAAAAAATCTTTGGTGAGCTACTTACCCTGCATTTTCAACTGTCGTTCATATCCCATCAATATATCTCTCTCACATAAATACCAAGAAAAAGTTCCCTCCTGCCAAAATTCATTGGGAGGATTGGTAAAGGAAGAACATTTTCCCAAATACGTCAAATCTTTTGGCCGTTGTCTTTTTGATCTCTCAATCAGCTTCACCCTATATCGATTCTTTTCATTATTAAAAATATAAAAAAGAATTGGTGTTATTACTTGAATCGTTTCGGCATTTTCCGGCTTGTCCTTAGTTAAAAAAAGATACAGCTCCGCTACTTCATCAAAAACACCTCTTACCTGCCAATCTTCTTTTATAATTTTATCGACATAAAATACTGCCCACCAGCCAATATATTTTTCATGTTCATCTTTTATAAATGTATCCTTTTTCTCACCCTTAATTTGAAAAATATACACATCCCCTTCTTCCCATCCCAAAACATACGGTCTGTGAACAGATACTTTTTTGCGTTCCGGCATCTGACTGTTTAACTTTTCCTCCAATTTATTCAATACTTTTTCTCTTTCTTTTCTAATCTTTTCTGATTCCCATCGTTCAGATAACCTATCTTCTTCTATCAACTCCAACGCACGAACTTTTATTTCCTTGGTTAATCTGCCCTTTTTCCATAAAGTATCCGCTAATCCGAGAAAAAAATCGCACTTGCAATCAATATCCTCACTTTCATTTTTATATTCATGCAAAAGCTCCTGCAGAGCATCTTCATCGCTCTTACCTGCTTTTAATTTTGCAATATAATCATCTTTTACATCTTCACTTACATCATTTTGATAAATTCCAGTTCCCCATGTTCCCATATATAATTTCCCCTTCATCATTATTACCAGCAAAACAACTTAAGACAGGCAATCCACCTTAGTCATTTATTTAATGACTCCTGCTACCCCAGATCACAATCACTATCCTGCTAATTCTTAATCGCATTGGAACTTCCCACACCTTGTAAAAAATATATTTAAAACCAATATTCATCAACATCAATATCTATCCCAATATAAGACAACAAAGAAGTCAGTAATACCCAATTTATACTTTCCCTATTTCATCTGCGCAATCAGGCTGTCTGCCCTGGTGTATTCTCATCCTTCCAAATACATTTGTATTTCGTTTTTATATCTATAAAAATAATTTATATCTATTTTTTTCAGCAATTCTAGTTCAAATTCTTTTTGTAGTTGGAATTTGCTTTTAGAAACCGTTTGGTATTGTTTAGCCACAAATTGACTGCTTCTTACATTGGCACAAAGATACATAACAAACTTATATACATCATAAGATATTTCCTCAATTTCAGTATAATTCTTTATACATACTATACCTCCTCTATCACCTATGTCTACATTATGATAGCCACTTTTGTCCGAATAAATATATTTTGCCGGCAGTTTATTTTTACCTGCCTTTTCAAAATATATATTGAAATCCCATATAATAATTGCGGGTTCTCCCGATAATCTGCCTTTATTCTGAATATATTCTTTCATCTCTTGGGTTTTCAAATATTTATTCATTCTTATCTCCTTTAATAAAACCATTTTTTCCAACCATTGAATTATGTAAGTTAAATTATACTGTAACGCCCCTCCGTTCTGCATCCCTTACTGTCCACTGATATCATTCTTATATTCTTAATTTAAAAATAATCTGTAATAATATCTGAAAACAAACAATTAAATATTTCAACCTGTGACCCGTCGCTTGATAATAGCTCTGTACTAATATCTGGCACTTCCTTATGTACCATTTCAGGCAATAAAACACATATATTATTTTTTTCAAACATTTCCCGCAAAGCAATTACTTTTTCATCATCTAATTTGTAATTTGCAGAATGCGTAGCAAAACTCCATTGTTCTCGTGGTAAAGTGTTCTGCGGAGTATATATTGTTTCATTCGTATAAAAATAGCAGCATGGAAATATTAAGCTTATAAATATTTCTAAGTCATATCTCTTTCCGCCTAATATATTTATTAATTCAATATCATCATCCATGATATCTTGATTCTTTTTTAGCAAAACGGAATAATGCAGACTCGGATAAAGATATGTATATGTATGGTTTTGAACATGATATTCTCCAAATACAGACTTAATTGCTTTATCAAAAAATATATCTTTCTCAGTGCGCATTTTCCTGTTTTTTAGTAGTTTCTTAAACCTTATATGTTCAACTGATTTCTGGTATTGTACATCTTCATAACTAAGACCTTTAGGATAGTATCTCTCAATAGCTGATATTATCTCCTCATAACAACAGACTAAATTCTCCATATATTACTTTCCTTTCTTAGCTGCGGCATTAATCTCTTCTGTGCTTTTTCTTTAGAGGAATAGACTCCTAAACACTTTCAACAAGATAATTCATATCCTTCAACAGCTTTTTTCACAAAATCATTCCATCCGATTAATGTATAAAGTCCCTCTTCTTTTTCTTCATCTCGGGGTAATTCAAACAAATTATATTTTCCCAAA
>CAMWYM010000069.1 GCA_947178475.1 uncultured Clostridium sp. | reverse complement strand
CGTTGATTTGTCTATATTGTACAACGGATGTTAGCGAAAACAGAGTTTCGCAATTGCCTAACTGATAGAATATTTGTGAGGAGCGTGTGTTTACGATGGGAAAAGAAAAAAATAAAAAAATAAAAAATACAACCAAAAAGAAGATTAGAATCTGGTCGTTTTCCAGACGGCTTTTGGCATTGTGTATTCTGCCGATGATTATCACCTGTATACTTGTTACGTGGATAAGTACATCTACGTTAAAGTCAGCGGTGGAAACGGAGATAGAGAATTCTATGAAAATTATAGCGGCGTCGATTAGTGAAACATATACTAATTTATATGAGGGCGATTATACGATGGACCAGGGCGGTAAGATTCGAAAGGGTGAAACCGTTATTTCCGGTGAAACACAGTTGGTGGATGCAATGAAGGAAAAGACCGAATTTGATGTTACAATGATGTTTGGGAATATGCGTCTTTTGACAACAGTTATAGGTGGAACAGGAAGAAGAGCCACCGGAACTCCGACTGATGCAGAGGTATACAAGAGGATTGAAGCGGGTGAAACTGTCTTTTTAAAGGATTTTGAGGTAGGGCAGAATATATGTTATGCGTATTATGAACCGTTGATTAACTCGGATGGTTCTGTGTTTGGAGCGATTGAGGTTGCAAAAGAGGGAAGCAGTATTGAGGCAACCATCAAAAAGCAGACAGCGCAGTTGACCATGTTTTCAGTATTCATTGTGGCTCTTGTTGGTGTGCTGGTTGCTTTAATGTCAAGAGGAACTGTTGGAAAAATGCAGAGAATTAAGGTTTTTCTTGATCACATTATTGAAGGTAAGCTGGACCACCAGCCGGATGTTAAAAGCATGAAATCAAATGATGAATTAGGCGATGTTTACCGAAGCGGTGTTAAGCTGCAGGACAGTTTTCATGACATGGTAAGTGGGATTAAGGTATCTAGTGACAATCTGAGAGTGTCAGCCAGCCGGCTTTCCGGAATGGCTCAGAATACAGCGGAAGCGGCAGGGGATGTCCAACTGGCGGTTGAGCAGATTTCTGACGGTGCGAGAAGTCAGGCAGATAGTACGGTGGAGGCAAGAAGCAGCGTAGGTATGATAAACAGTCAGATTGAGCAGATCATTGGTGAAGTAGATATCATGGCGGAAAATGCAGTGGAAATGTCGAGAAAGGAAAAGGAATCAGAGGCAATTATCCGGGAACTGTCAGAGTCCAGTGATGATACGAAAAATTCTGTCTCACGGGCGACACAGCAGATTTCCTTAATGAGCAGTGCAATAAATGATATTAAATCAGCAATTCAATTGATTCAGTCTATTGCAGATGAAACGGATTTGCTTGCGTTAAATGCTAATATTGAGGCGGCAAGAGCCGGAGAGGCCGGACGCGGATTCTCTGTAGTAGCGGACCAGATTAGTAAATTAGCGATACAATCTAATACTTCCAGTCAGGATATTCAGAGGGTTATTGAGAAAATTTTGGAAATCTCCGATAAGGCTGTTGCCGTGATGGAGGAAGTACGGATTAATATGGATATCCAGCAGCAAAAGTTAAATCTTACAAGAGAAACTTATCAAGCTGTTGCGGACGGAGTAGAGCAGTCCCTTAGAAATATGGAGAATATTAAGCAGAAAATCACAATTTTAGATTCCTCCGGGGCATCGATTTCCAATGCAATTGACGATTTGTCCTATGTTTCTGAGCAAAATGCGGATTCGGCATCAAATACAATCCAGACGGTGAAGGATATGAATGATACCATGCAGCTCGTACAGAATTCTTCAGAAGAACTGTTGCTCATGGCAGAAGAGTTACAGAGAGCGATGGGAAGCTTTATCGTTTGATTTTTGTGTAGCGGACAGGCAAGGAGGATTACCAATAGAGGAGGAAATATACATGATTAAAACAAACATGCAGGAATCAAATTTAAGAAAGATTATTGAGAAAAAGGGAAATTTTACGGTTTTTGAGTACGACCATGATATGAGCAATAATCCCTCTCAGGCTATGCAGAATTACTATGCGGCACAGATGAATATCCGTAAGCGTCAGGTTATGATTGACCTGGATGATGAACATTCTGCTATTATCCAGCGGGGAGCTATGCAGTGGACTGCGGGTAAGGTGCAAAGCGGAACGAATGTAAAGGGTGTTGGTGATTTTGCAAAGAAGCTGGTAAGCTCAAAGGTGACAAACGAGTCTGCGATTAAGCCGCTATATACTGGAAATGGTATTCTGGTGTTAGAGCCGACTTATAAATATATTATTATTGAAGATGTAGGTTCATGGAATGGCATGGTGATTGAGGACGGTTTATTCTATGCCTGTGACGCAGGTATTGACATCAAGACAGTTGCACGAAAAACCTTGTCTTCAGCGGTAGCCGGAGGCGAGGGTTTGTTTAATAGCTGCCTTACCGGTCAGGGTTATGCCGTATTGGAGTGCAACTGCCCAAGGGAAGAATTAATCGAGATTGAATTAAAGGACGATGAATTGAAAATTGACGGCTCCTTTGCCATTGCATGGAGCCAGAGCCTTACGTTTACCGTAGAGCGTTCCACCAAAACATTAATCGGCTCTGCAGCTGGGGGCGAGGGCTTGGTAAATGTATATCGCGGAACGGGAAAGGTGTTAATGGCTCCAGTGTGATAGTTATAATAAGAATTAAAACAGATAGGTAGAAAGAGGTATAAACAGAAAGGTGTATCAGATTTAATAGAATTGTTTTACAATATTCATTATATACGGTTTAACTAGCCTATTAATAATTGGTGGAGGAAGGTGGTAATATTGACAATTGATGATGTGGTTACAAAGTTTAATGCAACTCCATTTTTATTTGTGGGTTCAGGATTGACTCGAAGATACTATAATTTGCCTGATTGGAGAGGATTATTAGAACATTTTGCCAATATTATTTCTGATGATGAGTTTTCATATAGCTCGTATGAAAATAAGGCAAGTACTATGGTTTATAAGGCAGGAATAATGCCTAAAGTGGCGGAATTGATACAAAAGGATTATGATGAAAAGTGGTTTTCAAATAAAGCTATTCGTACAGTTGATGATGAAATTCGAGAAGAAATTAAGGGGGGACTATCACCCTTTAAAGCGGAGGTCGCTGCTTATATAGAGCGATATTCAATACTAGATAAGAAATATTGTAATGAGGTTAAAAAACTTTCTCTTATTTCAGAAAAGAGTATTTCTGGTGTTATTACTACAAATTATGATTGCTTTATGGAAAAGTATCTGCTTGGATTTAAACAATATATTGGGCAATCTCAATTGATTTTTTCGGCAATTCAGGGGATTGCTGAAATATATAAGATACATGGTTCGATTGAGAAACCGGATAGTATAATTATAAATGAAACAGATTATTTGCAGTTTGAGAAAAAAAGTGGATATCTTGCAGCGAAATTGATGACTATTTTTATGGAATATCCAATTGTTTTTTTAGGGTATTCGCTTAGTGATATGAATATTCAGAATATAATTAGTTCAATTGTGAACTGTTTAGATGATAAGCAATTACAATTATTGCAGGATAGATTTGTGTTTGTAGAGTATAAGAAAGATAAAATAGGAGCAGATGTTACACCATACACAATTATGATTGATGGAAAACCATTAACTATGACAAGGATTGTTCTATCTGATTTCACATTACTTTATAATGCAATGGAAAATAAAAGGACAAAATTGCCAGTACGCTTATTGCGTCGCTTTAAGCAGGAACTCTATGATTATACAATTACAAATAATGCAACTGCAAATATGAGAGTTGCTTCAATCGAGGATGACAGAATAAAAGATGATGAATTTGTTTTGGCAATAGGGAAATATTCTGATTTTGGATTAAAAGGCTTGAGTGGAATTGAGAGTAATGAATGGTATAGGGATATCGTGATGGATGATTTAGACTTTAGTGCAGATGACTTGTTGGATTATGCAGCACCTAAACTTTTAAAACAAAATTCTGGTCGTTTGCCAGTAAATAAGTATGTAGCACAGGCAACAAAGAGATTTCCTCAATATGAAGAATTGGCTAGAAAACAGGATTTTGATAATATTATTTCCAGAACAATAAAGAATAATAGAAAGTGTTTGGGTAACTATGAATCTGTTCAACAGATATGGCAACAAGAAAAGGATTCTATAGAAAAGGCAACTAGGTTAATGGCACACCTCGAAGAACAAAAAATAGATGTTGATGAATTAGAGAAGATTTTGAGGAAATTGTTTGAGGAAGATATTAATATATTACAGAATGTGACAGCAACAGCAAGAACTAATATAAGAAGACTTATTATGGTTTATGATTATTTGAAATGGGGAAAATAAAAAGAACCCCCAGACTAAAGCATTTGTAAACAAACACCGTACAGGAAGCCCTTTTTGTTACAGTACACCAACAAGCGGAAGCACTTATAAATAAGCACCAAGCTAATCAGCACATTAGTAACATATGTATCTATGCGACTAATTATACATTAGCATGGGTTATTTGTAAACCATAAATTTTTAGTTATAAAATAAAGAATAAATAGAACTAATTAAAGTGTATATTAACTGGCAGAGGGAATATGAAATAAAAATGTGGGATAGCGGTATGAAGAGTTTAGCAGTAGATTGTAGGATATCTTGCTAGTATACCAGTCGGCAAGAAAGTGTGGCTTTGGTGAATGAAATGTATCAGGATAGGTGAGAGAAATGCTGGTGTGTAACGTGTAGGAAAAGGGATTATTTTGCTAAGATACAGGGGGCTGTAATGGATATCAGAGATAAGAAATTTTGGGAACGCAATGCTATGGCTGTTGTGGGGATGCTTATTTTTGCCATAGGAATCAATCTTTTTATCGTACCCGCTAATTTGTATAACGGTGGAGTAATGGGAATTAGTCAGATTATCAGAACTTTGCTGACAAGGCATTTTCACATTCTTTCCGGCAGCATTGACATAGCCGGCATCATTAATTTTTTGTTGAATATTCCGCTGTTTATTTTAGCTTATGTATCCATCGGAAAAAGTTTTTTTGTCAGGACAGTTGTATGTGTGTTTAGTCAGACCCTGTTCTTAAGTATTCTTCCAATTCCAGTTACGCCGATTGTGGGAGATTCGCTGACGGCCAGTATGATAGGCGGTATTATTGCAGGAACAGGTATTGGAACTGCATTGCGTTTTGGCGGGTCCAGTGGAGGAATGGATATTGTAGGGATATATCTCACTAAAAAATATAAGGATTTCACTGTGGGTCGGGTATCGCTGGTTGTAAATACCGTTGTTTATGGAATATGTGCAGCAATGTTTGGTGTTCAGACAGCGATATATAGTATTATATATTCTGCTGTCAGCATGCTAATGTCTGACCGTGCGCATACACAGAATATTAATACAGAGGTATTTATTTTTACCAAAAAGGACCCGAAAGAGATTTTGGATTATATTGTGTGGGAGTTTGAACGGGATGCGACCTGGTGGGAGGCGAAGGGCGGATACACTGCGGATACCACATATATGATTGTGGCAGTTCTGTCAAAATATGAATGTGCCCACCTGAGAAGGGAACTGAAGGCGATAGATGAGCATGCTTTTGTGGTGGTTACAGATGGGGTGAGTATCAATGGAAGATATGAAAAGCACCTTTGATAGAGTGATCTTTGGATAGGATAGCTTAGGCAAAATGACAGGCGGACAAGCGTGTCAGAATCGAATTGGTTGAATAATATAGATAATTGCTGTCATGCCGGGGAAAATACCGGTAATGGCAGTTTTTGTTTGCACGGAAGGTAAAAGCTAAAAATTAGCGATAAAACAAAAAATCTTGTAACGAATTAGCTTTTTATGTGATAAATACATGAACGTTCAAAAGTAGAGTGTGTGTAGAGGAGGAGATTACCATTCAGACAGAGGATATATTTCAAAAGCACGGGCAAATGGTATATCGGTATTTGCGGAGCCTTTGCGGTAACGAAGATTTGGCAGAGGAACTGACGCAGGAAACTTTTTATCAGGCAATTAAGAGTGCAGACCGTTATGATGGAAGCTGTAGTGTATCGACATGGCTCTGTCAGATTGGAAAGCATATGTGGCTTAGAGAGCTGAGAAAGCGGAAACGGTTCTCGGAACAGGAATTAGATGAGAATATGCTTTCTACGGAACAGACACCAGAAGAGCATTATATGCAAAAAAGCCAGATGCTGGATGTGATGAAACGGGTTCATGCATTACCTGATACAGAGAGAGAGGTTGTGCTGTTTCGCGCAACAGGCTCACTTTCCTTTAGGGAAATAGGAGAGATTATGGGGAAGAGTGAAAGCTGGGCAAGGGTTACTTTTTTTCGGGCAAAGAAAAAATTAAAGGAAGATATGTAAAAGACTGTTAAAATCAATTACGAATTAGGAGGTACTCGGTATGGAGGACAAGAAAAATATAGAATTAAGCTGTGATATTGTAGAAGATTTGCTGCCGGTATATTGTGATAAGCAGGCTACGGACGGCAGTGTCAGGGCAGTGGAGGAGCATTTGAAAAAATGCGAACATTGTCAACGGATTTACGAGGAAATGAGTGAGTCTGTAGAGTTGGGGGTTGACCAGGAAAATCAAAAGAGAGAGATTGATCCACTTAAAAAGGTAAAACGGCGTCAGCGGCTAATGGTTATTCTTTTCTTTTTGCTAGGGGCAGGAGTATGTATAGGCATATTTTATGCACTGTTTTTGGGAGTAGTGCCAGTGAAGAGCGAGGATTTGGAGATTGCTCTGGGGGCAGAAAACATAGAAGATGGGTGGTATGCTACTTTTGAGGAAGAGAAGCCGGAGGAGACAATAGCAAAGACTGTGAAAGGTTATGGAGTTTACTTTGAATTAGAGCTTCCGGAAGGACAGTATATCCTTTATCGTGAGGAGGACAACTCGGATTCGGATACAATTGCAATGGTATACAAGGTATACAGTGTATTGAATCTGCCTTTTGATGACAGGGGAAAATATCCGAATGAGGCGAGTGTCGGTGTAGAAGCAAATCGGAAATTCACGGATGAGGACAAGGTGATCTTCAGGTTTCGGGATAAGGATGTAGTATATTCCTTAAAGCAGATTGCAGAGGAACAGGGAATACAGTAGCGGTTAGCCCGTATAGCACTCACATATTGTATTTCGGATAAAACAATGATAAAATGTCACCAACGGTCGCGAAGTGAGGGAAATACCATATGAACCAGCAGTTATCAGAGATTATCAGTCAGGGAAAGCTTATCCATTTTGAGGGAACACAGAAAAATATTGCGGATATATTGGAGTGCATAGGAAAGGATGCTGCTGTTGTAGAAAACACAGGATTTGTTTATGACAGGATGACAGTAAGAAAGTATCTGGAATTTTTTGCGGAGCTGTTGGATAGCGAAAGCGGTATGGATTTGGTTGTGGAACAGATGCATCTTGCAGATTTTCTGGATAAAAAATTGAAAAAGTGTACCAGCGGGCAGAAGAAGCGGGTAGAGATTGCCAGAGAGCTCTTAAAAAATGCAAAGGAATATTTTTTGCTGAATCCGTTAGGAGATTTAGATGTGGATTCAAGAAAGATTATTCTTGGTTGGATGGATTCCTTTCATGAAAAGGATGCCAAATTAATTACATTGTCACAGTCCCACCAATATACCTGTCTGTGCCCGGGAGAGCACTATGAAATGACAGATCAGGGGATTGAATGTATCAATAAGGAGAAAATGACGGAGGATAATCCGGATATTCCGTTTATTCATAAGCTGTCCGTCACCTATAATGAGAAAATATTTTTATTTAATCCGGAGGATATTGACTATGCGGAGGCAAACGAAGGCAAGGTTTATGTCTATGTAAATAATGAAAGGTATATAAGTGCCTTTAAGATGGATGATTTGGAAAAGAAGCTGTCGGGGTTTGGATTTTACCGATGTCACCGTTCCTATCTGGTCAATATGCAGAAGGTAGTGGAGATTATCAAATGGACGAGAAATTCCTATTCCATGAAGCTGGTGAAATACGAGAATGTGGATATTCCGCTGAGTAAGGCAAAGATTCAGGAGTTAAAAAATATGTATCAGTGGTAAGGGAGAAGAAAATCAGATGAAGCCAAAGAGATTATATACATTAATGAAAAAGGATATCGTTACCTGTTTTACTGATAAAACCACATTGATTATGCTGGCAATGCCCATTTTCTTCTGCGTATTCTGTACAATGACGATGGCATCCCTGAGAGACGGTTATATTCTGATACTTTGCAGTATATTTAATCTATCGCTTACATCGATATGTATTTTACCGACGTTAATTGCGGATGAGAAGGATAAGGGAACAATTATAGTACTTTACCGTGCCGGTGTAAGCAATAGAGAGTTTGTTGGTGCCAAGGTAGGTGTGGTCATGATGCTCACATTTGTGATTGCGCTGCTCATGTTTTTTGCCACCCATGCAGATACGAGAGCGTTGTTTGTTTATCTGATGTTAAATATGATGGCTGCTGCTGCACTGATTCCTATCGGGGCGATAGTAGCAATCTTTGCAAAAGACCAGAACAGTGCGAATGTGTATAGTACATTACCAATTCTTATCTTTATGCTATGCCCGGCCTTTGCCCTTGAATCAGATGTCTGCAAGCAGTTCTCCAAAATCCTGCCCACAAATATGATACCGGCAATATTATTTGATTATTTAAAAGAGCCAGTGCCATTTACCAGGGAGTTTGTGTTTTCTTTAGTGGTCTGTTTGTTATGGTTTGTTATAGGCAGTGCAGTATTTTTATATCTATATAAGAAAAAAGGATTGGGTGTAGTCTGGAAAATACAGTTATAATGTGGAGACGCTGCTTTTTTGCGGCAGGATACAAATATCTTCATTGTATTTGATATCCTGTCGTATTTTTTTCTTCTTTATAAGCATTCTCAAAAACTATGATAAAGCATTCAATATAGATATTTGCTATTATAAAGAGTAGGAGGTAGAATGCAGATAGAAGGAAAAGATGGAGAAAGAAGGTGCAGTATGCGGAAGATAATACTGACTGTGATCAGTCTTTTGTTAATGGTGATTGTGTCTGGTTGTGGGAACACTGTCGGGGAAAGAGAGAATGTACAGGATACGGAAGAACAAAAAGAAACAAAAAAGGAATATATTGTGGTGACGGATGCTGTTACGGAATTGGAGTCCGGATTATCGGTTGTCCGTCTGACAGGGGATTATGGTTTTGATGACTTTCTAAAACAGGGCGGGGCCAAATCAGATGCGGAGGTTTTAAAATATCTGACGGGTACACTGCTTGGCGAAACAAGGGGATTATCCTTCGAAGGTGCTGCCTTTGGATGCAGTACCATATCCGTGAAAAATACAGAAGGCGGTTATTACTTTGGGAGAAATTTTGATTGGAATACCTGTGATGCTTTAACAGTCATATATTATCCAGAAAAAGGATATGCTTCTTTTTCTACAGTAAATCTGGACTTTGTTAAACAGGGAGCTGGTTTTGCCTCAAATTTTCTCAGTGATGAAACGCTGGCAGCAGCGGCATTATATGCTCCGTTGGACGGAATGAATGAAAAGGGGTTGTGTGTATCGGTTAATATGATTCAGGATACGGATACCATTTCCCAGAATACAGATAAACCGGATATTACTACTACCACGTCAATTCGACTGCTGTTAAATCAGGCGGCGGATGTAGATGAAGCAGTGGAACTATTGAAGCAATATGATTTCCATGCTTCCATGGATTATATGATACATCTGGCAATTGCAGACAGTTCAGGAAAAAGTATTGCGGTGGAGTTTATCGATAATGCGATGCAGGTGATTGAAACGCCGATTCTTACCAATTATTATCTGGCTGATGGTGAGAAAAGCGGAATCGGAACAGAGCAGTCCCATACAAGGTTCGATATACTAAAAAAGGCACTGCAGGAAAAGGATGTAATGGATATCTCACAGGTACGGGATACGTTAAGCAGTGTCAGTAAAGGGAACTTTGGTGAATTTGAGTCCACGGAATGGAGTGTTATATTTGACCAGAGTGCACTGACTGCTACTTACTATCATCGGGAAGATTATGATAAGGCATTTACCTTTAGCCTGTCTGAGGAGTGAGGTGGTGGGATAGATGACATATAAGAGATTAATTCGGATTATGGAGGATGATTTTTATGAGGCAGATAATTTAATTCAGAATATAGTAGATGCCGGTTGCAGTGAGAAAGAGGTCTCCTGTTTTTGTGAATGTTATAAGAGACAGGATAGGGGAGAAGAACTGAATATACTGGAAGTGCACCGGGAGGAATTGCTCTGTGATATCCATCAAATTCGACATAGTATGGAGCTGTTAGAGCAGATGCTTAGTACACTGAGAGATGACGATATATGACATGAAGTCTGCTTTTATATAAGCTCCTGCTCAAGTCGTGAAATAAACAGTCTGGTTGCTTTGGAAAAGACCTGATATTTTTTGGTAAACAGGTATACATTTGATGTGATTGCCGGTTCAAAGGGACAAAAGATCAGATTATGTTCTGGGCTGGGCGGTATCAGACCGCCGATACAGAGGGCATATCCAATATCAGCCTGAACCATCAGGCTTGCATTATAAATCAGGTTATAGGTTGATACGATGTCCAGAGAAAGCTGATACTCCGAAAATAATTGTTCAAAGCGGTTACTGTTAGAGGTCTGGCTTGGAACAATCATGGGGATACCGGACAGGTCTTCCAGTGTCAGCCGTTCTTTTTTGGCAAGGGGGGCATTGTTTTGCATGAGTATTCCCCAGGTTTCTGTAAGTGGCAGTCGCTGGTAATCATAACGTGGCGTGATTTCCGGTTCCAGCAAAAATCCAATGTCTAAAAGACCTTTGTCCAGACGTTCGAGAATGGTATCAGCGTTACTGCTGAAAAGATGAAAATGTATGTCGGGATAATCCCTTGTGATATCACGGATTATGTTCATGATGACAGAGGAGTTTTGGTATTCACCGCAGCCGATATGAATATCGCCGGAGATATTCTGCTCGTTTTCCCTGAAATCATTTTCTGTTTTTTCCATGAGAGAGATGATTTCTGCAGCACGACCTCTTAAATATAGTCCGTCCTCTGTCAGGGTGATTTTCTTTTTACCCCGGAGAAATAACTGTCTGCCTAGCTGTTCCTCCAGATCCATCATCTGTTTGGACAGGGTGGGCTGGGTGATATGCAGATAATTTGCGGCACGGGTAATGCTTTGCTCTTCAGCGACAGCTAAGAAATATTGTAGTAATCGTGTTTCAATCATACGGTACCTCCGGAAATATAACTATTTTCTATGATAATATATTCTACATAACTATTTGCTATTTTACAAGGGAGATTTATAATGGATATCAGAAAAACACTAACAGAAATAGGGGCAAATGAGCTTCAGGTTAAACAATATATGGATTATTTAAAGGCAGGAAATAAAAAGGGACAGGAGAGAATTTTGTGCAGGTGCAGGGGTATGCTGAAGGAAAGACTGCAGGATAAGAGGAGGCAGCTTTCCTGTCTGGATTATATGATTGCGAAGGTGGAGAAAAGCGATGGAAGATAGCCGTATTATATTATCAGGGAACAATATAATAAAAACCTATGGGGAAGTAAGCGTTTTAAACGGCTTGAATATTACTGTCCGTGAAGGAGATTTTACCGTTATTATGGGTTCCTCAGGCTCCGGTAAATCAACACTTTTGTATATGCTTAGTGGGATGGATAGGGCTACAGAAGGAGAGGTGGTTTACGGAGAACGAAAGCTTTCGGAATTGACGGAGAAAGAATTGACAGAGCTTAGAGGGAATGCATTTGGTTTTGTATTTCAAAAAACGCATCTTGTCAGTAATCTCACACTTTATGAAAATATTCTTATGGCAGGGCTGGTAAAACTTTCCATGACGGAGGCACAGGCGAGGGAGCAGACGGAAGGTCTGTTAGAACGGATGAAGCTTATTCATGTAAGGAATCATCTTCCAGCGCAGGTTTCCGGCGGTGAGGCACAGCGGGCGGCAGTGGCTAGGGCGGTTATTGGAAATCCAGAGTTATTGTTTGCAGATGAACCTACAGGGGCATTAAATAGGGCGAATACAAGGGAAGTGCTGAATCTGCTGACAATTTTACATGAAGAAGGTCAGACGGTTGTTCTTGTCACCCATGACAGGGAAGCGGCTTTACGGGGAAACAGGATACTGTATTTAGAGGATGGGGAAATTATTTCTGAGCTTTCTTTGCCGAAGTATAGGGATTCAGATAAAGAGCGTGAAGAGAAATTATCGGATTTTCTGATGAAATCAGGCTGGTAAAAGAGGGGTTTGTATGGACAAGGATAAGATACGTTTAAGCATGGTTATGCTATTGAAAGCAGCATGGAAGAAACAGAGATTTCCTGTTATCTCCATATTTCTTATGATGTTTGTTCTTTCAATGTTTCTGTTCTCTTCCGTTACGCTATATGACAGTGGGAGAACTTCGGTGGAACAGGAGATGAACCGTCTGGGTTTCGGAGATTTTACTGTCTGGGTAAGCAATTATCCGGAAGAACTAATCCGTGATATCCGTATGCTTGAAGATACCGGAAGCGTGACTGTACAGGATATTATTTATGCTGGATACGAAATAAACGGGGCATATTCCGATAATGAAGGGCAGTTGACGGTTTATGAGGAAGCAGTTCCCTATCAGCTTACGGACGAAAATGCAGAGAAATTGGAAAAGACATCGATTGATCAGGGGACAATTTATGTATCTCCGGCAATGAAGTCATTATATGGAGCACAAATCGGAGAGGCTATTACTTTTGAACTGACGAGAACAGGAGGGAAAAGGACATTTCAGATAGCAGGCTATTTTGAGGATGCGTTTATGGGAAGCTCCATGATTGATATGAAGAGTTTTCTGATTAGCCGGTCGGATTATGAAGAGCTGTGCGATATGCTGAAAACTGCGGGGGACAATAATGCTCTGGCAAAAACAGGCGCCATGCTCCACATTGAAAAAGCGGAAGGCGTGAGGCAGGCGGACAGGGAGTTTTACCAAGAGATGATTGAAGAGACAGAGCTTTCCAGATACACGGAGTTTACTTATCGAAAGAATTCGATATTAAGCTATATGCTGTTATTACAGAATATACTGTCAGGATTTCTGTTTATTTTTTCGATCATACTTTTTCTTGTATGTGTCATTATCGTATTGCACAGCATGGAAACGGTGATTGAGCAGGAAAAGAAGAATATGGCAATATTAAAAACCATAGGACTTCCAGGGGAAATCCAGCAGCGGGTATATCTGAGTTTGTATGGCGGGAGTGCGGTATCCGGTGCTCTTTTGGGAGTATTGCCATGTAAATGGCTGTGCAGGCGGATTGCGCAGGGCATGATAACCTCTACTGGAATGCTGATTGCTATAAAAATATCTGTAATCAGACTTATTCCTGCATTTTTTGGACTGGCAGTGTTTAGTGCATTTATTGTATGGAAAAAAACAGGGAAAATCCTTATGGTTCGTCCTCTTTTAATAATACAGGAGACAAAGGGTGCTCGAGCGGTAAATACACCTCTTAGAAAGAGATATCTGTCATATGATATGGCGTTTCGGGCACTTATGGCAAACAAGAAAAAATATATGTCACTATTTTTGATAGCAGTGCTGCTTACCTTCTTTCTTAGCATGATTGGGCATATGGGCGGCTGGCTGGGCAGAAACGGAGAGGGGCTGATGAATGCTTTCAGCGTGGCGGAGCATGATTTGGGTGTACAGCCCTTTCACCAGTCTGTACCGATGGACGAAATAGAGAGAGCGATTAACTGGTATTCGCCTGTAATACAACAGTATGAGCTGGCAATGGAAAGTGTTACGGTAAACGGTCAGGAATATACGGCAAATGTTTTAAGTGATATTAGATGGTTTCATGTTCTGCGTGGAAGAGCCCCGGAGGGAAATGAAATTCTTATCACAGATACGGTAGCAGGAGAATTGAATGTGGATATCGGTGATTTTGTAAAGGTATCTGCGGCAGGGCGAACGGGAGAATATCAGATTTCCGGTATCTATCAATGCGCCAATGGAATGGGAAATAATATCGGTATGAGTACACCCGGATACTCCCAGATTGGAGATGTGACAGGCTTCATCTGGTGCAAGCATTATATTTTGGAAGAGGGAGATATGCGGGATTATGCCTATGAATATTTAAAGGCGCATTATAAAAATATTGATGTCCACACCAATAGCTGGTCAGGACTGGACGGAATAGTGAAGCTGCTGCATTTGATGATTGCAGTAATTTATATGGTTTCAGCAGGCATTATACTGCTGGCAACAGCACTCGTCGCAGACAAGATGATTTTATCCGAAATGTCAGATTTAGCAGTTTACCGAAGCATGGGATTTCATGAGAGGATATTGAGATTATCCTTTGCCCTGCGTTTTTTCATTGTTGCTGTAGCTGGTGCCGTTACAGGAACGGTTCTGTCCATATTGTTCAGTGACAGATGGATAGGAGTGATATTCCGGTCATTTGGCATAGGAGAATTTAAGGGAGGTATTGGTCTGGTGGAAAATGCAGTGCCGCTTTTGGTGGTGCCAGCAGCATTTTTAGTCTTTGCATGGCTGTATGGAAAGAAGTTAAAGACAGTAAAAATAATACACTTGATAGAACAAAATGAAGAGTGAGGAGAAAAATTTTATAGTCAAGGAGGAATATAGGATGAAAATTAAAAGCTTATTATTTGCAGCAGTTATGGGAATATGTGTATTTGGTTTGGCAGGGTGCGGACAGGAGGAAAGATTGGTAGAGGAACCTCCGGAAGAGGTACTTCGTCCGGAAAGTGCGGATACCGGGACGGCAGATGAGGCGGAGATAGTAGGTGCATATGACGGTTCGGTGCGAAAGGGTGTCGTTACTGCCAAAATCGGATTAAACGATAATACGGATTATACGATTGACATGTACAATAATGCGGCGGTAGATACAATTTTAGGCTATTTATCTGAAAGTGAAATGCGTTTTCCTACCTATACTTATGAGGAAGAGGACGGATATGTGGCACAAAACATCAGAGGAAATTATACAAGAGATGATGAGACCGAGGTTTCCGAAATCCATGCGGGAGAGCTGTATTTGTTCAGTGATGGGCAACTCAGATTATATTTTAAGGATGTGGCACAGGCCGGCATTACGGCGACACCAATCGGTTATTTTTCGGGGGTAGATAATATTACAGAGCTGGTACAGACTGCCTATGAGGAGAATAAGGATGACAGCTGGAATGTAGATGTATATTTTCTGATTACAAAAAAGGAAGAAGGGACAGAGGAAGCGGATAAACCGCAAGTGTCCCAGATACAGGAAAAGGAGAGTGAGATTCAAATGATTTATGCACAGATTGGCGAGAATATCCTTGAGATATCTCCGGAAAATAATTCTTCGGCAGAGGCATTAGTGAAACTTTTAGAGGAGTCAGATATTACAGTGGATATGCGGGAATATGGTGGCTTTGAAAAGGTCGGCAGTTTAGGGAGTACCCTTCCGACAAATGATGAGAGTATTACAACGGAGGCAGGAGATGTAATTCTATATCAGGGAAACCAGATTACGATATATTATGATAAGAATACATGGAATTTTACGAGACTTGGCAGGGTTCAGGGTATATCGGCAAGGGACCTAAAGGATATTCTGGGTGACGGTGACGTGACGGTTACATTTTCCTTAAAAAAATAGAAATGAGGTGGAGGTTATGGGTCAAAAAAGGAAGTTTTTTTCCGTGTGGAGATGGATTGCTCTGACTATGCTGATTGTAGTGTTTGCAGGCAGTGTATCGGTAAAACGTGTGGCGCATGCCAAGACAGGTACAGCCATCCCGAAGCTGAAAAGCAAGAAGGAGGTATCTTTGAAGGAGGGCGGCAGCTCCAAGGTAAAGGTGTCGGGAAAATATATCGTCAAGGTTACGTATAGCAGCTCCGATAAGCGGATAGCAGTGGTGAGTAAAAAAGGCAAAATTACGGCAAAGGGCAGCGGGACCTGTAAAGTAAAGGCGAAGGTGTCCTATCGAAAGAAAGCAGACGGTAAGATTTATAAGAAATCCTTTACCGTGACGGTAAAGGTGAAGCATAAGCAAAAACAGGAAGAAAAGCAGCAATCCTTTACTATCCGCATAAACGGTCAGGATTTTACAGCAAAAGTATATAACACACAGACGGGCAGGGAATTTTATGAAAAGCTTCCAAAGACAATTACCATGAGTGAATTAAACGGGAACGAGAAGTATTATTATGCAGACACGACCTTTACAGCGGACGAGAAGAAAATAGATACAATCAAAATGGGAGACCTTATGCTTTATGGGGATAACTGTATTGTACTATTTTATGATACCTTTCGGACGAATTATGAATATACAAGGATTGGATATATCCAAAATCCAGAGGGACTTGCAAAGGCGGTGGGAAGCGGAAAGGTAAAAGTATCCTTTTTGAAAAATTGAGCCGGCACAGATAATTGGATATTGTGATGGGTGTACAATCCGTTTATAAAAAAGTATGTCAGATGGCATACTTTTTTTGCGTGTTAGGATAAATTTAGCGGTTATAAAGGCTGGAACATGGTCTATCGGCTGCTCCATTCATTGACTGATGTGCTCTGTTTACCCTAAAGATTGCTCCATTTAAGGGAAATATAATGCATTATTTTCACAAAAGGCTAGAATTGAGGCTGTCTATTAAAAGTGAAAAGGAGGCATGCGATATGCAGAATGAAAAGGTCATCAAGGTTAATCAATTGACCAAGACATTTGGAGAGGTAAAAGCATTAGAAAAATGTGATATGGAGGTGGAACGGGGAGAGATATTTGGATATCTTGGACCCTCCGGTGCAGGCAAGACAACTACAATTAAACTGCTGACCGGTCAGATGTACAGTGACGGGGGAGAAATGCTGGTTTTTGGGGAAAGTCCGTTTTCTCCAATGATAAAGCCCAAGATTGGAATTATGAGTGATACCAGCGGCTTGTATGAAAAAATGACGGTATACGAAAACCTTGCCCTGTTTGCGGATATTTATAATACGGATTATAAGCGGATAGATGACGTTATAGAGGAACTGGATCTGTAAAAAAGCATCAAAAACAAGGTGGA